>CALHPJ010000005.1 GCA_938036345.1 uncultured Thermofilaceae archaeon | reverse complement strand
TGTACGTGAAGGCGCCGAAGGGTAGGGTCGACAAGCCGCTCCAGGAGCTTAAAGCCTTCAAGAAGACGAAGCTGCTCAACCCGGGCGAAGGCGAGAGGATCGAGGTGGCTATCGGCATCGAATCCCTCGCAAGCTTCGACGAGTCCCAGGGCGTGTGGCTGGTCGAGGCGGGGGAGTACGAAGTCAGAGTGGGGGCGTCATCGAGGGACATTAGGTTAACCGGCCGGTTTACCGTGGAGAACCCCATGGTGTTCAAGCCGTAAATCGGCTCAATGGGCGGGAAAACGCTTTGATTTTATCATCCCAGCTTAAGCTGCAGGCATGGAGCGCGCCAACTATTGGTATGCTTCGCGAGTTCGAGAGCGCTTTGCGTAAAGGTTGCATTTAGACGGCGGCCGGTGAGCTACGATCGCGCGACCTTCAGCCGCCTGAACGGCCGGGCCGAGAACCGCCTACCCCCTTCTCCGCGACTTTGAGATAAGCACGAGCGTTAGCACGATAACCGCTGCGCCCCACAACGTGAGTACTAGATTTGTCGGCTTGCTCAGGAACTCGATTAACGGCTCTAGTGGGCTCTCCTTGACTTCCTCAGCCCCAACGGCTACCTTCGGCTCCGGCCAAACGAAGGGTCTAACGAGGATCCAGCGGAACAGTGCTTTCTGAGTGAAGTTATACGCCCCTCCGCACTCCTGTACTAAAGCGATAACTGATTCATTTGCAATCCCCGGTTTAAATGTGTGGCCGAGGAGTTTGGCTAACCCCTGGGCTTCCAGCTGCCAAACCTCGTACCTCACAACGTCTGCTGAAACCCCGATCCTAAACAGGAAAGTCCCGTTTGCGTCGAAGACTGGCGATGAACCGCCTTCATCCCACACCGTCACATCCCAGTAATAGGTGGGACTGCCGGGCGGGCCGGCTAGCCTGTACCAAGTGAACCTACCCCTCCTCCCCTCTTGTTCACCTGAGACCCCCCAACCCCAAGCGTGTATGTAGGCCCCCCGAGCCTCGGAGGGATGAGCCCCCTCGGTTCCGTACTCCCGCAAGTCCAGGCCTGCATCGTGGTCGTAAGCAGTCATCGGCGTGACTAGCGCTTCGACTGCGAAGGGTGGTGTGAACGGCTGCGACGAAACGACTTGCACGTATTGCTGTGGCGCCATGTACGTTCCGGAAATGTAAAGGCCCTTACCCTCCGCCGCGCCGCCAACCACCTTTACGTCGTAAACCATCGGCGTTGCGAACGTGACCCAAACCCTGGGGTCGAGCGTAGTGAAGTCGTCGAAAAACGTGAACACCTCTTTGGGGTTTTGAACGCACTGGCCCGGCTCCAGGCGAACCGTTACTTGCTGGCCCGGCCCCAAGTATTGGATTTTAACGTACACGGTTAGCTTCTCCCCCTTCAGGGTCTCGGGTACGACCCACAACGGCAAGTTTCCACCTAATGGGTCGAAGGCACATACCGAAGCCGGGTCAACCCATTCGCCAAGCAGTTCCCGCTCCACGATAAAGAAGACGGCGTAATCGTTAAGTGGAACGTCAGCGACGTTCTTCACAGCGACCGGCAAACAGTAAACGAGGCACGCAGCTGCTCCGACCATTAGGAGGGCGATTACAAGCCGAAAGCTCATCAAAATGAAAAAATCGGTGAATGAAGTTATAAACCTTAATGCTCAACTAGAATTGGACACGAGAATCCCCTTTGATAACCCTCACGATGGCCGGAGCCGCTGGGACTTTACTGAAAGCTTAGCACTGTGCCTTTCCAGCGAAGCCTAAACCGAGTTGCGGTTAACAGCTCGACTGACGGGCAACGGATGGGCGCAGGAGATTAACCGCTTTTGCAGCTAAGGCTCTCGCACCTCAGCTACTCCTACGATCGTTCCACTCTATTGGTGACTTGCGGTTGATGCAACTCTGTTCGTTCGAATACATACCCGACGCTAAGTGAGGTCACGGCTTGGCTCATCGCCAGCTTCTCCGTCCAAATCGGCGACGATAGCTTTCCCAACAGATTGGCGGAGTCGGACTTCACCGTTGCTCACCTCGGCATAGTACTCCCTGTCAAGAGGGACCTGAGCCTGCACCGCTAAGCTCGGCGCCGGGAGCTTTAGTCAAGCGGGATGCCACGTGCCCCTGTATTCCGCCGAGCGCGGACGCCCCCTCTTACCGCGGTTGGAGCGTCTTGCAAGCAGCGGTGTTGCTTCGATCCAGGGCCAGGGCGAAGAGTCACACTTTATTACCCACCAGCTCTAAAAACCACCGTGTCTGAAGACCGAGGTCAATGTAAGTTGGGAAGCGTGAGGAGCTTTGAGCGAGGTCTAAATTTTGCAACATTCGACTGCGGCGGGCCGAAGCTAAGAATTGCGGCGGCCGCTCCGGAGATCATTCGTGTGACGTTGGCTCCCGATGGGGAGTTCGTAGAGGAATCTTACGCTGTCACGCGACGGGGTGAAGCTCAGATCACCGTTGGGGATCTAGGCGACACCGTCGAATTGAGGACTTCCAAGCTAACTGTAAGGGTGCGCAAAGAGCCGTTCGGCTTCACGGTGCTTGATGCCGAAGGGCGCTATGTTTGCTCCACTTACGAGCCTAGCGTGAGCTGGCTACCATCTAGGTGGGGTGGGTACGAGGTAAAGTGCCGCATGAGGCTCCACCTCGACGACCACTTCTACGGCCTAGGGGAGAAGGCTTTCCCTCTCGACAGGCGTAGATGTAGGGTGACGATGTGGAACACTGATGCATTCGGCTACCGCACTGGTACCGATCCGCTGTACATGAGCATCCCATTCGTGATTGTTGTGCGGAAGGGGCTGGCGTATGGAGTCTACTTTGATAACCCCTACAAATCTACCTTCGACCTCGGAGCTACATCCGAGGAGTGGTGGAGCTTTGAGGCCGAGGGTGGCCAGCTCGATTTCTACCTGATCTTCGGCCCCTCGGTGAAGGAAGTCGTCGAACGTTACACACAGTTAACCGGTCGGATGCCCCTGCCGCCCCTCTGGGCGTTAGGCCACCAGCAGTCGAGGTACAGCTACTACCCGCAAGAGCGGGTGATCGAAATCGCTGAACGCTACCGGAAGGAGGGGATCCCGTGTGACGCTATCTACCTCGACATTCATTACATGGACGGTTACAGGCTTTTCACGTGGGATAGGAAGAGGTTCCCAAAACCGCGCGAGATGATCGAGAAGTTGCACAAGATGGGCTTCAAGGTTGTCACAATAGTCGACGTCGGCATTAAGCTAGATCCCACCTACGAGGCTTTCAAGGAGGGAGTGTCAGGTGACTACTTCTGCAAGATGCCGAATGGCGATCTCTACATTGGGAGGGTGTGGCCGGGTTTATGCGCTTTCCCCGACTTCACTAAGCCGGAAGTGAGGAAGTGGTGGGGGGACATGTTCAAAGCGCTCATCGATGAGGGGGTTGACGGGATATGGCTCGACATGAATGAGCCATCGATCTTCGATGAGCCGACAAAGACGATGAAGGTCGAGGCTTTGCACGCCGATGGTCCGCACGCCAAGGTTCACAACGTTTACGCGCTCTTGGAGGCGCAAGCAACTTACGAGGGTTTGCTGCGCCTCAAGCCGAACAGGAGGCCATTCATTTTAACAAGGGCTGGATTCGCTGGCATCCAGAGGTACGCCTCCAAGTGGACGGGTGACAACACCGCCGACTGGGAGCACATTTGGCTCCAAATCCCGATGCTGCTTTCCCTCGGCCTCAGCGGCGTTCCATTCGTCGGAGCCGATGTGGGCGGCTTCTTCGGCAGGCCGTCTCCTGAGTTGCTTGTCCGCTGGTATCAAGTCGCAGCTTTCACCCCGCTTTGCAGGAACCACCAGTGCGCTGGAAGCTACGACCACGAGCCGTGGTTCCACGGGCCCGCCGCGAAGGAGGCAGTGAAGATGGTGCTGGAGCTCAGGTACAAGCTGTTGCCGTACATTTACTCACTCTTCTACGAGCACTACGTCAAGGGGTACCCAGTTATGCGCCCCCTCCTCTTCGAGTTCCCTGACGATGAGGAAACCTACCAAATCGACGACGAGTTCATGCTAGGCCCCTTCCTCCTCGTCTCTCCGGTCCTCAAAGAGGGCGCAAGAAGCAAGGAGGTGTACTTGCCAGCTGGTGTGTGGTATGACTTCTGGAGCGATAGAGTATATAGGGGGCCTGCTCGCTACTTGGTCGACGCCCCCCTCGATAAGGTTCCCCTATTCGTTAGGGCCGGCTCGTTACTACCGATGTTGGCGGCGAAGGAATACGTGGGCGAGAGTAAGCATGATACCCTCTACCTGCACGTTTACGCTGGAGACGGCAGCTTCACTCTCTACGAGGACGATGGAGAGACCCTGGAATACGTCGATGGCGTGTACGCTTTGAGAGAAGTTTCCGTTAGCCTGAGAAATGGCCGGTTGACCATCGAGGTGGGGGAAAGGAGGGGGAACTTCGATCCCGGCAGGGGGTATATCGTGGTCGTCCTTCACGGGGTAGGGAAAGTTGGGAAAGCGCTTAAGGACGGCGCTGAATTGGGTAGGCTCACCTCACTGGATGAGCCTGACGAAGGGGTAGCCGAACTAGAGGGCAAGCCCGCTTTTAAGGTCCTTGACGAACGCCGCGGTTTCAAGTTAGAGTGCGAAATAATGCAATAAATAAAGTTAACTAATTTTTATTCAACTTCTTCTGTAGTTTATAAGCAAGTAGGACGGCAATCGCGACTACCAAGGCGGCCGCGAGCTGGGGGGCGTTCTCAAACAGCGAGGGTTTGCATGCTACGCAGTCGATGAGAACGTTTAGGCTCGAGAGGTCCGGAGTCATGTGCCTCTGGAGCAGTTTTTCCGCCTCAGCTTTACCCCTTCTGCAGATCATTTCGAGTTGCTTACACCAAGCATCGGTGTGCTTTGGCATTACGTACTCGATGTGAATTACGTCGCTGTTCAAAGCCATGAACAGGGAGAACGCTGCAGCTGTGGAGAGAGCTGTATCTGGGCAACTGCGCTTGATAGATACATACCGCCTCCCAGCATCGTTGATCAGGCTCCACTGAAGCTTATTTTCGGAGCGCGACGTCCATACCCAGTCCCCACCAGCCCAGCTGGTGGTTGGGATCCGCACCAGCGTCCTCTGTGGCGGCGAACTTGAAAGCACCTCGGAGAGGGTTGCCGTCCTCACTAAGCTTGAGCAGTTCTCGAGGAGGCTTAGCGCTGCGTCGAAGAAGACAGCCTTTAAACTGTTGCCTAGGAGCCAGTTCTCCCCATCAGCTGCTACGACTACGACGTGAGCACTTGGGTGCGTGAGCCTGCGGGCGATGACGTTCGCGACGAACCTCCTAGCTAAGGCGTAGGCCTCCTCCCCGCTCGTCGGGTTCACTGAGAAGCTAATGAAATCCGATAGCTCAGAATCCCTGAAAAAGACCGCCAGTTCACGCTCCCCCGCTCTAAGTACGTATACCTCGTAGGGGGTCCCTACGTCTCCCTCGGAGGCAGAAAGGTGGTAGCGAGCATCCAGCACTATATACGACACAGCCGGGTGGAGCAGGTCAAGCAACTTCATTGAAAAGAACATCTCCGGGATCCAGACACCCTTTGGCGTTAAGTTGAAGGCCAGCTTCGTCACCGCGAACCCCCACTCCAACTCCTCGGAGAGAGCATCGATCCCCCATTCAAACCTCTCAGCTACGTAGCCCGGTATCGGGTGGTTGAAGAAGCTGGTGAGAACCTCCATCCTACCTTCAGCTGCCAATGTTTTCAGGTGCCCGAGCAATCGCCTGACTGCCATGACCTCCGCAGAGCTTGGGTCCACATAGGTTGAGCGAGTGCCGTCGACATACCCAAACCGAGTTGCGTACAGCCACTGCCATAGAAGGCTTGGTGACCAATTGATGGTGGCCTTGATCGAGGGGTGCTTCTCCAGGAGCGTCGCATGCAATGCATAAGCGCCACTCCCGTAGTACGGTTCAAACTCGTTTGAGTAGACGTGGTAGAAGGCCCAGGGTCCGTGGAAGGTGCCGTCGGGCAACATGTTTATGCCCTGGTGACAGTGCCAAACAAAGGCGAGCAAGAGCGGCTCCCCCCACGAGCTCTCGCTAACCACTGGCAGCGGCTCTCTGACCCTCGCCAAAGTTGCGATCTCCGATGAGTTGGCGAGGACTTCGATTTCGTAAACCCCCTGTTCATTCGGAGCTTGGAGGGCGATGGCGGCTTTGTCGACCGCTGGGAGCGTTACTTGGCTTAACACCTCTTGGCCCTGTAGCAACCTAACTGTTATCGACTTCACACCTGAAAGGTTTGCCAAGAGAACCGCAACATCCACGCTCGAGCCCGGTGTGGCGTAAGCTTTATCCACGAGCACCAGCACTGATGGCTCCGCACCAGCTAAGGCAAGGGACACAAGAAGCGCGTAAACTATTAACCGCTTCATCCCCACCACCGGAACGGCTCCACCAGGATCCCTTCATGCTCGAACGAGTAGCGACGTGAGATATTCTCGTTGAACTCGCCGCTCCTGTACGCCTCTACTAGCATTTTGAAGAACTTACTCGTCAGGGACGCTATCTCCTTCCTGGTCAAGTATTCAGACTCATGCACTACCCAGTCCTCCCATTTCTCGCTTTTTACCAATCTCCTGTAGCACTCGACGGAGCTGCAGATCTTCCTCAAGCCGTAGTCCCTGGGCCTCAGAGCCATGGGGGCGTGCGGATCCATCGTGTAGGGGAACGGCGGAACTACGTAAACATTCCGGTACTTCCTCATAACCTCAACCGCGTACTTCATGTCGTTGTTGACGTCCTCTTTCGTAGACCACGGTAAGCCAACCAGGAAGTACGCGTCAAGGGTCACGTCATGCTTTTGAGCTATCGGCAGGAAGCGCTCGATATCCGCCATAGCGTAGGGCCTGCCTATCCCCAGCCTCACTCGATCGTTCGTAGTCTCAATGGACAGTCCCCAGCATATTCCGCCCTCAAACGCCCTCAGGGCTTTTCTCACTAACTCCTCGCCTGGAAGGTATGTCAGGTCCCAGTATGCTTTGGCGTCCACCCCCCTTCTCGAGATCTCCTCCATTAGTTCTACGTAGTAATGCTCGCCCCAGATGAGGGGGTCGTGGCTTAGCTTGACAACCTCGACTTTATACTCACCAACGAGCGTTGACACGTCCTCTGCTAGGCGCCCCGGGCTCCTCACGATCGGCCTGCTCCTCCCCATAGCGGCTTTGTAACCCTCCAGCCCCCCTCCACAGTATGCGCAATTCATCGGGCAGGATCGAGCTACGGGGAGCCAGAAGGATGGCCTCCTCGTGGGGGAGTAACCGCTCGGGCTGCACTTGAGGTAGACTTGCCACTTATCGTAGATTTCAACGTTCGTGAAGCAGTACTTCTCCAGGTCGTTCACGGGCTCGCGCTCGGTCCACCTGACCTTCCTCCCCTCTCTCGTCGCTACACCCATCACCTCGTTCCACCTCTCGCTTTGAGCTAGCTCCAGCATAGTTTCCTCCCCTTCGCCGAGCACAACTGCATCGATGTAGCTGTACCGCTCTAGGATCTCTCTGGCGAAGAAGGAAGCCGTAAAGCCGCCTAGAACGACCTTCGCGTCCGGGTTCAATGCCTTAACCAGCTTAGCTGTTTCGAGGGCACCATAGGTGTGTACGAACCAGTGGAGGCTTATCGCTACAATCTTAGCCTCGGGCTTAGCTAGAAGCTTGCGGAGCGGCGCGTACGGGTGGGTGAGCCTCTCCAGTGCCAAATTGGTTACTTTCACCTCTACGCCGAGCCGATCGAGGTAGTCGGCGATCGAAAAGAGGCCCATTGGCATGAGGGGGTACTCAGAGGAGGGCTGTTTCCCCCCGGCAATAGCTGCGACGTCGACTGGTGGGTGGATTAGCTCGACGTCAACCACGGGCTTTACTCGAAGCAATAAATTAAGTTTGCGTCCTTATAAAACCCTCAGATAATGTTTATAAGTATGTTTGACAAGAGCATAAACATGGCAAGCCAAGCGACGGAGGCGCGGGTCGAAGTTGTAAAGGGCTTAACGACCAGGGCGCTGATACTGAGCTTGGCTGCGATCTTCATCCTAACGCCGGTCAGTACAATGATTTACTTCCTGACGGATAAGACGGGACTCTACCAGTCGTTGATGATACCGTTCATCTTCGTGATACTGATCAACGAGCTCATAGGCAGGGTAAACAAGAAGTGGAAGCTCACGCCGCAGGAGCTAGCGATACTGCTGCTACCGTTCTTTGCGATAATCGGTAAAGCCTACCTGCCCATCGGGGCGGGCTTTGAGGGCTTCGGGAGGTTCCAAATAAACACTGTGCAATTCCTCGTCCATGCCACTAATAACATGCCCTATCAACCGGTCTTTCGGGAACTACTTCCAGCCTACGTTTGGCCAAAGGACCCGGTTGTAATCGAGATGGCGTGGCGGGGCAAGCTTCCCGGCGAAGTCGTGAACTGGGGTGCTTGGACTGGCGCGATACTCTTCATCTGGCTTTCGTCCCTCACATGGCTCCTCCTCGTCACATTCATCGTTTATGGGATCATCGGTTACCAGTGGGTCGAGATCGAGCGCCTGACCTTCCCCATGGCGATACCGACGACGTACATTATCTCCCAAAGCTCCGAAGGTGAGCGAAGCCCGCTCTTCGATTTCAAGAGGAGCGAGACTAAGATCTTCTGGACCGCCTTCATCGCTGGGCTACTGATTGGTGGAGCTCCAATACTCGCCGAGGTTATACCGGCGATCCCGGTTGGCGGGGCTTTCCAGTGGGGCGAGATGCCAATGAGCTTCATGTTCATCCCGGCCGTCTTCGGCCCCGGAGCCCACGCCCAGGCGACCTTCATCATACACCAGGCGATGCTGTTCCTACTCGTTCCCTTCGACGTTCTGTGGACCGGATTCTTAATCTGGGTCATCTTCGGCTTACTCTACCAGCCGCTCGGCGTTAGGCTCGGTGTGCTACCTTACCAGCCCGGTGTAGAGACTTGGAGCAACTGGTGGTTCGGCTACAGGCCTCCGTTCCCCTACAGCTTCTTCGCCACGGCCGGCTTAGCTACAGGAGTAGCCCTGTACTCGCTGTGGATCGCGAGGGACAGGCTGAGGAGACTTTTTGCTGCAGTTAAGGGAG
Source organism: uncultured Thermofilaceae archaeon (assembly GCA_938036345.1). Taxonomy (GTDB): domain Archaea; phylum Thermoproteota; class Thermoprotei; order Thermofilales; family Thermofilaceae; genus CALHPJ01. Next base: position 70,636 of record CALHPJ010000005.1, on the reverse strand, counting down.
CGGAAGTAATCGAAGACGGCCTATCGTTAAAGCTTGTTTGCTGGGGATTAATTGGCTCAGCGGTCTTCTTCCTCGTCTTCTGGTCAGCGGTCGGCGTTCCAGTTGTCGCAGCTCTGCTCCTCCTCATTACATGGTTCATCTGGCAGATAGGTCACGCGAGGGTTATGGCCGAAGTCTGGTGGCACGACCCGTGCTACTGGGCGTACGCGTTCTACTGGCTTTACCCGGCTGGCGCTGGGTGGCTGTGGGGGACCGAGATCCCAACTAGGAGTGTCGGTTGGCTCATGACAGATACCGCTATAACTCTGGTGGGCGAGTGGACGCCGAGGCACTTCCCGTTGAGCAGCGGGTTCCTCTCCAACTACTACTATGTAGTTAGGAGAACGCGCACGAATTTGAAAGACTCCCTCGTCATAACCATTATAACAGCCGTCTTATGCTCCCTCATAGCCACGATCACAGCGCTATGGCTCGCGAACCACGTCGGGCTGTCGAAATCTGCCTTAACCGGTTACGCCAGCTACATCACCTGGTACACCGCCTCAAAGGGGATAACCTCGATGGAGGCGTTCACGATACCCAATGAACACATAGCAGCTTGGACAGTGATAGGGATTCTCGTAGCCTTCGGCCTCTACTTCATCAGGATGAGGTGGCCCGCATTCATCATAAACCCGGTCGCCGCCATTCCAGCTTTCTGGCTGATGGAGTTCATGTGGCTTGCATCCCTGGTTGCCCTAGTTGTTAAACTAATCTTCGTAAGGGTCCTCGGCGCAGCGCGCTTCGAAAGATACGTTACGCCAATTGCAGCTGGCGTGGCAATCGGTTACGGCGCCCTAGTGATAGTGCCCATGATCGTTCACGTAGTCACCGTGGTAGCGCCCAGGTTTGCAGTGCTATACGTTCCATAACCAAAAACAAAAACACAATATTTTTTCTTTATTTCCCCTCTTTCTCCTGTTACCTTTTTATGAGCCTTTCGGCAAGTGATGTACATACTCTTAAGGAAAGATCGTAGCAAAGCTTTAGGGAGCTTGCATCAAGTTCAATAAGAACTTTCGAAACCTTTACGTGAATTCCACCGTTTACCTTAACTTCTATAACATCGGGTTTTGCTTTTAGAGTTAATCGTGTTCCTTCATCACCTAAAACCTCTTTTAGTGTTTCTTCGAATTTTCCGCACTCGTCGCATTTCACTTCCCACTCTAACCGCCTTTTGAGTAACCCTTTCACCCTCGCGACAGCTAGCGCTTTGCACCTAACCTCAGCGTCGATGACTGCGGTGAAGCTCCAGGAGAGTTCGCTCGAGAAAAAGGCCAATTTCTCCCTCTCCACCCTAATTACTGCCTCGCTAGCTGGCGGCTTTATCAGAATAAAGCCACCGTACTTTTCGACCCCTCCAACCCGCGAAGGGCCGAGGAGCCTAAGCAAGGTGTCAACGTCCACGAGAGCCGCCTGATGGGCTAAGTATTTATACGTTCTTAACAGATTAGCGGGTGTGAGCAGCTCGCCTAGCTTCAAAGGCGGACTCACTTGGAGATCTGTGTTAGTGCTTTTAATGGGAGCGGCCATCGTAGTCCCGGCTTCGATTTACTTGTCGATGCTCGCTGGGGGTACGCTAGCTGCTTCCGCAGCATTCATAATAGCTATATTGGCCAGCCAACTGGCGCTAATCTTCGGTGAGCCGCTTTCGAAGCAGGAACTCTTCATCGTCTACGAGGCGTCGAGCCTAATAGCTGCGGCGAACGCAGCCGGCATCGGCTTCTACTGGGTGATATTTAGGATGTTCTACGTTAAGAACCCGATTACTTGGGCTTACACAATCGACGGTACGCCCATACCCCTTCGCGTCCCCGACTGGTTAGCCCCGCCGCTAGGCTCGTCGGCTTACTTCGAAAGGACGCTATTCCACCTTGACCTCGTAAAACCGATTTCCGTCTACTTGGCTTTCACCGCCCTTTACCTCGTAGCAGAGCTCGCGATGTTCATGCTCCTCTCCTTCACCTTCCTAGAGGTGGAAAGGCTTCCATTCCCATTCTCAAGGATTGATGCGATGCTTGTTGACACGCTCGCCGAACGAAGACCGGATAGAGTGAAGTTCTTCGTGGCAGCCTTAACAGCCGGCGCGATATACGCGGTCTTCGTAGTGGCTTTACCTTACGTAGGTGGTATAACGTTCATACCCCTCCCCTGGATCGACATAACGCCCATCACGGAGCCCTACATGCCTGGAGCGCTGCTCGGCATTGCGACGGATCTAACGCCTTGGGCTGGCGGTTTTGTGGTGCCGCTTGAGGCCGCGGTCGGCATGATACTTGGCTCGTTAGCAACGTGGGGCCTCGGCAACTGGCTAGTCCTTGAGCTAGCCCCCTCCGCTTTCCCAGAGTGGGCATCCGAGTATGGTAGGGGGATGGGGATCGCACTAATATGGCAGCGTTCGATGTTCAGGGTGTGGTTCGCCCCCCAGATAGGCTTCGCGCTAGCACTCGCCCTTGTCATGGTTATTAGGTTCAGGAAGAGCATAGCTAAGGCCTTCGCCGCCCTGGTTAGGGCGGTTAGAGTGCCCGCAGAGAGCAGAGGCTACCCACCGATGAGCGTCTTACTCAGCATGTACTTCGTTGGCACGTTCGCTTCCTCGGTTATACACTGTTTTCTCACGGGCTTCCCGCTGTGGATTTCGCTACTTTACTCCATCGGGTTGAGCTTCCTTATCGGAGTGGCATCAACAGCAGCTGTTGGCGAGACGGGCTTCTCGATCTCGTTGCCTTACCTGTGGCATACCCTTGTTTATTTCTCGGATTACCGAGATTACCCGGGGTGGGTAATCATGCCAGTTCTAGCTGGCACTCAATCGCCCGGGTTAACGAACATAATGAGTGCGGCCTACCTTACGCAGACGAAGCCGATGGACCTCGTCAAAGCGGCAATCATTGCGTTCGTGGTTACACAATTGCTCGGCCTGCTGTCGCTGGATCTTTTCTGGAGAATCGCGCCGATACCGAGCAGCGTCTACCCATTCACCCTCTTCGACTGGGCAAGGATAGCGATAGGAGACTCCCTACTTGTGACAAGAAGCGTTAGGATTGACCCATACGTGCTACTGTCGAGTATCGGCATAGGAGCCGCGGCAATCTCCTTCTTTGAAGCTGCTAGAATCTACCTCAGGGTCCCTCTCTCAGGGCCTGGCTTCGTCGTCGGAGCCATGACGCTTACGCCTTACGCCACCTCCGTCTTTATTTCATCGGTGATCAGCAACTTAGCTTTTGCAAGGGTTTTCGGCAAGGAGAGGTGGGGGGAGATGCGACCGGTCGTGGCAGCTGGCCTAATGGCCGGCTACGGGATAGTGATCGGCATTTCGATCGCCGGATTGTTTATTGCTAAGTCCTCCTGGTTATGGCCGTGGTGAGCCACGTGAAGTCGTTCGCACTCCTCGCAATTGCTTTAATGGTGCTCGCATCGCTCAGCTATGCTGCGGCGGTGCAAAATGATGCGACGAGCTACGGTGTAGGTGTGGCCTCATCGATGAACTTCTCAAGGGTCATCGAGTACGCCAAAGATCTTACATCGTTCGGGTCGAGAGTTGTTGGGTACGAAGGTTACTATAGGGCAGTTGAGTACATCGTCGGGCGATTAAGAGACATGGGCTACAGCCCAGAGCTCCAGCTCTTCAAAGTCGTGGCCCCGGTCGAAGAAGAGGCCTACATAGAGGTTGGCGGCAAGCGGTTAGATGTGCATCTGGTGTGGCCGAACGCGATGTTCATGACGTCGCCGACTGGGCCCGAGGGCATCGTTGGGAAGCTGGTGTACGTTGGTAAAGGCACGGCACGCGAAATGAGCGGAAAGGAGATTAACGGAAGCATAGTGTTAATGGACTTTAACTCTGGCGAAAACTGGCTAAGGGCGGCAGACTTCGGAGCCAAGGCGGTTGTGTTCCTTGAACCTGATGAGACGAATAGGTACGAGGCCTTGTCCAAGTTTACGAGCGCCCCCATACGCTTTACTAGGGTCTACGCCCCCAAAGGGGTCGCGAAAGAGCTAGCGAAGCATGAGGGCGAGGTTGCAAGGCTGGTTTTGCGCGCCAAGATGAAGGAGGTCGAAGCGTTCAACATCGTCGTTAAGGTGAATGGAACTACCTACCCCGACGATGTAATCGTCGTTGGTGTTCACTTCGATGCTTGGTCGGTGGTTCCGGCCGTTTCAAAGGGTTACTCTGAGGCAGTAAACCCGGCGCTGCTGCTCGAGCTTGCCAGGGTTCTAAGGCAGAGTCCTCCGCCGAGGAGCGTGTGGCTGTCCTTCCTCTCCGGTTTCTACAACTCTCTGGCGGGCCCCAAAGCCTTCGTCGAAGAGTACTTCTACCGGCCGGAGGTTCTAGCTGGGAAGCTAAGGGTTTGGATCATGATAGGACTCCAGCTAAGCGACGAGTCGCCCCGCATTTCCTCTCTCTTCGTTGGCCATGGCTTACGGTTTGGCGCAGACTCCTCGACAATAGCCGCCAAGTACACTTGGCTGAAGGGCAGGTTGTACGCATACGCGCAATCCCCACAGCTGCTAGCTTCCGTATCAAAGCTCCTCGGCTTCGAAGCGAAGCCGAGTGACGTGTACGAAGACTACCTTGAGGCAAGCGGCTGGTGGGGGACTCAGCAGGTCCCCTACATGCTTTTAAGTGAGCCGGCAGCGATGGCTGGGACGGCTTCATTTACCTTCAAAACAGCTTACTATCGAGGGTTTAGGTGGGGAATCCCTATCGACGACGAGGTATTCTTTGACTTGAAGAACTTTGAAGTCCAAGCTGTAGTCGCAAGTTTCATGGTGTCCTCGCTTCTAGCCGAGGAGACTTGGGGGTTGAGTTGGGGTTCGCACTCTCCTGTGCGCTTTGCCGTTAGGGTTGGGGCAATCGAAGGCCTTGTGAACTTTACCGGTAAAGTTGTCAAGCTTGATCCATCGACAGGTTGGTACCAACCGGTGGAAGGAGCGCTCGTGAGAGTGTACCCGGAGGGGCCATCAGGAACCTTTGCGTGGCCGTTTTCAGCTTACGTTACCCTCTCCGCTACGAATGGCACGTTCAGGGCCATTATTGGACCGAGAGGGTCGACACCGGCTTGGCTCTTCGACGCGTGGGTCGCAGACTGGAGCACCGGGGGAATCGCTTACGCTTGGGACAGGGGGCCATTATACGGGCAGGGGGTGTTAAAACAATCTCTGATGCCGTTGTCGCAGTCGGAGGAGGCTTTGATCCCCGTCTTCGAAGCTCGCTCATTGACCGTGTTCAGGGTATTTTCACCGAGTTCTCTGAGGAGGCCCGTGATTCTTGACCCTAGGTTGCCGGTACAGTCCTTCCTCTCCTCCTACGTCAGGTTCGAGGTGTATGACTTTGACACAAAAGGTTACCCCTACTTTTATGGTTACTGGTACGACCCGTGGAGCTACCCATTCATCGCATTCGGGCAACCAGGGGGTAAACTGATCGTCAACATAAGGGTTGGCCTTGGGTGGCCGGAGATCGTGCTCGTAAATGCGAGCACTAGCTACAGCGAGGGCTCAGGCTTTCTGCTACGCGAGGATGTAGTCGTTACCGCCTCCTACCTCAGGATGGCTAACGACCTCCTCTTACTCGCCGAGGGGAGGTACAGGAGATTGAGCGAAAGGGGCGTTAGGAGCTTAAGCGCCGAGCAACTCCTCTCAGAGGCTAGACAATACTTAGAAGCTGCTGAGGCCAGCTTAATGGCGAAGGACTACGAGGCCTACGAAGCCTACGCCTCTGCGGCCCTCTCCTATGCATCAAAGGCCTATAAGGACGAAGTGATGCCGCTCTACGACGATGCGGGCAAAAGCGGGCTAGCGGTCTTAGCCCTCTTAATCCCGGCTGCTTTCTTCTTCGAGCGCCTAATCTTGCACGCAGCTGGGGGTAGGGAGAGGCTCTCAACTCTCCTGCTAATAGGAGCTGCGCTGATGGGTATTTTTTACGCCATCCACCCGGCCCTCTCCGTGCTCGTCAACGTAACTATGAGCTTAGTCGGCGTGCTGCTTGCCCTGCTCTTCGCCATATCCATGGTGGTATTGGGAAGCGAAACCAGCAGGGTAATCGAGGAGGAAGCCGAGAGAGTCATGGGCGTTCACAAAGTTGGTAGGGCGCATGCGGTAGTTACACTCCAGAGTATTGCCATAGCGATTGAAAACATGAGGAAGAGGCCTCTGAGGACTGTGTTAACGCTAGTTGCACTGATAGCGACGGTAATAGCTGTGACCTCGCTAACTTCCATATCGTACTACACTGAGGTGAAATTCGCACCCCTCGTGCCCGAGGCCCCAGCCAACGCTCTCCTGGTTAAGAGGGGTTACGCTGTACCGCTTTACGATGTGCTCGACGAACCGCTGCTGCCCTATCTGATGGCAACTGCGCCGGAGCTTAAGTTGCGCCCACGCTCGTGGAGTTACCCCTCCATGGGTAATAAGCAGGGATATTCAGCTCCCCTCTACTCGCACGGCCGCTTTAACGCGAGTACTCAAGTTTCAGCGATCCTTGGCTTGACTGGGGAAGAGGTTATCGAAAAGCTCTCGGATATCCTCGTAGCTGGTCCGCCATCCAACCTCCTGCTTAAGCTCTTCGACGAAGGGTTTGCCGTGTGTCTAGTGCCGCGGAGCGCTGCGGAGGCGTTAAACGTGAGCATCGGGGACCGCGTGTCGTATGCAGGCTTCGACTTCACCGTTGTTGGGGTATTCGACGAAGTTTTGGCCAGCAAGTTAGTTGACCTAGATGGGATGAGCCCGGCGCCGGTGAGACCGGAGCACAACCCAACGATAGCTATGCAACCCCCCGGCCCACCGCCGACGGTGCCATCTAGCACAAGCTGGAACGAGCTCATCATTGCACCTTACGCTTTCGTTCTCAGAGGCGGCGGCTACTTAGCCTCAGTGGAACTCCCTAGCGAACCGGTCGATGAGATAGTGCTCACAAGGGTAGCGAGGGATGTTGCACTGGCTACCGACCTTAAAGTCTACGTAGGAGCGAAAGGGGTCGGCGTGCTCAGTGGAGCCAGGGTTGCTAGCTACCTCTTCCTCGGCTGGGAGATGATCCCGGTAGTCTTGGTGATAGGCGCTTTGAACATGGCCATTACGCTGCTTGGAAACATCAAGGAGAGGGTGCGCGAAATCTACGTTTTCACTGCTGTTGGTTTGTCCCCATCCGGTTCAGCCTTGATGTACGTCACAGAGGCCCTCACCTACGCGGTCATTGCGGTTGTCGCTGGCTACGCGCTCGGCTTCGCAACGAACAGGTTGATGGCCCTCCTCGGCTTCCTCCCCTCAGCTTATGCCTTAAACTATGCCTCTGCTTTCATGATTGTAGCTTTCGCGGTCTTGATCCTCTCTGTGCTTTCAGCCTCCCTTTACCCGAGCCTCGTTGCAGCCACTCTCATCACCCCGTCGCTTGAGAGGAGGTGGAAGCCTCCAACTAAGCCGAGAGGTGATTTCTGGGAGATACCACTCCCGATTAGGTTCCCGTCGAGGGAGGAGGCCCTCGGCTCTCTGCACTATATCTACGAATACTTCACAGGGATGGGGAAGGAGAGGCCGTACTTCACAGTTCGCGAGGCGGAGCCGCTCTCGCTCGCAGAGCCGGTGACCACGCTAGTCGTAGCCTTAGCACCCTACGAGTTGGGAGTAACTCAGGAGGCCAGAGTCGGGTTAGTTGGCGACGAAATCCGCAGGGTTTACACGCTGATGTTGAAGCTAAGGAGGCTCACCGGCTCGAGGAGCGCGTGGGAGAGCTTGAGCTACTACTTCATTGATGAGGTGAGGAAGCAGGCACTTATGTGGAGGGCTTTACCCCAAGAGAGAAGGGCCCACTACGTAGAGAGGGCTGGAGCCCCGCAGGTATAACCATGATATCCACCCGGTCCACCCTCGTTTTTAAAAGAGGGAGGGTATCAACAGCTTGACTGAGGCACCCTAGCCACCTTTGGGTAGAGGGGCGGGAAACGGGTATTCACAACCATGGCCAACTCTGGAAGGCAGTAGATGAGTGTGGGTGAAGGCAGGGATCGGGAATGCAACAGCGGTGCCAAAGAATGTAGTACTTAGGGCAAAACCCCCATTGAAAGGCGATGCGCTGGCTTTGCCGCTTTGCTGACCGTTTCTGGGTCCCAGTGGGTTCCCGGTTGACCTTGGAGAAATGGGTACGCGCATAGTTGTTGAACGAAGCAGTGAGGGGCCAAAGGCAATGTCGACGATGTGGCGGATAGAGCGTTCCACTCGACTGTAGGCTGGTTTCTAGCTGTCTGCTTCGCTCAAGCGGTTGGACGCAGTTACAGTTAACATCGGCGTGCTCAGAGCCTTGACGCTATGGCTCCAATTTGCCCGTTGCAAGAGGTAACGGTGCGGTGGTAGGCGGCACCGTTTTCCAGACCCCTTCATGCAAACCCTAAACGGCTTCACCGAGGTCTGCCTTAAACGCGGGGTCGTGCTTACTGAGCTCCCGAAGCGCTGATAGCTCAGCAAGTCCCCGGCCCCAGCCATTTTTGCTTACCAGGCTATGGGATTTGCTGAAAAGCAAAGGGACGCTTGGGTTAGGGTGCTGCCGGGGGTTGGGAGCAGGCTTTTAAAGGCCTTACTCACACTCAGATAGACGTTGTGATGATACCGCCAGTGGGGGAAGCGGTGACAGGAACTTACCCTGCTGAGCGGCTGTTTTGAAGGTGCGGTGCCAAGACCCCTAGGCGTGCATCACCAGGCTTTCGGCTGAGGGCCTGCGCCTCCTCCTCAGGACCTCCAGCACTATCGCTGCGAATTCCTCCTTCGATATCGCGCCGCGCTCTATTGCCTCGTCGCAGCTGAGGCCGGTCCTCCTCTCAATCTCCGCGTCGATCTCGAGCCTGTCCTCGTGCGTAGTGAGGTCGTAGAGGCCGAGCTTCCTTAGGAGCAGCCTCACAAGCCTGCTCATCGGCTGAAGTTCGCGGCGGGCGTGAAAAAGCTTTCGAGCATTGCGAAGCGGGCGCAGGCAACCTTTTTACCGGGCTTCGCCCTTGCTGGCTGTGCAGGACCAGGAGGTTAGGTTGGCCCACATTAGCTGGCGAGAAGCTGGCGAGCGCTTTTCGCGCTGCGGCGTCGCGCTTCTGCCGGTGGGCTCGACGGAACAGCACGGCCCCCAGAACCCCCTGGGTACGGACCACCTAATCGCGTACCGTCTCGCCGTGGAGGCTGGCAGGCGAACCGGGGTTACCGTTCTACCGCCAATACCTTTCGGGGTCAGCTCGCACCACTCGAGCTTCCCGGGTACGGTTTGGGTGCGGGAATCGGTTTTCAAGGAGTACGTCAGGGACGTTATCATCTCGCTGAAAAGCCACGGGGTTAGGAAGCTCGTAGTGGTAAACGGGCACGGCGGCAACCTGCATGCCCTTGTTTCGCTCGCGAGAGAGCTGAGGGATGAAGGGGTTCTGGTGGTTGTCTACGAGTGGTGGACCCTGCCCCAGCTCAAGGGGCTCTTTCCCGAGGACGAGCTGGGACACGCAGCGGCTGTTGAGACCTCGCTGAACCTCTGCATCCACCCAGAGGCGGTGAAGATGGAGGCGGCGGTCGATGAGAAGCCGGCGAAACTGCCCACCGACGGACTGGGCTACTTCCCCGAGAGAACCGACGATAGGGTGCGGAGCGGCGTTTTCGGCACATCCACTACCGCCACGCGCGAGAAGGGCGCTAGGGTTTTCGAGATAGCCGTGGAGGCTCTGGTTAAGCTCGTGGAGGAGGTTAAGAACTTGGAATTCGAGCGCCAACAGAGGGCGGAAGCCCGTTGACGGGCCCCGGTGAGGGCAAGATCCCCCTGAGGTCCAGGGTTTCCCTACTCTACGGGCGTTCGAGGGCCGAGCTCCACTGCTCGGTGTACCTTCACGTAAAGGGCTACTCGAGGGCCAGGGTAACGCACGTGGACGTAGAGGCGGACCGGCTGAACGAGCTGCTGCCGCCCGGGGACTCAACGTACGCGGTCGTCTATACCGCGGGGAAGGAGCTGAGGGTTAAGCTCCGGGAGGGCGGGAGCCCTGGAGGCAGGGGGGAGCGCGCCCCGGAGGTATCCATAGAGTGCCCGGAGCTAGTGAGCGCGCTCGCGCCCATGAGGAGCATAGCGTACGTCGGCGGCAAGGAGGGCGGGATCTTCATCGGCTTCAAGAGGGAGTTCGTGAGGAGGCTGGAGGAGCTAGCTGCAAAGCTGGGCGTCGCGCCCCGGTAAACCCAGGCCGCGCACTCGGAGCCCGGCTGGATGCCAGGCTGCTGTGCTGCGCGCCCAAGGGTGCTGGCGGCTCAGGCCTGCAGAGCTGGGGCGAGCATCCCGAAGCCCACTAGAAAAACTCCTCTATCCCCCGCTCCCTGGTACTGGGCCCCTCCTCTGCCTCCGCCTCCTCGCCCACGAGGTAGGGGGCTAGGTTTACGGGTCGCGAAGGCCTGCCCCACTCTTCGCGCCAGTCGATGTCCTTGCCCCCCAGGGCTACCCCGTACCTCGCCTGGAACTCGTAGACCCTCACGATCGCCGGCGCTGGGGCGGCTGAGCCGGAGATTAAGGCTTCCCCCGTGCTCAGCCCAGAGAGGCCCTCTACGAGCTCCTCCACCACGTCTTCCATGCTGCTGAGGATGTACTCCTGGTCCCTGGGGTTCGAAGTTCTGAGCGCGATAAGCGTGCCGCACTGCGCTAACAGCGTTTGGGAGAGCTCCCGCGGCCTCTGGCTCACCACCCCGAGCCCGATGCCGAACTTCCTACCCTCTTTAGCCATCTTTTCGAGGATGTCCTTGGCCGGGCTCCACCTCCCCTGGGGAGCGTAGTTATGCGCCTCCTCCACGAGCACGAGGGTCGGCTGGGGCGCGCCGGCTAGCACGCTGGCGGTTATCAGCCTCCACAGCGACTTCAGCACCGTTGACACGGTGGACGCCTGCGCGTCGCTAGGCAGGCCGCCCAGCGAGACTATGCTGAGACCCGGCTCAAGGAGGGATCCGTAAACCCTTACGTAGGTTTCGACGCTCCTCTGGGGCTCCCTCGCGTTGGCGGAGGCATAGAACTCCTCGCTATGCCTGGGTCGGGTTATGTACCTTAGATCCGGGTTGTCCAGTAGCGAGTCGACCTTCAGCAGGAGGTCCTCCAGCGAGCGGTCGGTGTACTTGCTGCCCTTAGCCTGGTCGGCCAGGGCTTCCCTCAGCTCCTCCGGCTTGAAGTACACCGGGTCGTCGGCTGTGGCTTGGGGGAACCGCTGGCCACGGACCTCCTGGAGAGCGTTCCTCAGGTACATCATCTGCTTAGTGGCTCTGGACGGATCGAGCCTCAGGAGTGCGGCGATGTCCTCGAAGCCCAGCGTCCACAAGGGTACTTCGAGGGGCTTCGGCGCCACTCCGTAGCGCGTCTCGATCAGCTTCGAGACTTTGCCGAAGGGGGTAAGCACTCTAGCCGAAGCGTACTTGGTGGCCAGGGGCACGTACTCGCTGTGGGTATCGATGACTATGACTCTGGAGTACGGGTACTTCTCGAGAATCGACGCCAGTATGACAGCTACGGTGTTGGATTTACCCGCCCCGGTCATTGCGAGGACAGCAAAGTGGCGGGAGCAGAGCATGTTGAGCGAGAGCGAGAATGGGACCTTGGCGTCGAAGCTGAGCCGCCCTAGCTCGATGTCCCCGCGGCCCATCAGCTCGGCTAGCTCCTCGCTCGTGGCTGCGTAGACTACCTGGCCCGGCCGCGGTAGCTCGGGCACCCCCCTTTTAATACCCTCCCCCGTCTTGCAGCCGACGAGCATTGCGATCAGCTCGTTTCTAGCCGGCCTGATCCCCGCGTAGCCCTCAAGCTCCTCGACAATCCTACCTTTGCGGTACAGCTCGTCCAGCAGGTTAAAGCTGACTACCATGGCGTAAGCCCAGGTGTCGCCGCACTCCACTTTCACGTAAATGCCGGGTTTGGCCATTAGCTGCATCCTATCTTCGAAAACCGCGAAGCGCACCAGGCTCCTTCCGTAAACTGTTACGATCCTTCCAACCTCCATGGGCTTCACCTCAACCCGGCCATCGCTCTACCCGAGGGCGCGAGCATCGACCTCATTATCGGGTTGCGCTCTCTTTTATACAGCTCGTCCGCCATTAGGCGAACTATTTCGGGGTTCAAAACAGCCAAGTGGTGTACGTAGCTCAAGGGCCTCGGGTAACCTCTCGGGTCGGACAGCTCGCGGAGCATCGAAACCGCTTCAATCGCGGTGTCGGGGCTGACGAAAGCTGGGAACGTCATCTGCGAAACCGGCCCCGCTTTTCTCAACTTGAAGTACAGCACAACATAGCTGTTCCACCTGCTGTACACTTCGTTCAGCAGCGTAGGCAAGGCTGCGCAGAGCCTAGGTTTTCCGAAGGGGGGTCCCTTGATTAACGTGTAAACTGAGTCGTGTGTTCTCCACGAGTAATCCAGCAGGGAGAGGTCGTTCAACCATCCAACAATGCCCTTCTCCTCGACTATGAACCTGCTTTCCGCGTCCTTCGCGACCCATAAGGGCGCAGTATTTAGCTCCGCGCACCTCTCAAGGAATTCGCTAAGAGCGGTCAGGTACGCCGTTGTCTCAACGTACACCACCGAGTAGTCCAGGGCCTCCTTCTTGGATATGTTGTCGGAAGCGGTAGCGCTAATCTCCTGGTAGAGCGAGCTGGCTAGGTCCGACATTTCTCTAAGCAGCTTGGAGAACCCGCCTAAGGGCCCCTCCCCCTCCAGCTTGCCGCGGACTAGGCTCGCCGCCCTCTCCCCGTACTCGTCCTCGATGTCGAGATGTAGGCGGCTTAGCTCGGGCAGCCTCTCTCGGACATCGCGCGGGTGGCCGAAGGGCGCCATCATCTCGGAAACGTAGCTGCCATCGAGGAATACCGCGTCAACGCCCATCTTGACCACGTCTAGAGCGGCGAATACCTCTAGCATGGACATGAGAAGCCCGGCTCTTGCTTCGCCGTAGCTTTTGGGTGCGAGCATAGCGATGAGGGGCCTCGAGCTCCCGGGTAAAAGCTTCTCAAGCTTGTCGCCGTTTACGATGAGCGAGGCCGCCGAAAGGGATAGTACGTACACACCCCGCCTCTCCTCCAAAGCGAAGCTGCCGTCCACGAACCCTGCCCTGCTCAACCGCCCGGCGTTTACCGGTTTCGCCAGCCTCCTCAGCTCCTCCTCCACGCGCGCGATGACATCCTCGATCGTTCTGAGCATGCTTGCGTTCAGCACCGCGAACCCCTTCTTAAGCGGTTTACAAAGGGTTAAATGTCTCGCAAAAAGTAGGGCGAAAGTGTAGCGGCATACGCCTACCAGCGGTCGGGTTGCCACACGTACGGCGTGGACTTTGGGAAAAGGGCTGCGCACAGCCCAACCTGGCCCCGCGCCTCGACAGAGGAGAGTAGTTCAAAGGGGTCTCTGTACCCGAGGATAAGCTGGGCGGCGTCGCCCGGCCCCAGCTTAACTAAATTGACAGAGGAGGACCCCTCCTCCACCTTCACAGACCCGTCCCGCACCCGGATCGTTACGGCTTCCCCCTCAACCTCCAGCGTAAGGTCTCCGTCGAGTCCCCTCGACCTGCGCTCCAGCTCTGGCGCGATCTGCTCCAGGGCTTTCTCGAGCGAGATAACCCTGGCCATCCCCCCGCCGCTCCAGCTGTACGAGCTCGTTAAGGTGGCCCCGTACACTTTGGCGACGTCGGCGAATGGGTGGTCGGGGGGCACGTGGACGGTTATATGGCTTTTCCTCTCCTCTAGCGCTATCGAGTAGAAGCTTTGCAGGAGAGCCCGGTACAGCCGGGGGTTGTGGTCTACAGCCCCGACCTCGGCGACGAGGAACTCCTCGGGGCTCGGCCACCTCTCCACAGCGGCGTACGCCACCACCTCGCCCGAGGCTTTGAGCAGCAGGGGTTTGGCGCTGTGCTCCCAGGCAACCCCCTTCCTAAAGCCCCTCCACTCGCCGGGTGGTCGCACCCTCGCCCCCGGCCAGGCGGCGTTAACCCTCTCATAGATTTCGGCTATCCTTCTGCTTTGGAAAGCCGGGTCCTCGGAAACCTCCACGTCGAACTCTTCGCCCCTAACCCTGGACGCGTTTCTCAGGTGCACGGTCACGGTATGCTCTCCCATGAATGTGGCGAAGCCGAACCTGTGGTAGTACTCCTGTATACCGAAGAGCGCCGAGAGCGGATAGCCGAGCTTCTTCATGTGGCGGATCGTGTAGCTCAGCGTAGAGGCGGAGTAGCCGCGCCCCCTGAACTCCCTGGGAGTGTAGACACCCGCTACACCGCCTGCGCGGATAAAGGAGGACCCGTAGTGTAACTTAAGGTCCAGCAAGTACAGCCAGCTAACTTTAACCCCCTCCTCGAAAGCCTCCACTACACTCTCCCCCTCTCCCAGCCTCCTCACGCTTACGTCTAAGCTCATGGGTCCAGTGTCTAACGCTGCCCGCTGGTAAAAGTGTATTACGGGCCCCTCCCGGAACAGGTGCCGATCTAGGTCTCGTAAGCCCGCGAGATGTACTCTCTCACCACCCTGTGCGTGTTGAAGTAGGAGCCGATTTTTGCGGCCGCGTACATCGCTATCAACGTGTACCTGCCCCTATCCGTCGAGTAGAGGTCCAGTATCGTGCGCAGCTTCGCGTAGAAGTCCTTTAAGTCGGATCTTTCGTCGAAGGGCTCGTCGGGCGACGTAGCGTCCTCCCCAAAGAGCCACCCGTTGTGCCCATCCAATATACCCTCGAGAACCCCTCCGTCGCGCGAGGCCAGCGTAGGCGTGAGGTTCAGAGCAGCCCGCATCCAACTCGTTCCGCAGGCCTCCAGGGGTGGCCGGGGGGTGTGCAGCCATAGGTCCGAGCCGGCTGCCAGCAGCTTCTCCAGCTTAGCTCCCCGCCTGCCGGAGAAGGCTACCCGCACGTGGGCTAAAGTCGAGATAGCCTCCATTATCGCCTCGAGCTCCTTCCGCCCATCCGAATCCTTGGGGTGGACGGTGCCGCTGAAGATTAACTGGAAATTATACTTTTTCCCCAACGCCTCCAGCAGCTCTTGGTCGCGCAGCACGAGCGTAACACGCTTGTAGCCAGTTATCCTGCGCCTGAGGGAAATCGTAAAGAAGCTCGGGTCGAACGTTTTGTTCAGGGCGGCGCGGCTGTTGACGTAGTCAACCAGCTCCGCTTTGCACAGCGCTTTAACCTCCTCAACCTCCCTGATCGGTATGGACGCCGCGTAAGCCAACCGGGAAGGGTCGTTCCTCCACCCGTTGAGCCACTTATCGTACAGTTTCGCCACTCCGTCATGCACCCACCGAAGGTGGTGAACGCCGTTCGTAACGTAATCGGGAGCTGAGCCCGGGAAGAGTATCCTGTGGACTCTACTGAACTTGTAAGATACGCAGTTATAGTACCCGGATAGGAACTCCAACACTTTCGTCATTCTCAGAACCCCCGGACTCGCAGCCCTCACCTCTGCGGGCACCTCGTAGTGCCTTTCCACCAGCTTGTAGTCAAACTGCTCGTGCCCGTGGGGTAGGGGGGTGTGCGTGGTGAAGACAACCCTCGATCGAACCTCTCTGAGGCTCTTAAACCTCTTCAGGAGTTCGAGCGCTAAGAACCCGGCGTGGGATTCGTTCAGGTGGAACTTCTTGACGTGTAAACCCAGCTTCTCTACGAGCTCCAATGCCCCTAAACCTAGGATCAGCTCCTTAACTAGCCGCTCCTCGTCGCCATCTTCAATGTAAACCCTCGAAGTGAGCTCCCTGACGTTTTTGGGGTTTTCCGGCGTGTTCGAGTCGAGCATGTACACGGGAACCTCGCTTTCAAAACCTCTAACCCAGTGGCGCCAGACGTTCAGGTAGATGGGCCCCGACCGCAGGTTGAGCTTCAGCTTTAAACCCAGCTTCTCGTGGTGGTCGAGTGGGTCGTACGGCTCGTCGTGGTCGAGGACTTTCCCCTCCCTAACTTCATGCTGGACGTAACCTCTATCGTGCAGCAGCGTTACGCAGGCCATCGGGTAACCAATATCCGCAGCCGACAGCAGAATATCTCCGGTCAGGAGACCTAAGCCACCTGCATACGTTGGAAGCCCCTCCAGGTACGCCTCCATCGCCACGAGAACTACCACGCTGTGGGGCTTTCCGGTCAACCGCTGCTCCATGAAAAGCTACCGCCTCCACTCTACGCCTCTCTGTAAAAAAGCTTAACCCACTTACCGGCAGGTCACGGCGGTGTAGGGTACGGAAAATTTAAATATTAGAGTATGGCCCTATCATTTGGGTAGCCGGGACCCAGACATACATCGGAATAGGGGAAGCAAAAACAGCAAGAATGTGTGCAGTGTACTGATCACGCTTGTCTTGTACGCCGCTGGCCGCAACTTCAGTGGTCTGCGCGGCCAGCAATTGCACCCCGCGCGGGGTATGGGGGGATCCCGGCTACTCCGATACACTTTAAAACAGCGCCACGACACTTTTCGCTGTGCCTCCTGCGGGGCTCATTGGGTTGCTCCTCAGCACGCTCGCAGTGCTGGCGCTGGTCGCCATAGGTGTGCTGATCATAGTGTTCCTAGTCAAAGCCGTTGTGCTTCTCATACCAGCCGGCCTGGTGGCGCTGATTGTATGGCTGCTAACAGGAGACGCTAAGCTCACGGCTATCGCTTTCCTGGTAGCGGCGCTGGTGTGTCTTCTCAAGCGCTTGTAGAAAGGGGAGCCGGATAACCGCAGAGTTTAAACAAAAGCGCACTGGGGGGGTCGTGTGATAATCCGCCTTAGCAGCTTAAACTACCGCGTATGGCGGCAGCTTGTAAACTTATACCTGGCGCACAGGCTGGCGCCCCACTGCTACCTTATCCACAGCCTCATTTACGAACCTGAAAACGTAGGCTTGATCCTCAGCCTAGAGGGTGGTCGAGTCAAGTCGTATGCGCTCGTGCGGAGGGAGGAGCAGAAAGGCTACAGTATCCACCTCTGGAGAGTCGACGAGGAGCTGCTGTCAAGCTTCACCCTCAGACCTGCTCGGAGGGCGCTGATTCAACTCTACGAGGTGGAGGGGGGTGGTGTAGATAAAGTGGTCGAGAAACTGAGCGAGCTGGGTTTCAGGTACGCTGAGGTGGGGAGCTGCTACGACATGGTGTGCGACGAGCACAGCTTCAAGCCTTACAGCGCGGGCCAGCAGGTAAGAAGGCTGACGACGGACGACGACAAGCTCCTCGTGGAACTGAACAAATCAAGGGGCGTAAGCGTCGGCCTGGAGGAGGCGAGGAAATACCTCACCAAGTACAGGTACTACGGCTTGCTGGTTAACGGCACCCTGGCTTCGACCGCCTCGAGGTACCTAGCCCTACGCGACGTGCATATTATAGGCGACGTCTACACTAGGCCCGAATACAGGGGGAGGGGGTACGCGAAAGCGGTTACATCGGAGGCGACCAAGGAGGCTGTTGTCTCCGGCGCCGTCGCCCTTCTCCACGTTGAGAAAAACAACGAGGCCGCCATTAAAGTCTACAAGAGCTTGGGGTACAGGGTGGTTTCAGAGAGGCCTTGGATTAGCGCTGAGTTTTAAGCTTCTGGTATGCGAGGATGTCACTTTATTCCTGGACCGCTAAACACTTTTCCCCGTCCGAACGCGCGCGGAGCAGCGCACTCCCAGCATAGCTGACGGAGGCAGCACGCTTATCTATGGCAAAGTGGATTTGCTACAAGTGCCGGTGTCGCGTAGATTTCTGGAAGCGGCACTAATTTCGCTTATCGTGCTAGGCTTTTTCTTCATCCCCCAGCACTTCAGAGAGAGGTGGTACGGACCTGTGACGTCGAGCTACACTCCCCCGGTTGGCTTCTTCGAGATTAACGGCCAGCCGGTCTTCATCTTTAGCGGGGAGATACACTACTTCCGAGTCCCCAGGGAAGAATGGTACGACAGGCTTCTCAAAGCTAGGAGGGCTGGCTTAAATGCCGTAGCCAGCTACATCGCATGGAACTGGCACGAACCGAGGGAAGGGCTCAAGCTGTTCGGTGGGGAAGGCCCCGGCGTTTTCTACGAATCTAACGCTTTCAGCAGGGACTTGGAGAGCTACATCCAGATAGCATCCAGCCTGGGTCTCTACTTTATCGCTAGGCCCGGGCCTTACATTTGCTCTGAGTGGGATAGCGGCGGGCATCCAAACTGGCTCTACACGAAGAACCCTGTTTTAAGGTCTTTAGATCCCACGTACATGGCGTACGCAGAGGGTTGGTACGGCACAGTCATCCCCCTCGTTGAGAGATATGCGGTGGCGAGAGGTGGACCAGTTATCATGGTGCAGGTGGAGAACGAGTACTTTTGGGGCGACGTTAACTACATACTGAAGCTGTACGAAGCAGCGAGGAAGTATGCTCAGGATCTCCCCATCGTAACTAACGAGGATTGGGCTGTTGAAGGCACGCCGGTTATCAACACCATCGACGATTACCCCTCTCCTTGGGATATCGCCGGCTTTGATAGTAAAGTGCGGAACTACGTGCGAACCCAACCCGGGATGCCGAAGATGCATATGGAGCTTGAAGGAGGCTGGTTTTCAACCTTCGGTGCCCCACTGCCCACGAACAGGGGGAGCTTTCCCGCTGCCTGGACCGAAACCCTCGTGAAAACATCGATTGGGCTCGGCATCAACGCGGTGAACATCTATATGTTCCACGGTGGGACTAATCCAGGGTACTACACTGGCAAATACATTACCACCACGTACGACTACGAGGCGGCGATCAGCGAGTGGGGCTACCTGCGCGACAGGTACTACGCGTTGAAGCGCGTAGCGATGTTTACCCGGACGTTTAACGACCTTCTGGTTGCCACAAAGCCGGCCGAGGGGCTGGTGCAGGTTTCGGAAAGCGGTGTAGATGTTTTTCCGAGGGTCAGCGAGGAGGGCGGTGCTATAGTGGTGCTTAGGAACCTCGGCGACCAACCCCGCTCCGCTCGGTTAAAGTACCGCGGCGAGGTTTACCCCTATACGGGCTCCATTCGCGTCCCTGCGAGAAACGCCAAAATTGTGATACTGAATTACACCATCCCGGGAACGCCCTTCAAGGTGGCCTATACAGCGTCGGAACCTTTGCTGAAACTTGCCAACGGCGCGAGCGCGGTCCTCGTCGTTTACGGCGACCCAGGGGAGGCTGGAGGGTTGGCAATAGAGGCTGAAGACCAGCTTTCGGTTGAGTACGCCAGCGGCGTGAGCGTCGAAGGGAGGGGGAAAGCCGTCGTAGTGACTTGCACCCACGGCGACTCCGATGGTGTGGCTGTTTTCAGCTCAGGCGGCTTTACCTTAACAGTTGTCACAACCTCAAGGGAGAGGGCCGGGAGAACATGGTTAATAGACGAGTTCGGCGAACCCTACCTGCTAATCTCAAACGTGTACTTTGTTGGCACAGCTTCTAAAGCCGAGGGCAGGCTTCGGCTGGAGCTGGAGCTAGATGGGCGCAGCGCTGGCGCGGCCCTTCTCTACAGCCCCCACTCGCTGCAAAGCCTTATTGTAGACGGGTGCGAAGTACCCCTGCTCCGAGTTTACGGAAACCTGTATATGTTTGAAGTTAAGGTACCGAGCCGCCGCCCGTTGTTGGCGGAGAGAAAAAGCTTGGTAACAAGGCGGGAGGAAGGGTACAGGGCAGGCACGGCGATCGCAGCTGGAACCCCGCTGGAGTTTGCGGGCGTCCTCGATAACGGCTACGCCACATACTCTATCAAGTTCAACGTCAGCGAAGAGTTATCGGGGGATCGCAGCCTTTACTTAAGCTACTTCAATGACTTTGCCACCGTCCTACTCAATGGCATACCACTAGCGTCAGCTTACCACAGCATAGAGGTAGATGCCTCAAGAGCGCTTAAGCCCGGCCCTAACGAGCTACGCGTGATCCTCGAATCGATTGGGCATCCCAACGACGGGCAGGTTTACGTCCCGAACGGGATCGTGGGAGGCGTTTACTTGGGCAAGCTCCGCGAGGAGGAGCTTAAGGGGTGGCTGCGGGTCGGTTTTTCGCTCCCCTACGGGAGGGAGTTCAGCCTTACGCAGTTCTTAAACAAGCCGGAACCCCTTGAGAACCTCCTGAGGGACCCGAACTTGGAGCAGAAGGCCGAAAGAGCGGATTCGATAGATGGAGGGGGGTTGTACGTCAAAAAGCTGCGGATCGAGGAAAAGGAAGGGCGCTACATCCTGGTGTTCACTACGCGGGCGCTGCTATTCGTGAACAAGCACTACCTGGGTGTTTACCTAGGTCCTGTGGATTTGACGGAGTACCTGGAGGAGGGGGAGAACGAAATAGCTATCGCGGCCGAGTGGCTACCCCGAGGCAACCCTGTGCTTAAGGTTTACAGTGTGAAGGTGGAGGGCGAGTGGAGGGTAGCTCCCGGCACGGTGGGCTTAGCAGAGGGGTGGTACAAGGTGGGGCTCGACGAGAGCGCGTGGAGCGCCGCTGACCTTCCGCTCGAGGCAAGGGACTCCGAGGGCAGCATAGTATGGCTACGCTTCAGGTTCAGGGTGGAGCCGGGGCAGGACGTAAGCGCGCCGCTGAAGCTGAAGGTCAACGCCAGGGGCGTTAGAATGCTCCTCTACTTTAATGGGCAGTTCCTTGGGAGGTTCGTGAATGAGGGTCCGCAGACCGATTTCTACATCCCGGAGTCGCTCGTCAAACCCGGCGACAACCTGGTGGCCCTCATGGTGCACGTTGTAAGTAGCTACGCGCATGTAGAATCCGTCAGCATTGAGCCGTACTACGTGCACCCAATATCGGTGGTCGAGCTGCACGGCTGAATCCAGCCGTATGATTTTTATAAAAAATAGTAATACTTAAAAGGATTTTTCTCCCTAGCGCATTGTATGGCGATCAAAACCTCAGATGCGGCCGTGATAGCTATCAGCGCCGCGTTCTGGTCGGTAGTGAACGCCACGCTAGCGCCGATATTCTGGCAGCTGACCCGTCTACCGATCCTGTGCGACCTCCTAGCCGGTATATCGTTGATACTGGCGGCGTGGTGGGTTAGAAAGCCAGGTGCCGCGACCTTGGTGGGGCTTCTTGCCACGGCTCTCAACTTCATCCTTAGGCCCGGCGCTGTGCACTTCCTCGGTTTCACTGCAGCCAGCGCAGTCCTCGACGCGCTCCTATGGGTGCTGGGTTACAGCAGATGTTTCTCGCAGACCTATGGGCCAGCGCTGGTCATAGCCGCAGGTGTTGCATCTATGTGGGTAGCGGGCCTGATAATAGGCGCGTTCTTCATGACCGGTGTCTCACTCCCTTACTTCTCCGCTCTGCACGCCCTTGGGGGCTTCATAGGCGCGGCAATCGCCGTACTCCTAGTAAAAGCGGTAGAGAAGAGGGGGATTAAGCCCCCTCAAGCATAAGGAACTCGATTTCCCTTTTTCTGTTCCGATACTAGGAGTTTTTTCAAGCTGATTCAATGTCTGCCGGGGGCCGCCGGGCAAGGCTGGGCCCCCCAGAGACCTACCCTTTGGGTGAGCCACGAGCCTTTAGCAGCCCAACGGCCCCCATGAGAGCTGAAGTTAGGGGTACATAGGTTTATCGCGTATCTAAAATTTAGAAAACTGGCACACTGTGCGCGGCACTCGAGCGCGGGCCTCCACGTTTTTCCGAAGCGCTACGGTTAAAAGCGCAGAGGGAATCTCTGCGCAAGGATGTCCGAGCGAGCTGCCGCGCTCTGCCTGCTGTGCAGGGGCGCAAAAGGCCTCTGCGGTAAAAGCGTGTGCCCAGTTTACGCTCTCTGGAGCGCAGTGGAGAGAGTAAAAGTCCCGAAGGGGGCTCTCGTAGACGGTTCCTCACCCCCTTCGGTATTCGTTGGAAGGGTCGGTTACCCCAAAGTCCGCGTATCCCCCGCCGTCCCCCCTTTCGTGGGCGATACCAGGGTGTACGATGAGCCGGAGAAGTGGTTAAGCTTAGGTTTAAGCGAGATCCTTAACATGAGGCTAAGCCTTATCCGCGGCGTAGTGGAGGTTAACGTGCGGGAGCCGCGGGGTATTGAAGACCTCCAACTTCTGGCGATCTCGTCAAAGCCCGTTGAGGTTGAGCTCAGGTTCGCCAAGCCCCCGAAGCCTAGGGCGAAGCTGGACTTGTTTGCCCCACCTATGGGCCCATCCGGCCCGGTGGAGGGGCTGAGGCTTCTCGAGGACCCCAAGCCCCCGCACCCCCTCGAGAAAGCATACTACGACTCGGATCTCAGGGCGGAGGACGCCATACTTAACCTGTACAACAGCGGAGTACCGGTCTCCGCGATACAGAGAGCCTTATCCGTGGGGGCCCTTGGCGCGGGCCATCGCCGGAAACTTGTGCCGACTCGCTGGTCGATAACCGCTGTCGATGACGCGGTATCCAGAAGCTTGATCGATGCGGTAAGGGGGTTGAAGTGCGTTGACAGCTACCTGTTTTTCGAGAGAAAGTACTTGGACAACACGTTCGTAGCGATAATCGCACCCGGAGCTTGGAGCTACGAGTGGATAGAAGCCTGGTTCCCCTACACCACGTGGAACCCGGGTAAGACCGTTGAAGTTGAGGGGGATTGGGAAGGCTACCACGGCCGGAAAACCTATGCTTCGCTCGGTGGCTGCTACTACGCTGCCCGCCTGGCGGCCGCGGAGTACATGTTGAGGGAGGGGGTTCAGGGTACGGTTATACTGATCAGGGAGATATACGAGGGCTTTTTCCTACCAATCGGCGTCTGGTTCGTAAGGGAGAACGTGCGCGAGCTCTTCAAGGGGGTGCCGGAGCGCTACGACACGCTGAGTGAAGTGCTTCAGAGGCTGGGGAGGTCCACGCGCCTCCCTCTCAGCGTGTGGTTGAGTAAATCCGCTTTGTTGAAAGCGCTTGTGCAGCAGGAGAGGCTGGAGCTGTGGCTGAGGTAGAGGTTAAGCGGGTTAGAGTTAGGGGCGCTCTCACCAAATCCGGACTCTACGACCTGGACTACGCCTATAACCCGTATGCCGGTTGCTCCCACAACTGCCTGTACTGCTACGCTCGCTACTACACGCCCTTCCGCGAGGTTTCGGAGAACTGGGGACGCGTAGTTTATGTGAAAAGCAACGTTCTGGAAGCCCTTTCAAGGGACGTTAAGCGCTGCAAGCGGGGAGTTGTAGGGGTTTCGACGATCACCGACCCGTATCAACCGATTGAGGCTAGCGAGGGGCTGACGCGGAGGGGGCTCGAAATCCTCCTCAAAGGGGGGTTCAGGGTTAGCATCCAGACAAAGTCCCCGTTGGTGCTCAGGGACTTGGATCTACTGTCCCGGAGCAGGCACCTGGTGGACGCCGGGCTGACGGTTACGACACTCGATCAAAGCTTAGCGAAGCTGATCGAGCCGGGAGCGCCGCCACCCCTCGAAAGAGTGAAGGCTCTGAAGATCCTCTCGGAGAACAGGATTGAAACCTGGGTTTTCCTCGGCCCGATAATCAGGGGCGTTAATGACTCCGAGTTCAACATAAGGCGGGTAGCCGAGGTTGCGCTTGAGACGGGGTCCAAGCTTATCTACGACTACTTTAGGTTTAAGCCAGGCATGGAAAAGCGGATGTCCCCCCTTACGGCAAGGTACCCTGAGTGCATCAACGCACCGCCCTCGTGGCGGAAGCTCGTTAGAGGCAGGGTCGAGGAAATATGCAATGAGCTCGGCGTCGTATGCGAGCCCGCGTTCCCGGAGAAGGGAGAAAAGAAAGATACTCCTACCAGGTTGACCGATTTCTACTAGCCGCTCAGATCGGCTTAACGTACCCCCATTTCTCGAGGGCTCTTGCCAGCTCCTTATGGCTCTTAGCGTACTCGTCCAAGGGTATCTTCTGCATTGCGGCGTCTATGGCCTGCCTAACAGCCATAGCTCCGGCCTTCGGGCCGTCCGGGTGTCCCACAACCCCGCCGCCGACTTGGATCACTATATCGGATCCCATGACTCGCATCACCTCGGGCAGTGTGCCCGGGTGCAGTCCACCCGAAGCTACAGGGATCGCGGGCTTCAAGTGGTAGAAGGGCTGCTCTAAGTGGAGTACGTCGTCCGGCTCCGGCCTGTACACGGGCTCCCTCAGCACGCGAGTGTTCCTGATCACGTCGATTGTTCTCGCCTCGAGTTTACCCACCTCAGGCGTCCCCACGTGCAGCTGGTCGACGCCGATTACCCGAAACAGCTTAGCGAGCACGAACATCGAGATCCCGTGGTACTGGTTCCTGGTGAAAGCCGCGTGCATAGCCCTGTGGGCGTGTATAGCCAAGCCGTACTCCTCAGCCAGGTCCCGCACAAAGGTGAGCGCGGACCAACCGGTTATCACCACGTCGACCATTACGTACGGGTTACCGTAGTCGGCCACCAGCTTCAACCTGCGCTCCATCTCCCTGACGTCCGCCGTAATGTTGGCAAACCACACCTTCCTTTCACCGGTTTCCTTTTCCGCCCTGTCTATGGCTCTCATTATCGCGCGGGCGCGCTCCTCGAATCGGCAGTACCCGGGTCCAGCCAAGTTCTCGTCGTCCTTAACGTAGTCGAGGCCCCCCGTTAGCAAGTCGTACGCTAGCTTTTCAACCTCATCGGGTGAGTAGCCCACCTTCGGCTTCGGTACCGTGCCCACTAGCGGCCTGTCCTTTACGCCCATTATCTCCCGAACCCCCTGCAAGCCCCTGTGGGGCCCTTTAAAGTGCTCGAGAAACGCTTTGGGCAGGTATACGTCATCAACCCTCAAACCCTTAACCCTCCTCATCCCGAACACGTTGCCTGCCACGGAGGCGAGGAAGGCCGGCATGTTGCCCTCTTCGAAAAGCTCGAGGGGGTACGCGACTCTAAGGGCGTAACTGCCGTCCCCGAGCGATTGGATGAAGTACGCTTTCCCCATCAGCTTGTTCAAGCGAGCGGTATCGTACCACGTGTAGAGGGTGGTCCACGTGCCCGTACTACTCTCTGCAGCCACTCCGCCTGCGGCGTCCTCTGCGGTGAACCCCTCGGCGGGTGTTAGCCGGAAGGAGACTATCACGTCGGTTTGCGGGTCGGGCTGGTACCCTAGTTTCACGAACTCGGGGTACGGCTCGAACTCGACTGGCATCCGGTTACTTTACCGATCTGGTATTTTAGGATGCCGCTTAAACGGCCAGCTAACCCTCCGCTGCTTTATCAAGCTTGCGCAACTGGGTTCGCCAAGCTCCTCTATCCGGTAGCGGGGCCAAGCGCCCGAAGCACGGAGTTGCTAAAAGGGGTGTACAGGCTCACCAGCTCTATACCTGCGGGGGTCTGCCGCCCACTCTGCTCCAAAGTTTACCTAGAACTTTATCGAGATCCCTCAGTTTATCCCCTTCAAGGACTGGCGGCTCGTGCTCCCTGAGTATTCTTTCAACCTCGCTGTGAGCCCACTCCAGTAGGTCCCTAGCCCCCTTTTCGGTTATAGGCTCCGTATCCCACACCCTCGGAATGTGGATTTCCCTCCTGATGGCGGCCGGCGTGCTCCTGTGCGCCATGAAGTTGCCCCGCCTTGCCAGTACAACCTCCCTAATCAAGTCCACATCCCCGGGCGAAGCGGAGAAGCCTTTGGTTAAGCGTAAAGCAATCCCGCACACCTCGTTATCCAGTACGAGCTTCTCCATCGACTGAACGCTCTCGTAGCCGAGCATTCCGGGGCCCGATACGACGTCGAAGCCCGCGAGCGCGGCAAGCACCGCGGTGTAGGCAGCCTCGGCTCCGGCTTGGTAGTTGGGCACCTTAGCGTCGGCAAGCCCCATGTACGTGTGGCAAGGCAGGTGCACGTACTTGGCCATATCCATGTAAGATAGGCTTACCAGCACCGCCTCCGGGGCGGTGATCATCGGGGTTCCAGAGCGCGGGTGTATCACTGTGGGGGAACCCCCGTAAATTACCTTAGCCCCGGCCGACGCCAACTGGACCACAACAACCGCGCTCAGGACCTCTGCGTGGTGCTGCACGAGGGCCCCGTACACGGTGGCTGGGGCGTTGGCTCCGAGCCCTGGCATGGCTACCACTTCAGCCGGTACACCCAACCGAGCCAGGTCGACTAGGTTCCTGGAGGTGATAGCGCTCCAGGATAGGGGAGGCGAGGGGCACGCGTCGAATATGGCGAAGGGCCTTTCGCGATAGTCCGCGCGGACGGCGGCCAGCATCTCCACCATTAGGGGCAGGTTTTCGATCGTGAAAGCGCCGGTTACTACTGGCTTTGAAGAGTACTTTAGAACCACGTAAAGCCGCACCGCGTCGCTCACCTCAACTGGGACGTCGCTCGGTACGAGGGCTGTGCTCTGCCCCCTGATGTACTCGAGCGCGTCCGCCAGCTTGACGAAATCCCTCAGGTCGCCGAGGGTAGGTATCCTGGGTTCGGTTGAACGGTAGTCGAGGATCCTCACCGCTGCAGACCCAGGGTTAAACACTCTCGCTCCTTCACCCAGCGTCGCGACTAGGCGCCCCTCCCTGTCGTAGAGAGGGAAGCTCCCCGGAGTTTTTGAAAGCGCCTCCTTAACGAGCTCCTCGTGCACCAGTACCCTTCCCCCCTTGACTTCGCACCCAGCTTCTAGCAGGATCCTTTCAACAGATTTATCCTCGAAGTAAACCCCTGTTTCAGATAGGAGGCGGAGCGCGGCCGCGTGTACCTGCTCAGCCTCCCCGCTCGACAGGACCTTGAAGACGGGCTTTGGCACAGCTTGCCCGCTTAACTGCCTGTAAAAAGTTTTGCCCGCCACGCGGAGGGGGTTGCAGCTAGGCGGGGTATTCGCTTGAAGCGCTATATGGCTGGTAGGCGCGAACTGGGAAGCGAGGTAGCAAGCCCCGCTAGGCGCTCCCGGCGGGCGCTGCACGACTGATATACTTGGCCTTCTCCTCTCCGGCTAGCGACGTCCAGAGGAGCAGCTGCTTTCTCATATCGTCGAAGAAGTACGGCGCTGAGCTATGCCAGGTAACCCGCGAACCCCCGAGCAGCTTAGCCGTTACGCCGACAATGTACCTCTTACCCGGCTGCTCGATAACCCGTATTGATACCGCCTGCTCGGTCCCGCTCTCCACAGGGGCCACCAGCACCCTCGCCCTCAGCTCCAAGCTCGAAGCGTCTACGCCCTCAATACTTACCACTCGGAAGCTGGGCTTGTAGGATCCAGCCCCTTCGTAGTACTCCCGGAGGTACTCCAGCAAGCCTAAGGCCTCGCCCCTGGACGCAAGCCTGAGCGGGAAAACAACCTCCCACGAATCCCCGCGCGGCTTCGTGGGAGGTTTCCAAGCCCTTTCCAGGGACGGGGTTATAAGCCGCGAAGCTTTGAGCGCCGGGTACGCAGCTGAGGATAAGCACACAGAAACGACTGCTACCAGAGCGAGTATCACTGCCGCTGATGCGTAGTTGAACACGTAGGTCTCCGGCAGAAGGCCCATGGATATGAATTGCCAGGAGAGCGCCCAGCCCAGCACGTAACCAATGAACGCGCCGAGGAGCCCGTAAACTAGGAACTCTGCCGTGAACATCAGCGCCGCACCGCGGGGGGAGAGCCCCAAAGCGGAGAACACCAGCATTTCCCTCGACCTTTCGTAAACAGCCGCCAGCAGGGTCACCACAACGCTTACAGATCCAAGCGCAAGGAGCGGTATAACGAATTCCCACCCGAAAAGCGCGTAACCGAAGACCCTGCTTACCGCTACGGAGGTGCCGTTGCTGTGGATGGAGACCCCGGCGTCCAGCGCGTAACAGGCCCTGCGCGCTAAGTCCATCATCGCATCGAAGGTGGAGTTCTCCGTTAAGACTCCAACGCTGTTGACGAAGCCTCCCAGCTTCAGTGCGAGCGCGTCGGTTACTACGAGGACTCGCTCCCAGGCGAGGGGGCTCGGCCTTATCTGGCCTCCTCCGACCGCAAAGCCGTAGAGCGTGGGCGAGTACGTCGGGTCGAGCGGCACGTACGGGTAGCCGTCCGGGTCGCCGGGGAGCCCCTGCAGCACCTCTTCGCTGAGGATCCCTGCGACGGATAGCTTAAGCCCCGAGTACTCTATTTCGTCCCCCACAGTTACTCCGAGCGATCGGGCCTGCTTAGTGGTTAGCAAGCAGGCGTACACGTGGCGGGGGTGGAACGCCGAGCCGTTGACTACCGCGCGGGACAATACCTTGTCGGCTTCAAGGGGGTTCAAGCCAAGCACGGCCTGAACTGCGATGTAACCGCTTTTGCCGACAACAAGCCCGTAGGGCCCGAGCTTATTTACCGAGACTGGGTAAAGCCACACCCTGGGCACGGAAGCGAGCCCGGCCAGGCCCTTCAGCGCTTCAACGGTTTTGACGCTGAGAACCTCCTGCAGCACCCCGAACCCCCTCCTCACGGCAAGCCCCTCGTAAGCGGCGGGGCGGTGAACAACTGAGGCCGACGTGAGCACCGTGGGCGAGGTAGACGTCAGCGAGACTACTGCTACAGCAACCGCGACTATCGACATAAGGGTTAGAACGCTTCTTAAGGGCCTCTTCCGCATGTTCTCCAGGGCGGTTGAAACCGATATGAGCGCCGCCGATATCTCTTCCCTCCTGAACTCGTGGAAGCCCAGCTTGGACGCGGCGTAGCTCCTTAAGGCGTGTGAAGTCTCGCTCGAGAACACAGCAAGCACGAGCAGCGCGATCATAAGCAGGGAAGTTCCCAGCACGGACATGGCGGAGTTG
Organism: uncultured Thermofilaceae archaeon; assembly: GCA_938036345.1. Taxonomy (GTDB): domain Archaea; phylum Thermoproteota; class Thermoprotei; order Thermofilales; family Thermofilaceae; genus CALHPJ01. Next base: position 42,035 of record CALHPJ010000005.1, on the reverse strand, counting down.
GCGAGCACCGTCATTGCCGGGTGCACGAGGGTGAAGAGGAGGAGCGCCGCAGCACCGACCCCCGCTACCGCCAGGACCCTCTTCAACCCTTCGCTGTGGACTAGGAGCCTCTCGAGGAGGTACGCCGAGGGCAACACTATAAACAGCATCAGCACGGCAGTTCTCGCCGTTTCGTCGTAGAGGGGCATGACCTCCTCAGCGTAGTACCTGGCTGAGAAGGATAGGGCTAGGAGCGAGTACCTGTAGGCTTCCGAGTACCTGCGCTCCTTAGTCGCGTTGAGGGCTGCCGAGATGTACCAGCTGGCGTGCTTCTCGTAGGCCTCTGCGCTCAGCCTCCGCACGCCCTTCGACTTCAACTGAGAGTACCTGGATTGGGCAACTCGGAAGGTGTCGAGCGAGTAGGCCAGCGTAGGTGTAGCGATCAGCGTGAAGCCCGGTTTAACCTGAACTCCCAACCCCTCAGGCTCCTGCTCCGTAGAGTTGGTTAAAAGTATTAGGGGTCTAGGCTCAAGAGAGGGGTTCTCCGGTTTAGCGGAGACGACGATCCTGGAGCCCACGGGGGCCGCTACCATAGCTACGTCGTACTGGGGGGCCAGGTAGCTGCTCCAGTGCATCGGCTCGGCTTTAGTCCAAATATCGTACACCTTCACTTCTCCGCCAAAGTTGTACCACACCCTAACGCCCCCCGCTCTAGGGTCGTCCATCGCCCCTGTTCTGAAAAGCCTCGGCGAGATAACGTCGAAAAGCACTATAACCCCCCCTTTAAACACTGGCACGAAAACCGGCATGGGATCCTGCAGCGCTCCAACGACAAGCGCCGCGGGCGGGACACCGTACACACCGTGGTCAACCACGTACACGGAGCCTTCTTCGACCTTTACGGCTTCGATGAGCCAGTAGTTTACACCCTGCGGGGATAACCCCGCGATCTCTGCTGTGCCATCGGGCCCGGTTCCCTCCAAGGCGCACGCGAAGGGGTATGTGTGCGGGTAGCTCCAAGCCCTGACAATAGCGCCCGGTACGGGGGTGTACCAGCCCGTGCTGAGGTTGAAGGAAGCCACGCTGACTCTAAACGATACCAGACCCCAGAGGAGAACGCCCGCTGCGCCGCCGCCGAGGCCCGTGAATCGGGTGGGGATCGAAGCGGAGCGGCTTAACCTCACCTCCTCTGCAGCCAGCATCTGGAGTATGAGCGCTGCAGCTTGGTACAGCTGGGGGGCTACGTAGCTCCACCTAACCGGGCTGGTACCGGGTACGCCCTCCCAGTTCCGGAAGCTGAACTGCGTTCTGATGGTGAAACCAGCCATGTTGGCGACGACGAACGGCTCGGTATCCAGCAAGTAAGGGGTGGCCATAGTGCCCGTCCAGCTCCAATCCGGGCCCTCCACCAAATCGACGTCCCTGATGAGCCCCAGCTCCCTGTAAGCCCCGGCGAGGTTCTCCGGTAGCAGTTTTCTTTGGCTCAGGTAGGCGTACACGAGATCGTTAAGCCGCCCAGTAACCAGCTCCTGAACCCAGCTATACTTCGCCGTGAGGAGCGCCCTCCCCGCGCGGTAGAAGTGTCCCACGTATACAAGCGAAACGCCCGGGAAGTCGTCCGAGAAATCCACGCCTACAACGTACCATACCACGTTCCTCCCTGAGGTCAAATCAGGGTCCGAGGCGAAGCTGTCCGCCATGCGCCTCGCCCCCGCCAACCCTTGCCAGCGGCCTGAGAGAAAAGCGACCCACAGTGACCGCTCGAGGCGGGCTCGCGTCGCGACCTTTGCCAGCTCGAGCAGGAAGCCGACGTTAAGCGCGTCGTGCACGCTCTGAGCTAAAGCGGGGACGACCGACCAGGAGTCAATACTTGCGATCACAAGCACGGCCTCGTCCTGTCTTCTACCGGGTATCTTAACCAGCAAGTTGCTGGCCTCAACCGCTTTAAGCGAGATCCGTGAGTCGATTACTGCAGCGTAGCCTCTTAAGGCGCACTCAACTAGTCTCTCAGCCCCCTCCCCCTCCACGTACAATCTCACAAACGGGTAGAAGGCGTACCACTCGAACTTGGAGTACGCCTCGTATCTATCCGCTTCGCCCGACCCGACGAACACGACCGCCCTGGCGCCGAATTTCGCAGCGTACCTCCAGTTATCTCCGCTGCGGAAATCCATCACCACGATTGCGCCCTCCACATCTTTTCCATCGAAGTCCTCAAGCTTACCTTCGCCAACGTAAACCAGCTTTCCGCTCAGGTTGCTGCAGTCCCAAACCCCCACGTGCCCATTCGGCCAAAGCGCGTATGCCTCGATCTCCGCCCCCGCCTCCGGGATCCTGATCCGGCTCCCTCCGTCCACAGGCACTAGGAGGGTAAAGTTCCGGTACTCCGGATTTAACCCTAAGCTACTAAGCTGGCCGGCGATGTAACTGACAGATGCGTAGTAACCCCTGTACCCCGTGACTCTGGATCCCAACGTGGAGAGCGTATAAGCGTGCTCCAGAACGGCTTCAGCGTTTAGCTGGTCAAGCAGCTGCTCAAGGGTTTTCGGAGCCGGTTGAGCTAGCGCGGTCGTGCTGAACACCAGCAACGCGAGGCCGACCAAAGCGTACAGCTTCATCTCCTCTCACCAAGGCCAGAGCCACGCGGATTTGACCAACATAAGGCTCACGACGGCTATCGTTGCGGCCAACCCCTCTCCCAGCAGCACGCCGGCCACAATTGCGCTCCTAGCTCTCTCCCACCGCTCTCCGAGGAAGCGGCGCAGGACCAGCCTGCTTACAGCGGATCCGGCGAACAGGGGGATCGCGTACACCGGTGGGGTGGTCAGGCCTAGCATTAAGCCCGCTGACGAGACGCCCAGTTTCAGAACCTTCGCAGCTAGCTCGACTGCGGCAGCTAGACCGGCCGTACCTATAGCCGATAAAACCAGCAGTTGGGACTGGATACGAAGCGCCCTGGTCACCAGCAGCGAGTCGATCATCGCGGACGCCGGCATCGAGATAATCGTGTTGGGGTACGCGCTGCTCGGTATCGGGGCAATCCTCCAGAAGAAGTCGAGAGATAGGAGGTTTATCACCAGTCCCAGAGTGTACGCAAACACCCAAACTTTCACCACGTCGATTGGCTTGGTGCGGGTCAGCAACGCTACTTTCATCGCCTGCGCACCCCCACCCGTGGCCCCGCCCGCGATAACTGGCGGGTATACGAAGGCGGCGTAGGCCTCCTTGGGGGTTAAGTCCTCAGCTGGCGTTAGGTAGACGATCGTATGCCACAGGTACGGGGGCGGCGAGAAAGAAGCACCGCTCTCGCCGACCACCGCCGCCGAAATCAGCCCCAGGAGGAAGCTCACGCCGAGCGACGTCAGCAGTGCAATTATGATGGGGAAGTTCGGCAGGAGATAGTGGAATACCGCTACGGATGAGAGCGTCGAGGCTAGGAAGCAGGCGAACGCAAGCCGAAGCGAGGGGAGCGCGCCGCCATCCTCGGATCCCACTAGTGAACGGCGCAGAACTCTAACGGTCGCGGAGAGGGCTTTCCGGTACTTCAGAATAGTCAGCGCCGCGAATCCCAGCGCTGCTCCGATTTGTATGGGAAGCCAGACCCTGACTTGGGATCGTTGCAGCACTCTAATCAGGTCCATCCCCCCGTAGTATTCGGAAACCCACTCCGGGAACGCCTCCCTCAGCGCAGGGTTTGTCAGAATTAGCGAGTTCCCGAAAACCCATACGGCGAGCGATATGGCGAGGCTTACCGACGCGATGCCAAAGGGCACCACCATGCCCGCTGCCCAGGGCATAAGGCTGGTCGCCAAGCCTATAACGGCTCCGGGCAAGATGGAGGAGGTGAGCCTCGTTAAATCGATGAAGGGGAGGGGGATCAGCGGGAAGCCGAGGCTTGAGCCAAGGTAGAGGAGCGAGCCGTAGGAGAGCCCGACGTACAGGCCAGGAGCTAGGAAGCCGACGGTTTCCCTGAACCTTTGGCCGCTCGACAGCGCCTCTACAATGGAGGCGTCCACTTGCGCGTAGGGGAAGGGGAGTTTCTGTATTTCGACGAACACGTGCGCAGCGATTATGACTAGCGAGAGCTCGGCCAGCATGGCCAAGGCCGTGGCAACGGTCCACGCAACTAAAGGCTTCGCCAAGTCCGGGTGGAAGAACGTCCTGGCCCTGTAAGCTGTCGAGGAGAGGGGCGGAGCAAGCCAGTCCGGCACCACCTCGGGTAGCTGAACACCCATCAGGCTGTAGGATTGGGAGATCGGGCTCTGCACGAAGTACATCCTGTAGATGATAAGGTAGTAGGCGGTTGTCGCGATCCCGGAGACGGACCCGACTCCAACGTACAGGGTAAAAACCTCCTGGGGCTTCATATCCGAGTCTAGAAGCCTCATGACGTACGCGAAGAGGACTAGGAGGGCGTAGGTTCCAACTAAGCCCAGTGAAACACCCGCGATTAAGTTCAGGTAAGTGCTCGCGGGGATGAAAACCAGCGCTGCAATGACAACGAAGAGCGCGGCTCTCCACGTGAAACCACTTTCCAGATCGCTCGAAGCCGCCACAAGTTGTTGTTAGCGAGGTAGGTAAAAACTTCTGCGCACAGGCTACTAGCAAGAGGTTCAAATAGGGGCGGTTAGGCACGTCCCCAAATGCAGCGAGTAAAGTGCTTAGCGGTTGATGTGGACGGCACCCTCACGGACGAAGAGGGAGAAATCCCGGCGCCAGTTGTAGAGGCTCTCTGGAGGCTGAGGACTAAGGGTTTCCACGTAATCCTCGCATCGGGGAACTCTTACCTAGCTCTCTACGCGCTCGGCCGCTACTTGCCAGTCACAAAGCTGGTCCTGGCGGAGAACGGCGGCGTAATCGGCTACCGCGGAGGCTACGACATTCTCGGCCGGGAGGAGGACGGGCTGGAGATCCGAAAGCTTGTAGCGGAGAGGCTGGCGAACGTCCTTGTAGAGAGCTGGCATAATAGGTTCCGCTTCGTCGACATGGCCTTCCACCCCGCGCCCGGCGTGAGCGCGGGCGAAGCCGTCGCTAAAGCCTCCGGCGAGCTGAGCCCCCTAGGCTTGGAGGTGGTGTACAGCGGGTGGGCCATTCACGTACACAGGCTGGGCGTTAACAAGGGGGCCGGGCTGCTAGAGGCCTGCAGGAGGCTCGCGATCGATCCATCCGAAGTGGTGGCCATCGGCGATAGCGGCGTCGATAAGCCGATGCTTGAGGTCGCGGGGCTCGGGGTAGCTTTGGCAAACTCCCCTCCGGAGCTCAAAGAAGCCGCCGCCCTAGTTACTAAGGAGGGTTACTGGAGGGGTTTCCTAGAGGCGCTGCGCACATTGAAGGAAAAGGGTTTTCTCTAGCGAATGCGTTAGAAACGCTTTCAACTACAAGAAATTAGGCGAAGCCGGCGTTTTACTAAGTAAAGGGAAACATTGATAAGCGGCCGGGATAAGCCGTCCGAAATGCACCCGGCTTTCATCCTGAAGGTTGTGATAGTAAGCGCGTCGGGGGCGCTGGCCCCAGGCCCCCTTACTGCGGCCTCAATAGCCGTTGGGGCGAGGAAGGGGTGGAGATCCGGTTTCGGGCTAGCTTTAGGGCACACGCTGGCGGAAGTGCCCGTGGTTTTAGCGGTATTCTACGGGCTTTCGAGCCTCCTGTTCTCCGAGGCCCTCAGGGCATGGCTCGGTGTGCTCGGCTGCTCTTCGATGATTTTCTTTGCTGCGCTCACTATCAGGGACGCTGTTAAGGGGGTTGGCATCAGCGGGAGGGAGGGTCCTAAGGGGGGTGTGCTCGCAACCGGTTTTGCGCTCACCATGTTCAACCCACTTTTCATCGCTTGGTGGCTAAGTGTTGGCTCGCTGCTAATCGCCGAGGTGGTCCCCCTGGGCTTAGCCGGGCTTGCCGCTATGTACCTCTCCCACGTGTGGATCGACTATGCGTGGCTGACCGCGGTTGCCTGCGCCGGGTCGGTGAGCAAGCTGAACCCGAAGGTTTACCGGGCGGCTCTCCTACTGCTGGGCGGCTCCCTTTTCTACTTCGGGTTATCCCTGTTAGCTACGACAGTAAAAATTATTTGAACCACCGGGATGGGAAACTCGTGATAGTCGAGGTTGAGGGGAAGCGGGTAGCCATAGGGTGGAGGGAGGCCGCCGCCCTGCTCGCCATGTACATGCTCGAATGGCACGCGGCTACCCTCTCCGACTTGGAGCTCGTTGCCGGGAACTATGTTAACGCCGTTAAGGTGGCGGAGAAGCTGGCCGAGCTCGGCTTAGTGAGGAGCTACTCGGTTAGGAAGGTGAAGATATACACGCTCACAGAGCTAGGCTTGGCTGTGGCAGGCGAGCTTAAAAGGAGGGCCCAGGAAGCGGGTATTTGGGGGAAGGTGGAGAAAGTTGCAGGGGTGGGGTAGGTGGAGGACTTAGCGGAGCTCCGCGAGCTGGCGATGGCGGTAACCAAGGCGGCCGAGGCGGTCTCGGTGGTAAAGAGGAAAGCGGCTAGACACGTAATCCGGGGGGAGGCGCCAAAGCTTCAGAGGGTCATAATGGCCGTCGAGGTCGGGGGCCGGAGGCTGGAGCTAACCGACAAGCAGGTAGCCGCTCTACTGGCCCTGAAGGGGTCCGGCGGGGCCGAGGTGCTGAACACGATAGCTAGGCTGACGGGGCTCAACTCGAAGCTGGGCCTAGGCCTCGCAACGCAGCTCAAAGAGATGGACCTGGTAACGCTGGTGGAGACTCCCCAGCGCAGAATAGTGCTGTTGACGCGCTTAGGCTGGGAAGCTGCGGAAAAAGCGGAGAAAATACTGTCGACCAGGGCCTAGGCTTTACCCACGAATGTTACGTTTTCAGCCCTCACGACGGGTGTGTAGACGCCGTAGCTTGTGCGCCACTGTTCCCTGCCGAGACCGCTAATATTCCTGATTAAGTCGTACAGGTTGCACGATACCATGCACTCGCCCACCGGGTACTTCCTCTCGCCTCTCTCTACGTAGAAGGCCTGCTTAGCCGTCCCGGAGATTACGCCGTCTTGGAACCGGATCATGCCGGAGAAGCGGCTTACGAAGAGCCCCCGCTCCACTCCACCCACCATCTCCTCCAGGCTCATGTCGCCCGCCTGTACAACGGTGTTCGAGGGGGCTACTGAGAGCAGGTCGTCCGCGTTGCCGGTCGGCTGCATGCCCAGGAGCCTGGCCGTGAACGTGTTGTTGATGTAGGTCCTAAGGGTCCCGCGCTCAATAACCGTCTTCCTCAGCGTGGGGGAGCCTTCGCCATCGAAGCTTGAGGACCTTAAGCCGCCCGGTAGCGTGCCGTCGTCCACAACCGTCAACAGCTCCGACGAAACTTGTTCGTTCAACTTGCCCGCCAGCGGGCTGCTGCCGCTCCAGACGTTGTAGCCGCTATACGCCTGGGCTAGGGAGAGGAAAACCTCGGCTGCGAAGTCCCGGTCGAGCAACAGCGTGCCTTTGAACGTCGGAGCCGGCTTCAAGCGGAGCGATTCCAAGGCCTTGGAGGCGGCTTCCTGGGCGATCTGCTCCACGTCCACGTCGAGGGAGCGTGAGGCGTCGGATGCGAAGGAGAAGCTGCCGACGACCCCGGCTTCCTTGGCCACGGCAATGGCGTTCGCCCCGAACGTTGTGGTTCTCTGGAGCCCGTGCGCACCGGCGGTGGAGAATACCTCGGTTTCGGCGACAGCGGCTTCAACGCCGGCGCTCACTAGGGATACCTTTCCGCTCACTTCGCGGGCTGCGTCCAGCAGGTGCTTCGCCATATCCACGACCTCCTCAGCCCCGAGGAGCTCGATGCGGCGGTCGAAGAGACCCTCAACAGCCGGCAAAGGCTTCGGCTCCGGGAGGCCTCTCCAATTCTCGTTCGGCTTTACGGCCAAAGCCAGCCTGTACGCCCTTTCCGCGCACCTCATAGCCGTATCCCTGTCCACGTCGTTAACCGTCGCTGTGGCGATCCTCCGATCCTTGATGACCGCGATCGATAGGCGCTCTACCACGGCTGACGACACTCTAGCGATCTCGTCGCTCTCTATCTCCGCTCGGTAAACCCTGGCCCTGCTCAAGGCCGCGAAGGCCTCCTCGGCTCCGAGCTTCAAGGCGTACCTCGCGACCTCCTCTACGAGGCTCACCGGGCACCACCAACCATAATCCTGCACCTGATATGCGGCCCACCCCCGTCTACCGGGGCCGCTTGACCTTTACCACAAGTACCCGGAAAGCCGATCTTGAAGTCGCGGCCAACCGCGTCCACGCTGCTTAAAACCTCGAGCGCGCTACCGGACACGGCGACGCCCCTGTACGCCTCGGTAAGCTCGCCTCTCTCGATTCTCCACGCCTCCTGAACAGCGAACATGAATTCGCCGTTGGTGTCAGCTTGCCCGCCCAGGGCGCCCTTCAGGTAGTACCCCTCCCTAGTTTCGGCAATTATCTCCTCCGGTTTCCAGTCGCCCGGCTCCATGTAGGTGTTCCTCATCCTAACTATCGGCGCGAAACTGTAGTCCTGGGCCCTCGCGTTGCCTGTGGGCTCGGCGCCCATCTCGGCCGCGGTCTCCCTGCTGTGCATGTAGCCTTTCAAGATACCCTCTTCAACGATTACGACCTTCCTCCCCTCTACGCCCTCGTCGTCGTAAGGAGTCCACCCATAGGCGTGCTCAGGGCCGGGGTCGTCGACGATCGTCACCAGCTCGGATGCCACCCGCTGCCCCAGCTTCCCCGTGAGCACATCCCCCGAGAGGACTAGGTCGGCCTCCGCGCAGTGCCCGAAAGCCTCGTGCACAATCAAAGCTAGGAGCTTGTTGTCCAGGACCGCTACCGCCAACCCGCCTTTGGGCGTTCTAGCCTTCAGAAGCCGTACAGCTCTTTCGGCGGCGCTTTCAGCCGCCTTGTAGGGCTCCTCGCCGCGCATCAACTCGAAGCCCTTAACGCCCCCCACAGCCTCGTAGGCCGGTGATAGGGCGCCGTTCTCCGACGCGACCACGTAAGCTGCAAACCTCACCCGGGTTTTCTCGACAACCACCTCCCCTCCCTCACTGCTCACGAAAACCCTCCTGTCTAGCACATCCCCGTAGAACGCATGTGTATCCTTCACGGCGGGGCTGCGCGACCTCATCAACTTCTCGAGCTCTAGGACGAGCCCAGCCTTCTCGCCCGGGTCGACGTGAACCGGGTTTTCCGCAACTTTGGAGCTTAAGCTGACCCTCCGGATGGGCACCTCTGCGAGTCCGGCCTTCCTCCTCCTAGCGCCTAGCGAGGTTTTCGCCATCTTGAGCGCGTTAGCAACAGCTCTCCTCACTTCCTCCTCTCTTACTACCTCTGTCGAGGAGAAACCCCAAGCACCCTCGAGGAGAACCCTTACTCCCACACCTCTTCTTCTGGAGACTGACGCTTCCTCCATGCTGCCGTTTTTCACAGAAATACCGGAAGCCTCCAACTCCTGCAAGCGTATATCAGCGTAGGAAGCGCCCATGCTACAAGCCTCCTCAACCATTTTATGCAGAAAATCCACGTCCATTATGCAGAGCTTACCAGCTCTGATTTAAACGTTGCTCACTCAAGGTGGCGAGCAAAATTAAGGCGCTCCCCGAACACGGGTCGGTAGACCCAAGGCAGGTTATAGGCTGAAGCCCTCCGCCAAAAGCTGCCTAACTATAAATAGGCCTCAAGTCGGGCTGATCAGGAGAGGCTGGTGCTCTACCGTGGGTGCAGATCCCCGCAGCCAAGCGGACTGCATCGAGAGGGTGAGGAGGGCGTTGGCGCAGTTCGAGGAGGCATCGCTTTCGCCGGGCTCGGTGACCGTAACGGAGTTGGCCAGGAAATTAGCGAGCCCAAAGTCGCACGGGGGTGGCGCCCACGCCGGGCTGAAGGCGCACAACATCTGGGGCGACCCCTACGCGGTCTGCGGTTCGCGGGAGGCGTGGACCCCCCTCCCGCTCGCCTACAAGCTTGAGGGCACGTGGATCTACGGGGTAGCCGACCTAGTCCGGTTTGTAGACTGCAAACCGGTGGAGGTCGCCGAGCTGAAGTATTTCACAGAGCCCGACAGGTACTCGGAGATGCAAGCGAAGGTGTACGCCTGGCTCGTCTCCAAATGCTTCGAATGCAAGCCCAGGGCCTACCTGCTACTGGGGTGGGACGGCGTGCGCTACAAAAGCAAGCTGGAGGTAAAGTACGAGATCCGCGACATCGAGGAGAAGGTTTGCAAAGTTCTAAGAAGTATCCCGGGTTCAAAGTGGCAAAGGGGGTAGCTTACCGGTTAACCCTCTGCAGCCGGATCTCCTTTCTAACGGGCATGGCGTTGTGGGCACCTACCACCACCACTAGGAGGTCTCCGGGCTTCTTCACCCTCAGCGTAACCCTCCTTTTTTCACCGGGTAGCATGTCGAAGTAGTTGTCATCGGCTACTGCTACGTAATCGTTGAGGATATCCACGTAGGCAAGCCGGGCGAAGCCGTTAGCCTGTATCTCGACGTCGATGAGTACGTCGTTTCCCTCCCGCCTAACACCCCCCACCTCCACCCCTAGTGACGTTTGAGCGAAGTTTACGTCCCTGTGCTTCGCCGGCAGCAGCGTGTTCCTCGAGCAACCACCGCCATGCTCGAATTTGAAGTGCACTATCTGCCTGACCGGGTCCTCTACGAGCGCGCGGGAAGCGTACTTGGCCGCGAGCACCGAAGAGTTGGGGGGAACAGATACTTCTCTCCTTTCCTCACTTACAACCCTGCCCCCCGCCACGTCTACCACCGAAACCGTGAGCGTACCTTTGACGGCCCTAAGCTCGTCGTTTACGATCCATACTTCTACCTCCTCGCCCCTCTTAAGTGGGGAAACTATGACCGGGGCCATGGCCCTTTTCGCCGCGTAGTAGCCAATCTTCGGCCTCCCGTAGTAATCAACGGTCTCCCAGCACGCGTTCGGCCAGGGAGCGTTGAAGCTCCAGTACAAAGCGCCCCCGCAGACGAACTTCCTCCGCCTGCAGTGCTCGATCGCCATCCGCAGCGCCTCCGCCTGAACCAGCTGGGTTAGGAAGATGTAGCTGAATAGCCACCTCGGCTCGCCAAAGTCCTTAAGGTAGGGTAGCAGCTTGTCGGGTACGTGGTAGTGGTACGTCCAGAGGTCGTTGATCGGCCACAGCTTATCGGGCGGCAGAAACCTCCTAAGCGTGTTGACGTGGGGGGCAGCCTGCATTCCGAACTCGCTCAGAAACCTGGACTCATCCTGCAGGTAGCTCTCGATCGGCGCCATGCCGTGCCAAACAGACCAGTTGTGCGCATCCCCCGTAGCGGAGTCCGTTGGGCCATTGTCCCCCCACGGGCTTGAAGGCCTGTACGGCCTGGATGGGTCGAGCTTTTTCACGACCCGTGGAGCGACTTCGAAGTCCTTCCTGTGCCTGTAAACGCCGTAGCCGCTCGCCAACTCGAGGGCCTCGTCCTCGTTATTCCCGCACCAGAGCACGATCGAGGGGTGGTTCCGCAACCTCCTGACCGTGGCTTCCAGCTCCTTCTCCACCAACTCGAGGAACGCGTCGCCCTCGGGGTAGTGGCCGCAGGCGAACTGGAAGTCGTGCCAAAGCATGATGCCGAGCTCGTCGCACAGGTCGTAGAAATCGTCGTACTCGACTAAGCCGCCACCCCAAACCCTCAGCATGTTGTGGTTCCCCTCGACCGCGAGCTTCAAGAGCTCAGCGTACCTCTCCCTGCTCAGCCTGGAGATCAGCAGGTCCGCCGGGATCCAGTTAGCCCCCTTGCAGAACACGGGGACTCCGTTAACCTTGAAGTAGAGCACCCTCCCGTTGGGGGCCTCACTCGACTCCGTAACGAGCTCCACAGTCCTGACGCCGAACCTGAACTTCCGCTCGTCCTCCGCTTCGCCGCCCATCCTCAGCTCAACGCGCGCATCGTACAGGTTCTGCGCGCCGTAACCGACGGGCCACCACAGCTTCGGGTTATCGACCCTTACGCGGAACCTGTGTTCGTTTAAGCCCCTGCTCAGCTTCAGTGAAGCGGGGTGCGAGATCCTCGAGTCGCCGCACACGGCTTCAAACAGGAGCTCCGCCTGGAAGTCGCCCAGGGATTCGACCTCGACCCAAACCTCCAGCTCAGCCCATCCGCTGCCCACCTGCCTGGTCCAGACGAAGACATCCCTGAGCACTGCCTTATCGTAGGCCTCTAGCCGTACACCCCTCCATATGCCAACCGTCAGCAGCTTCGCAGCCCAATCCCACCCATACTGGTACTGGGCTTTCCTAGCGTAAACCCGGGCGTAGCTGCCGTTCCAGACAACCGTCCTCTCGCTGAACCCCCCAGCTCTCCTCAGAGTCTCGTACCAGGGCGCCCCAAGCCTTACGGCTATCGTGTTCCACGCCCCATACTCCAGCTTATCCGTCACGTCCACTCGGAGCGGGAGGAACATGTCCTCCGACTCGGCGACGCGGACCCCGTTTAGCCACACGGTGGCGAAAGTATCCAACCCCTCGAAAACCAGCTCTACTTTCCTTCCCTTGAATCCCTCCGGCAGGAAGAAGCGCTTACGGTACCACCAATCCACGCACTCCACCCACTCCCTTTTATCGCAGTTGTCGGCGTAGAAGGGGTCCTGAATTAAACCCCTCTCGAGCAAAACCTCGTGCACCTCCCCCGGTACCCGCGCCTCAAACCACCAGGAGTCGTCGTAGTCCTTGGCAAACTGCCCCTCGGGGCGACCGAACTCGAACCACTGTAGCCTCCACTCCCCGTCCAAGCTAAGGGTTTTCCTCATGCTTCAACACGCGTAGGCTCAAAATGCCCGCTAAAAACTGTTGCTCAGCTTTACAGAGTGTTGCAATGCTGACTCCGGCTTGTGTTAGAGCAAAAATAATTAATGAAAGCTACACCAGCGCAGATAGAATTTTTAGAAGCTCGCTGGCGTTTTCCTCCCCCTCTTTCGTTAGCAGTGCGTAGACTCTGGAGGGGGTGGAGAACACGCGGGCTAGCCCGGCCTCCTCGAGTTCCCTTAGGAGTTCGAGGGCTTGCCGGGTGCTTACCCCGATCTTGCTCGAGACATGCGTTACTGAGGCGGTTTTCCCTAGCTCGTACAGGGCGAGGAGAGCCCCTATATGCTTAACTCCGAGCCGTCCCCTACCGGCGCCCCCCGCCCCATCGGCTAGGGAGATCCTAGTCCTATGTAGAGCGTTGAGCGCGGAGACAAGGCAACGAGCCTCCCTGTAGCCTCTGAGTAGCTCCTCCTTTGAGCCCTCCAGCATTGGAAACTCGACACGCTAAACGCTAAAAGCTTTCCGTCTTAAAAACCTTTTACGCTTGTTTTCGGGCAACTTAATGGCTAGCGTGGATTCAGATGTTTCCAAGCATTAAAGCATGCAATGAGAGGTGCTACTTAGTTGGCTAACTGGAAGCTAGCATTCGGGGAGGAGTTAAGCATGCCCAGAATCTTAGTCCTCAGCTGGTTATCGTAAGAGTTCAAAACGGTTCCGGGACTTCGCAGGCGGGAAGCGAGCAGGCACAAGATAACTAACCCCTGCTCTGGGCCTACGTGCTCGATAACCCTTCTCGCGGCTGCAACCCCCTTGGCGATCTCACTGCTTTGCATTCCCTGCGCAGCGTTCCCCGAGGATATGCAAATTTAAAGCTTACTGCCAATTAAAGAGGGGAACCCATGCCGTCCGCCGCTTCGTCCCCTGCGTCGAAGCTTCGAGCTCTTCAGCCATCTTTTCGAGCTGCTTAGCCGCCCTGTAGCCCAGATCGGTTAGGTAGAGCAGCCGCGCCTTTCCCGCCGGAGCCTCGCCTACCAAGTTTAATGCTTTGAGTTTCTCAACTACTTCGTTAAGCTTCCCGGGATCCGGCTCTATTTTGCGAAAATGCGATAGCAGCAGGGCTCCGGATTTCGCCCAGAGAAGGGCCAGTAGGATTGCTATTTCCCTCCATCCTAGTTCAAAGCTGCTTCCGTCAACCTCTATACGCACCTTACACCACTTTCCGGGAGGTCGAAACCCCTTATAGTTGACGTGTGGGGCGAATTTAGCGGTTTACCCTGCATCTCGCCTCCTCCCAGGCTTGCCGGACATGCTGCACCAGACAGCTTACCCCCCATATCGTGAGGATAAATATTTATCTAGATAGAGCGCAACTATGTACCGAGCATGGTATGAGAGGGCCTTCGCGCGCCGAAACGCTGCGACTCAGCGTCCTAGCGGTTGTTTTCCTACTCTTGCCTCTCGCGCCTTCAGCCCACACTCAGGTGATACAGAAGGAGGCCTTAGTGAAAATAGATTTGGTCTGGCTTAAGGTCGGCGTAGCCGTTCCCCAAGAGCTTGTCGCGACTAGGGAGTACACGTTGCCGATCACCGTGAGGATAACGGAGGTCGAAGGCGACCTCAAGGTCTTCTACCTGAAGGGGATACGCTTCCTGCTGGATAACAGCCTCCTCGAGTACGTCCCCGATACCCCGGTGCTGCTGAGGGTCGGGGAAACGCAAACTCTCTCCGTGAAGATTACTCCGAGGTTTTTCGCGCAACAAATGGCGCCCGGGGACCTAAAGGATTCGAGCCTGCGCATCGATATCTCCTACTACTCGGAGGTTACCCCGAAGGGCGGTCAAACGATCGCGAATTCGGGCTACTACTCCGTTTTCGCCAGCATTCCCGTGACCGTTTTGGCCCCCATGACATACGTTTATGTGCAACCCAGCCTTAGCGAAAGCTACGAACCGTACGTTATAGCCTTCAACGTCAAAGTGTGGGTGGAGGGGGAGGGCTTTATCGAGAACGCTAGAGTCGAGGTCACGGGTGCACCTGTTCAATGCTACTTGCTAACCACGGGCAGAATACAGGCTGGCGAATCGAAGATCGTGAGCACGCTCATGAACGTATCAGAGCTTGGCCCCTTCGCCAGAGCGAGATACAGCGCGGAAGTGAAGGTTTCCGCGATCACGCCTTGGGGCTACGTTTACAGCTACAGCTACCCGGTAACGATTGAGATAAGGCCAATAAGGAAGGCGCAGGTAACGGCTCCCTCGCTGGCGGTTGCCAACTCGCTCACCCCGGTAACTGTGACTTTGGTTCCACCCCAGGAGAGCGGGGAGAGCGTTACCGCTACCGTGTACTGGAACAGGCAGCTGGTATACTCCGGGTCCTACAGCCCGACCCTATACGTGTCCTTACCTGAAGGCGAGGGGGAGTTAACTGTCCGAGTGGAGTCCGGCAAGTACACCCCCGCCACCGCCAGCACCAAGCTGAGGACCGTGGCTGCGCAGCCGAAAGTCAGCGCATGGATAGCCGGCTCCACGCTCCACTTCCAGGCGGCGCCCCTGTACTCCGGAGCGATGGTGGAGGTGAGGGTGGTCGATAGCACCGGCAGCGTGGTAGCATCCAACGTTTACCCGGCTGAAGCGCTTTCAAGGAGAACGACAGACGTCGGTGGGGCGACGGCAATAGGGGTTTACGGAAGCTACCCGCTAGACCTTAGGCCGGGCTCTTACACGATAACTGTTAGCTACACATCTAGGATGGGGTCAGCCGCATCGCCCTCTATAACCTACGAGGTGGCCCCCCTCTCCTCCCCGCTGTCCATCCTCGATCTGTTAACCACACAGCCTCTCCTGCTCATAGGATTGATAGCAGCCGCTGCTGCCGCCGTTGTAGTGGTAGTGGTTAGAAGGCGCGGAGAATGAGGCCCGCGCCCCTACGCTGCTCCACTCTGGGTAAAGCATTTTTCGAATTCTACATGAGGCCTCCTCCACCGAAAGCCGGGAAAGGCATATCCACGGTTGTAGCAACCGTGATCATAACCGGTATAATGCTGACGGTGGTGAGCGTCGCGCTCTACTACTCTACGTCGCTGATAGACATGAACAAGCAGATGATGGAGTACGAGAACGTTAAAGGGCTGCTCACCTACGCCGCTACAGCTTTAGAGCAGGTGGCTTTCGGGACCGGCGGCTCGAGATACATTAGGCTCGGCCTCACAAGCACCCGCATCAACTTCGAAACGCGCCCCGAAACGCTAAGAGTGAGGATAAACGGCGTAGAGGTTAGCGAGGCGTCATTTAAGCCGGGTAGGATAGTGGCTTGCGGAGGGCCCCTGGTTACAACTGTGCCGCGCCTGCTCTACCCGGAGCTCTCCACCCGCGGGGCGCTGGAGTACGAGCTGGAGAAACTCATCGTAGGTCCGGGGGAGAGCATAGTAGTCGTTTACGAGAACTTCACGGGGGGCGCCTGCGCCTTTATGGAGACCTATAGGGTGAGGGTTATCTACAACGGCAACATCACGGTTAAGGAGGGAGGCGTAAGCAGGAACTACAACTTCTACACTGTCCACGTGCTCAAGCTGGGCTTTGGGACAGTCGGTGGCTCGGGGACGATTCCGGTGGTTTTCAGAAACATTAGGGAAACCGTGATCGAGAGGAGGACCTACAGTGAGGTTTTCTTAACCGTTGAGCTGGGGCCCAAGCAGTGTACCGCAAGGTTGCCGGGTAAAGGGGACGCCGACGGCTCGGTAGTCATCGTGAAGATAACCGAGGTAGAGGTAAGCACGGCGTGAAACCATGCCGAGCCCAGTGGTCTCCCACCTAATAGGGACCTTGACCATGCTGGGGGTGGCTCTGCTGATCTTATCCGCTTTCTCCTTCGCCTACTTCGCGGCGTACATGCAGTCGGTAAACCTGATGCTGGTCGAGGCAGCGGAGAGCATAGCCAGGGAGATAGTGGAGCTGGTCTCGGTTCAGACGCTGGGCGGCGGCGAATACACGTACATGTACTTAACGGTCCCCGACACCCTGGGCGGGCAGCCCTACAGCGTCAAGCTCCGGGAGCTAGCGGAGAACAGGCTCCTGGTCAACGCTAGCTTGCAGATCTACTACCAGGTTAGGGTTATAGTAGTTCCGAACTTCGGGCGAAATCCGGTTCACGCCGTCAGAGGGGTTGCCACCGTAGCGGGCATGCGGGTTTCGGACACCATCCTGCTACCCCTCCCTCCAGGCTACAAGCCCGCCGTAGTAACCTTCAGGGAGGGGGAATACATCTACGTGGGTTTCGCCGCGGTGCGGGTGGAAAGCTAAATTAATATAACCATGGAATGTATTGTCTTACTCGGTATAGGCGATGGAGGCCACCCTCGAATATTTGGCGGTTGGCTTGCTTATACTCACTTTAATCCTCGTAGCTAACCAGATGATCGGCGCCTCCGTCGGGACCCTCGAGCCGGTCCGGGAGGAGCAGCTGTACACTGTTGCCGAGCGGGTGATGGATAAAATACTGTTAACCCCGGGCTACCCGGCTGATTGGGGAAGGGACATAGGGGTGACCTCCGATACCCTCCAGGACTTCGGTTTAGCGCTGCAGGGGACCCGCTCGCCCTACGTCGTCGACCCCGATAAGGTGATGCGGTTGGCCAACCTCAGCACGCTGCCGAACCCGCTGCTCATGAACGCCTCCCGGTTTGCGGAGCTTCTAGGCCTATCCCGGGAGTACGGCTTCCGCTTCGTAATGAAGCCGATGATTGGAATCCAGATCACGCCAACCGGCGTCTGCTACCCGGTTAAGCCAGGCGTCTGCTTCCCCGCGACCTTCAGCGTGAGGGTGCACAACTACTACGACGTAGGCCTGCCTAACGCCAACGTAACGGGGATGTACGTGATTGTGAGGGTAAACCCGGGCGGCAACCCCAACGAGGGGGATCTGGAAGTAAAGAACGTATCCTCGGTATCGACGTTGACCGACGCGCTGGGGATGTGCACGCTAGACTTCTACAGCCACCTCGACGACTACTTCACCAGGGAGGGCAATAGAAGGAACGTGAAGTGGTACTACTCGTTCCTCGTGGTCTACGCTGAGTGGCAGGGCTTCGTCAGCGTAGCGGGCTACGCGACCACCAGCCAGGGCGACTCCCCTGCCGAAGGCTACATCATAGGCAATTACGTGTTCCTCCACAAAGACATCGAGATGGTCGAGGTTCGCGGACGCGGTGGGAAAAGGTCCGGCGCCGTGCATACCAAAGAGTCCCTCCTGCAGGTGCTCCCCCTGTACGAGAGCCTGCTCAACGTGACGAGCGTTGTATGGTGCCGGGATAGCTCGGGAAACTTCAGGAACGACATCCCGCTCTGCAACGCCGCGGGGAACGTGCTGCCCTCGGCTAAGCAGTGGTACCTGGTAGGGTACATCGAGTACGTTGAGCAGCTCTCCTCCCACATTTTCATCTTCGCCAAGTTTAGGGGTAACCCGGTGGCCATAGTCATAAACAGGGTACCCAACATAGACATCGGAACCGGGAGGGGCGCGCCCGCTAACTCGGTGACTGTTAGAAGGCTGGCCCAAATATTCAACTACCCATACATCGTCGAGCTAACCGTATGGCGCACCGTCGAGGGCTACCCGTAGCCCGGTGCCTATCTTGAGCCGGAGAAGAGGTCAAACCAGGATAATTGAGGTGGTGTTGGCTACGTTCATAGTAGTCGCCGTGATCATCATGGTAATGTCCTTCACCAGGCCTTTGAAAAGCGTGTACATCAGGGAGACCAGCGATCTGCGTAGGCTGGCCTACAACCTACTCAACAACATGGCGGAAGCCGGGGTATTCGAGAGGGTGGTCGGGCCGGCCCTCCTCGGAGGGTCGGTGGGGTGGAACGACACCCTCAACTTCTTCATAATGAGCAGCCTCCCCCCGGGGCTGGTGTACTACATGGGCATCAGCAAGGTGGATTTCGACTACAGCAGCGGGGCCGCGACCCTCGTGCCGCTGGGCTACGTTGCCAACCCCCCGGATTTTCACAGCAGGCCCCTCTACGAGGCCGAGAGCCTGAAGTTCACGTACGTGTGCACAAGCGACCCGGACTCCGTCAGGGCGACTGTGCTCTACATCGAGTTTACCATAGGCTACTCGGGGTGAGCGTGTGAGTCGGCTCAAACTCCCCCCTGGAAGGCGGAGGGGGCAGATACTCGTAGCCACGGTCCTCATGCTGGCGCTCTTCGTGATGTCGGTTCTCGTGTCTGTGTACGAAGCCCACGTATCGTTTCTACGGACGAGGAGCCCCGTTGTGAGGGAAGTTGTTGCCAGCATAACCGCGGATTTCAAGCGCGCGCTAGCTTCGATGCTGGCCGTAGCGACCCGTGCCTACTTCAACTACTCGGAGTTCATCGATTTAACCGGCAGATTTAGCGAAATGGGGCTGAACTACGGCAACAGGCATAATTTCACAATCGCCCGCGCCATCGCGCTAACGTACCTGGAGTACTGGCGCCAAGCAGTGACTAAAGCCTACGGCGAGTACGGGATACAGATCTCGTACGAGATACTAACGCTGGATTTGTCGAGGGAGCTGGGGAGGCCCAGGAGCGTGTACGACCTAATGAAGGGCTACTGGTACATGACCAGCTCCGGCAGCTACGCTTACGCTAAGCTGAAAATGAACCTCACGGTACTCGGCTTCTACAACTGGGAAAGCGACGTGCTCGTCGGCTTAACGCTCTCCGTTGTGGGAAGCGGCGCCGACAACGTGACAATCACCGTGAGGTACGACGGCGACATCGACTACTCGACCGACCCGCCCCAGGTCAGAGGGGTTCCCTACGAGAAGCTCCTCGCCCGGGGCAAGGTCTGGGTGTACGTGCCCGAGGAGGACTCGGCGGGCAGGTACACGGGGGGCTGGAGGAGGGCTAGGATTAGGGACGTTTCGTACATCGGAATGGGAAACTACACTATAAAGTTCGAGCCCGCGGTCAGGCTGGTCACGGATCCGTTAACCGGGCGGCAGTTCGCGCCCTTGATGGTCGTAGTCTCCGACGAGCGCGGCATAATAGTGGAGGGCGCGACGTACAACTACGTCCTTTTCAGAGTAAAGAGAAACACCCCGGATACCCTGGTTTACTACGATTCAAGTGGGCAGAGGCGGGTAATAGCCAGGCCGTCCGGCATCGGCAACGAGGTGTACACGCTCGAGCTCAGCTCCAACCTATCCGTGTACTGGCTGGGTGTAAAGCTCGCTGTGGATCAGGTCCAGGATAAGTGGCTCCCGCCGATCCCCTTCATCCCCATAAAGCAGATTAGGGTGAGCGTTAGCAGCGATGGGACGCTCAACACGCTCGCCGAGAGGCCGATTCAGTACGAGAACTGGACCGTGGTCAACTGGCGCGGCTTGAAGGTGAACTGGCCGGTTGGGCTGTCCGATCCCCAGATGGACTTCGTTAAAGGGGAAAAGTACAACACCAGGCTTGTCTTCCAGGTCGGGTTCCCCACCACAAGCACCCGGTACCAGTACGTAGCGATCTGGTGGCACGACGATCTGGACGCGCAGCCCGCGCACTACCCTACTCAGATAAAGTACAGGCGCGACGCGGTTCACAAGGATATCTGGCACCCGCTGTACGATGTGGAGTTCGTCGATGTGGAGCATCCGCAATCCAGGGGCTACAGCGACTACGGGGGGGTAGCGGCGCTTGTACTGAGAGATCCCTACACCGACGACGCATTCGGACCCTATAACCTCCACGCGTTTGACGAGTACCAGGGTAAGCTGGGCCGCTACAGGCCATACGGCACTTGGACAGTGTACTACAACTACATGAGGTACTCCTGGATTCAAGCGCCGATTAGGATTTTCGCAACCCTCAACACAACCAAGGTCGGGAACGTTTACCAGAGCGGTGACGTTAGGGAAGACTACTACGACACGCTAGCCATCGTGCAGGTGGTCAACGGTACGCGCTACATACCCGTTATCACCTACATCTACTGGAAAAACTCCAGAAGCGGAAGCGGCTATTGGCTTAGCACCGAAATGGGGAGGGGTATAGCCGACATGTTCCTATACCTCACAGCGGGCCTGCAGGCCGTAGGAGGGCAAACGCGGGCAAACTGGACTTACAACTCGCCCTTCCCGTGGAGGGAGAGCCCCAGCGTCGAGTGCTACGGGGATCCGGGTCTCATGGTTTCGCACTGGAGCGGCGCCAAGGACATCGGCAGGGCAGTGGTACTGAACTGGGCGGGGGTAAACCTTCTGAGGAACGTCGGGGGTTCAAGCGCCAGCTTCTGCGTGACAAAATACGCTCCGAGCGGAACGAAGCAAGGCTCAGTCGAGTACACGTTCTGGCCATACAATGAAGCAAAAACCGTAAGCCAGGGGCTCACGCTGAGCTTCTGGGCGGTTATTTTCGACTTCAAGAAATCGGGTACGGGCTTCCTAAACCTCGGCGACAGCACCATGTGGCAGAACGCCTACATCTACGCCCCGATGTTCCTCGAAAGGTACGCGCCCACGGTCGTTAAACCTTAGCCAAGGAAGGCGTGCCTAGAAGCTACAGCTTTGGCATTAAGCCTGCGGTGATGGCTGGGGCGACGAGCATCGCCGCCAGGTTGGACAGCGTTAGGAGTAGCGCGTGCTTGAACCCGGCTGCAACCCTCTCCGAGCTTATTTTCCCTGCGGCGAGGCCCATCAGGTAGCTGTTGAGGATCACCGGGGGCAGGAACATGTTTACCAGCTGTGCCTCGGAGATGGCCGCGCCGGCGAACCTCATCAGCGAGCCCATAAAGCTGACTATTATTAAAACTACCACCGTAATTATGAGGGAGCCGACGTACGGCATCAGTATCAGCGGCCTCAAAGCCCTAGCTTTCTCCTTCTCGACCTGCTCCAGGGTTTCCGCGTAGCTGGCCAAGGCCTCGAGCGTCTGCGGGGTGCCGCCGCCGACCTCGATGCCCTCGGTTAACAGGTACATTGAGATCAGGGCGAACCAGTTCTTCATACCCCTCGAGAAGCGCTCGAAGATCTTGCTCAGCGGCACGCCCCACCCCACCTGCTTGGCGATGTCCCTCAGGTAGGGCGTGAACTTCCCGTAGTCCCGGTTCCTCAAGTTGATGATGCACTTCTCGGGGGACATCCCCGTCTTCCTCACCTCGACTAGGTCCCTTAGGAAGCGGGTCAACCCGTACTGGATGCCGCCGAACTTCGCCGCCGAGTGGGCCTCGACGATCATAGCGGGCAGGAGGCCGAGCGACAGCGATATCACCATGCCCACTCCGCTCTCGTAGCCTCTCCCGAGCCCCAAGGCCGCAGTTAGGGATCTGCCCAGCAGGACGAGGGGCGCGAACGCAGCCGATAGGACTCCAGCTAGGGGCTGAGGGAGCATGAAGGGCAGCCCCATTCCCACGAACAAAATTAGGGTCAGTGGGATGCCCACCGCGAAGTAGACGATGTACGCCCTAGTGTCGTAAACCGGGTACTTCGGCTGCATGAGGTCGGCAAGGTAGATGAACAAGCCGGACATCATCGGCATGAGTATGTAAGAAAACAGCACGAACTGGAACTCCCCGCCGGCGAGCCCCATCCCGGCCTGCGCAAGCGCCATGTTCACCACGTACATCACGTAGATAGTCATCGAGGTTAGCAGCACTACGGCCATGTACGACTCCAGCAGCATCCCTATCCGCTCGCCGGCCACTCGGACCTGCGTAACCCTATCCCGGAGCATGACTTCGGTCTGCCTCTGGAGGTAGTGTACAACGTCGCCGCCGGCTCTCAGCGTGGCCGCGTAGCCGAGCATCAGCTGCTTGTACCCGTTATGGGGTGTGCGCTGAGCCCCCTCCTCGATCGCGGAAAGCGGGTCGTAGCCCATGGCGCGGACCCTGAGGAAGAACCGTACCGCCTCCTTCCTGACCTCCCTGAATAGAACCGCTGGCGCCCTGGCGAGTCGCTCGAAGCTTGTGTAGGGCGAGATGCCGCCGGTCGCCATCACCGTAACGTACACGGAGAGGTACGGCACCTCTAAATCGAAGCTGCTCGTCCTGTTGCTCACCTTTATTTTTGGGTAAACAATCCCTATTCCGAACGCTACGAGAGCGGCTAGCAGCGGGATTAGCGAGGATACCGCGATAGCTTGCACGAAGGCCAGGAGGCCGACCTGCGCGAGTAGAAGCGAAAGGGGCGCAGCTACAGCAGCCCCCGCTACGGCGGCTACGACGGAGAATAGAACGACCTTCGCCGCGTAGGTCGAGGGGTAAACCCTCATGTCGGCCGACACGATGTCGTTGCGCAGCCATGGGAACATCCGCGCCAGCGGTTCCCCGGCCCAGCCGAACAGCGAGTACGCGAGGCTCTCCAGACCCACACCACTGCGGCGCGGCCGAGTTATATATTCCTCACGCTAAATCCCGCTCGGAGGGGTCATTCCAGCTTCAACCGGGTAATGTAGACCTCGGGTGTAAAAGACGCGCTACGGTTATATATTACCGGCTTTGACTATATTGAGTCAGCGTGAGCGTCCAAGCCGCCGAGAAGGAGGTTGAAAAGGGGGAAGAAAGGAAGAAGAAGGCTAAAAGCCGGGGCAAGAAAGCTAAAAGGGAGAAACCCGGAGAGAAAGTCGAGGAAAAAGCCGGTGATAGCGTAGTTTTACTACCGCTTAAAGAGCACTACAGAATCCTCGAGGAGTACTGGGTTACTAGACCGTACGCTAAAGTCAGAATCGCCGAAGTGCCGGAGTTAGGAAACCAGCGGATGTACTTCGTCGAGGAAGTGCAGCTCACAAGGGGGGAGAGGAGCGTCCTGGAGAAGCTGGTCGATATCCTAGCGGTCGAGCTCGAACCCCCGGCCTCGTTCGACGTGGATGTAAGGGAGCATATAGTCAAGGAGGCTAGGAGGCTTGCGGAGAAGTACCGCGCAATCGCGCGCGGCTTAAGCGAGGAAAGCTGGAACAGGGTGCTCTACTACGTCGAAAGAGACCTCGTAGGGTACGGCCCTATAGAGGTTCTGATGCGCGACTACAAGCTGGAGGATATCTCCTGCGACGGCGTTGACAGGCCCATACACGTTTGGCACAGGGACTACGAGTCCATCCCCACAAACGTCGTTTTCAGGAGCAGGGACACGCTGAGGGAGTTCATCGTGAAGCTCGCCCACATGGCCGGGAAGCACATCTCGGCCGCTTTCCCCATCGTGGACGCGATGCTCCCCGGCAGGCACCGGCTCGCGGCAACCTACGGTGAGGAAGTATCCCCGAAGGGCAGCACGTTCACGATCAGGAAGTTCAGGGAAAGGCCGTTCTCGATCGTCGAGCTAATCGAGTCGGGTAACATCGACTCGTGGAGCGCCGCCTACCTTTGGCTGATGATCGAGAATAAGATGACGCTCATGGTGATCGGGGCCACGGCCGCGGGTAAAACCACGTTCCTCAATGCCATTACCAACTTCTTCAAGCCCGGATTCAAGATCGTCACCATCGAGGAAACCCCTGAGCTGAACCTGCCCCACGAGAACTGGGTCCAGCTGGTCAGCAGGGAGAGCTACGGCCTCGGGGAGTCGAAGGTCGGCGAGATCTCCCTCTACGACCTCGTGAGGCTCTCGCTAAGGTACAGGCCCGACTACATCATCGTCGGCGAGGTCAGGGGTTCCGAGGCCTTCGTCCTCTTCCAGGCCATGGCGACTGGGCACGGCGGCATGAGCACGATGCACGCCGACTCGCTCGAAGCCGCTGTGAGGAGGCTTACGAGCCCGCCGATGAACGTGGCGCCCGCGTACATCCCGGCGCTGAACGTGGCTTGCTACGTGGAGAGGACTATTCTCCCGGACGGGCGCGTCGGCAGGAGGATGCGGCACCTCTGGGAGGTAGAGGACTACCAGAAGTACAGGGAGATAGTCCGCTGGGACCCGGTTAGGGACACGCACGTGGTCGTCGGCGGCAGCACCCACGCGGGCTTTGTTGCCGCGAGGCTGGGCAAAAGCGTGGACGAGGTATTCGAGGAGATCGAGCGGAGGAGGCATGTTCTCGAGTGGTTGAAGATGAAGGGTGTCAAAGATACGAAGGACGTCTTCATCTGGATAAACCGCTACTACATGAACCCCAGGGAGGTGTACGAGCTGGCCCGCAGCGAGCTCGAGCAGCTCAAGGTGAAACCCACGCCACCCGTCGTGGCGCAGCCGGCGCCCTCGGTGCGCGTACCCGCGGTGGCTCCGCCGGCTGCTGCGCAGGCCGCTCAACCGATCGCGGGGCCGGTTCTCGCCAAACCAGCCGCGGAGGCGGACCCCATCCGGGCGCTTCGATCCCTCCCGAAAGTAATACAGGTTAGAAGAGGAGCAGCCGTCGAGCCGGTAGTGATAAGCAAGGAGGCGCTTGCAGTGCTCAAGGCCCTCGGGGGGCTGGGCGGGGTGGCGGATAGGGAGGTCCTCCGCTCCTCGGCGGGGCTAGCCTACAACGTGTACGCGAAGGCCCTCTCCGAGCTTGTGCAGAGAAGATTAGTCGAGGTTGTGGTGAGCTACTCGGGCGGGTCCCCCAGGGTCAGCTACAGGTTAACGGAGCTCGGCGAAAAGCAGCTCGAGGCGCTGCCGCCCGAGTAGTACCGGTAACCAACCGCGGCAATGAATGGCGTTGTTTTCCCGCTACATGCGAAAAATATAAATCACCTTCTCTCAATTATTATCGAAGGACATGGCCAGGAGGAAGGCCATAAGCCCGGTCATCGCCACCGTGATCATCGTCGCAGTCACGATCGCCGTAGCAATAGCCGTCGCCTTCTGGATGACCGGCATCGTCGGGCTGTTCACCGCAGCCGAGAAGCTGGAGATAACATCCGCCCTCGCCCAGCCCGCTCAGGGCGGCGGATGGGAAGTTATTTTGACCGTTAAGAACACGGGTACAACGCCGACGAGCATCGACCTCATACTGATCAACGGAGTAAATATTGAAAATTGTGATGATGTGGAACTCTCAGATTCCGGTCTACCGTTAGCGATAAACCCGGGAGGAGGGGCAACCATAACTATAAATATTGGTGCGGATGGGAAGTGCGGAGTGACCAAGTTTACCGCTGGATTAAGCATAGAGGTAAAGCTTCACAGCACCGGTGGTAAGGAGTACCCGAGGCTGCTGACGTTACCGTAGGTTCGCTCAAGCGAAGGGTAAAAAATAAATTAAAATTTTTATTTTTTTATTTTTGCTGCGTCGGCTAGCCGGTGCGTTATCGGTGGGGAACCGCGTTCACGTTGACGGGGTGACGCCGCTCCGGCGCCCGGTTAAATCCGCTTCAAAGCTGGGCGCGTACCGCCGGGTTGTTTTGGGGTTTCTCTTGCATTTCAAGCGCGTTAACGCTTTAACCGCGGCATCCCCTACCCGGGTGTGGGGGAGCTTAAGCGGGAGCTGGGCTTGGGTTACGCGACGCTGTTCGGCGTAGGTTTGATACTGGGAGCCGGGATATACGTTTTGGTGGGCAGGGCCGCGGGCTTGGTGGGCGACGCGGTCTGGCTTAGTGTGGCGTTTTCGGGCGCTATAGCTGTTTCCACAGCGTTATCGTACGCGGAGCTCGCCAGCGTCTTCCCCTACGCCTCGAGCACGCACCGGTACGTCCTGGAGGCCTTCCCCGGCTGGCGGCTCCCCGCCTTCCTCGCTGCGTGGATGGTTTTCTTCGAAGGCGTGGCCGGCGCGGCTACAGCGGCCCTGGGCTTCGCCGGCTACTTTACGCGGCTCCTCGGCCTGGGCTCGCACGCGGCCGTGCCAGTGGCGCTGGCGCTCCTGCTGCTGCTCTCGCTGCTGAACTGGCTGGGGGTTAAGGAGTCGGCTGCTCTCTCCGCTGCGTTTACCTTGGCGGAGGCTGGCGGCCTGCTCCTCGTGGTCCTGCTCGGGCTCCTGCTGCCTGCCCGGGAGCCGGCCTACCTCTCCTTCAACCCGGCGGTCGAGCCGTGGGTCGCGGTGCTTGTGGGCGCCGCCGTGTTCTACTTCGCCTACACGGGTTTCGAGTTCCAGCCGACGCTGAGCGAGGAGACCAAGAACCCGGAGCGGGTGATCCCGAAGGCGATACTCGCGGCCGTCGCGGTCACGACGCTCCTTTACCTGCTGGTTAGCCTCAGCGTTGTGCGGCTGATGAGCTGGGGTGAGCTGGGCTCGAGCGGCGCGCCGCTGGCGGATGCGGCCGCCAAGGCGTGGGCTCCCGCCTTCCACCTGCTGATGGTCATCGCGCTCTTCGCGACTACCAACACCGCGCTCGGGTTCCTGGTCACGGCTTCCAGGCTCGCGTACGGGCTAGCTGAGGAGGGGGTTGTCTGGAGCGGCTTCCGCTCCGTGGACCGCCGCAGGGGCACCCCCAGTTTAGCGGTCGCGTTAGCCGGCGTTGTCTCCGCCTTGCTGCTGCTTTTAACCTGGTACCTGCCGGAGGCAACGGGGTGGCGGCTGCGCGTAGCGGGTTTCGAGTACCAGTTGATCGACCTGGTTGGGAAGACCTCCAGCCTGGCCGTGCTGCTGGCTTTCCTCCTTGTGAACTCCGCGCTCGTCGCGCTGAGGCTCAGAAACCCCTCTCTGCCGAGGCCGTTTAGGGCCCCCCTGAGCGTCGGTCGCGTACCGGTTTTCCCCTTGATGGCCAACGTTCTGATCCTAGCGTTCCTGGCCGTGAGCTTTAACGACTGGATCGTATGGCTCAGCACGGCCCTGGTAACGGCGCTGGGTCTGCTCCTCTACAGGCGCAGTTGAGCTAGCGGGAAGAGAGCCGATTTTTCCTTGTTTTTCGAGAACCCCGCGAGCCACTCCCGCGTTTCAAGCCAAGCTCAATGCTCCTAAAGTAGAAGCAGGTCAGCGCACCGCCAGCTCCCTTAATCCATTCGACGGCGGGCCTACCCTGACGCGCTCCGAGCAATACCCGGAAAAGTTGGCACCCGTGGTCTGCGGCAACCCTAGGCCGGTGATCTGCAGGCCCCGCGCACTCGCCCGCCGCCGATCCGCCCCCGACACTGCTGCGGAGGTAAGTTTAAGTGCAGCGCGGTGCCGGTGCCCCGTGCCGAAGCAGGCCGCGTCAGCCGCAGGCGGTAGAAGCAGGTTGATCGCTCTAACCTCGCTCATGGCTTCGGTGGTTTTCCTCGTCACCGCCGCTTTCTCGCTCTACATTCCGGAGACGAGGGGGTATTTCAACTTCGGGGAATCCGCCGTCTACCTGTCCTCCATCATTTTACCGCCCGGTTGGGCGGCTCTGGCCGGCGGCATCGGCTCGATGATGGCCGACGTAGTGCTGGGCTACTACCACTACGCGCCGGCGACCCTGCTCATCAAGGGTGCCGAGGCCTTCATCGCCTCCGCTTTAGTGAGGAGGCGCCCGAAAGCCTTCGCCGGGAGGGGCGCAGCCGTTAACCTGCTGCTGTCGATCCCCCTCCCCATCCTAATAGGCCTATTCGGCCTCCTGCTCTACACGGGCACCGCCGAGCTTTTCTTCGCCCTGCCCTTCACACCCCTCGCGGGCCATGGGACGTTGCAGCTCGCCGGTGCGGTGTGGCTGGCCGCGGCCTCGGTCCTAGGGGTCTACCTGGTTTACGCAAACCTCAAGAGGGTTGGCGATGCCTGGACCCTGCTCTCCTTCTTGTCCGGCGGAGCCGCCATGGTCCTGGGCTACTTCCTTTACGAGCAGCTCATCCTCGGCGTAGCGGCTATCGCCGAGGTGCCCTTCAACCTCATGCAGGTGCTGGTGGGGGTTTCCGTAGCCCTCCCCGCCGCGCACCGCCTTAGGCGGCTATCCGCGAGCTAAAACCCCAGCTCGTCGTCTACCAGGATTACGTGGAAATCCGTGCGGGAGGGCTTCCGCTCGAGGATCACGGTGACGTTGCACGCTCTCTCCGGCGAGCTGCAGTCCAGGCAGCGGCCCAGCTCAACGCAGGGGGTCTTAAGCCCAAGCCTCTTGCAGTTCATCACCGCCGCCACGTTCTTAGCCCTCCACAGCCCCTCGCCCACGTCGCGGACCAGCTTATTCCTGCCCGCTACGACGATTACGCGCTTGGGCCCGAAGATCATCGCGGCAACGCGGTTGCCAACCCCGTCGACGCTCACCAGCTTCCCGTCCATCGTCACGGCGTTGACGCTGCACAGGAAGACATCCGAAGCGATCTCCTCCCTCCTCAAGCGCTCAACCACCTCCGGGGCGGCCTGCACCCAGTGGTGGACCACCTTGAAGCCCCTCCGCTCGAGCTCCTCGATCAGCCCGAGCTCCCGAACGGTAACCGAGCCCCCAACCCCGACCGTGCTCCCATCGGGCACCAAGCTGAGCACCGTGCTCCTGGCCTCCTCCCGGCCCGGCGCAAGGTAGGCCGAGAAGCCGTTCCGCCTCAGCGCCTCGATAGCCATCTCCAGCTGCCGCCTGGAGAACCAGCTTTTAGCCTCCACGGGCGCTGAACGCTCAGCGGTCTAAAAAGTTGCCTGAGGTTCCGGGGCCTCAGCGTGAGGCGGCGATCAGCGCGACTCCCGCCGTTATCAGCGCCACGCCCAGGATCTTCGCCGGCGTTAGGGGTTCGCCGAAGAGCAGGCGCCCCGCCACCAGCGCTAGCGCGTAGTTAATGCTGATCAAGGGGTAAAGCTTGCTGAGCTCCCCCCTGCCCAGCGCTGCTAACCAAGCTAGGGTGGAGAGAGCGTAGAGCGAGAAGCCGAGGAGAACGAGCTTGTCGGACAGCAGCTTGAGAAGTGAGTCCAAGCTGAGCTGGGTACCCCTCGGTACCGCGTACCTCCAGGCTAGCTGGCCGGCTAAACCCAGCAGCGCCGAGATCAGCGCTAGAGCAACGTCGCTCATCACGCGCCCGGCCCCCGCGGCTTAAAAAGGCTATCCCGGTACGTTGAGCCGCGCGCTGCCCGAGGCTCCCGGGTGCGTGAAGCGGTTAGCGCTCGGTCGCCGGATGGGCTACAGGTACTTTACCTGCTCCCAGGGGAGGCGCACCCCGTCCAAGCGCTCGTAGCTTACCTCGGTTACCAGCTCCCTAACGTAGTCCGGCAGCAGCGCCGCGTAGTTCCTGTACCTGTAATCGCCGAGCGCCAGCACGGCTTGGTCCCTAGGGCTCCTCAGCGCCCTCCCGAGGGCTTGCGCGGCCTTCCTGATGGCCGGGTACACGTAGGCGTAGAGCCTCCCCTTCTCCTCGCCGTACAGCTCCGTGTAGTACGATATGTAGAGTTCGGTTTTCGTGGTTGGCTTCTCAAACGGTACCCCGGCCAGGAAGACGCACATCAGCTCTCCGCCGGGGTAGTCGGCCCCCTCGGCGAAGCGGCCGCCCATGGGGCCTACGATCAACCCCCGCCCCTCGGCGGCGAGGGCCTTGAACATCCTGAGCGTCTCCGAGGCCTCCAGGCCCGACATCTCCCTCTTTTCGACGAAGACCTTGTAGCCGAGCTCCTCAGCCCTCCTCCTCAAACCGGCGTTGATTAGGGCGTCCTGTATGCGGTAGCTTGCGGTGAAAACCGCGCTGTTCCTGCGCACTCTGGACAGCAGCCGGGCGATCCCCTCAACGTACTTGGCGGCCATCTCCCCGCTGAGCTCCTCGCCCCTCGTCGAGAGGTCCCGGACGAGGTAGACGGAGGCGTTTGTCTCATCGTAGGGGCTCGGGGCGCTTACGACGTAGTAGTTCTCCAGCCCCACAGTCTCCGCGAACGCCTCGACAGGGCTCAGCGTGCCGGACATGAAAACCGCGCGCTTGAACTTCCTCCACACTCCGCCGAGGATCTCGGCTGAGCGCATGTCCCAGATGCTGAGGCTCAAGCGCCCCCCTAAGCGCTCGGCGATGAACGCCACCCCCTTCGCACCCCTCAAGCTGAGGGCGCTTTCCAGGAAGCGGGCGAAGTGGTAGAGGCTCGACCTCGGCCTGAGCCCCTGCCTGTACCTCAGCTCCCTGACGCTTTCACCGGCTTCGAGCGCCGCCTGGACGAGCCGGCTTCCCCCCTCCGGCACCAGGCTGGCCGGGTCGAATACCTCGGACTCCTCCTCGCGCAGGCCGCTGAACTTCTCCTCGACAACGTCCCGCGCGTGCCTTACGAGCTCCAGCGCCTCCCTGCTGTTGACCTCCCTCGCCTCCTCCGCCGCCCTGGATAGCGTGCCCTCGGTTACGGTGTCGCCCCCGAGGTTCAGGTTCTGCAGGTTGTGGGCTTCGTCGACGACCAGTATCGAGTCGCCGAAGGATACGGCTAGCCTAAGGCTCCAGGCCAGCTCCTCGTCCACGATGTAGTTGTAGCTAAGAGCTACCACGTCCGCGTACGGTAAGAGCTTCCTCTGCAGGAAGTACGGGCAGAGGCCCCGCTCCTCGGCCGCCCGGTAGATCTCGTAGTGGGTTAGCGCCCCCCTGGATAGCAGGTAGTCGACGTTCACCCCCTCCTCCAGCCTCCGGTAAAACTCGCACCTCTTGCGCTCCCTGCTGCATATGTAGGCTACCTCCGAGTAGTCGAGCTCCCCGCCCAGCCTCTTCGCGAGCAGGCACATGTCCCTCTTCCCCCGGTACCCCAAGCCTATGAGCCTCAAGCCGAGCTCCCTCCTGAAGGCGGAGAGCTCCTCCACCGGCCGGTCGGTCTCGTTCCCCGTTCTCACCGCCCAGATAACACGGTTACCCTTCTCGATGTACGGCAGCAGCGCGTATATCACCACCGGCGTTTTGCCGAAGCCCGTCGGGGCCTCCAGCACCACGTTTAGCCTTTTCAAAGCCTTCCTGATTTCGCGCGCTACCTCGATCTGGTGCGGGCGGGGTCTGTACGGGAACCTGTAATCGCTCATTTCTACGTACTCCCGCACCCAAGGTTTACATGCTTAGCGGATGCCCTCGCGCTCTGCGGGCGCCAGCTTAAAACATTTTTACCTACGCCTCAACCCCTGCGGTGAAGGCTATGGGATCGCCGAAGTACGTGATGGCGATAGACCAGGGCACAACCGGGACCAGGGTGATGCTTTTCACGAAAGACGGTTTACCGGTTGAGGGCGGGTGGGCTTACCGCGAGCACAGGCAGATCTACCCCCGCCCCGGCTGGGTTGAGCACGATCCACTGGAGATATGGGAGAACACGAAGCTCTGCATGAAGGAGGCCTTAGAGAGGGCTCGAGCAGGTCCAGGGAGCCTGGCGGCCATAGGCGTTACGAACCAGAGGGAGACGGTGGTCGTATGGGATAGGCGCACGGGCAGGCCGGTCTACAACGCTATCGTGTGGCAGGATAGGCGGACGGCCCCCTACGTGGATTACCTGAAGGAGCACTACGCTGATGCGGTGAAGTCGAAGACTGGGTTGGTTCCCGACCCCTACTTCTCCGCAACCAAGGTTTGGTGGCTCCTGGACAACGTGCCGGGCCTTAGGGAGAGAGCCTCCGGGGGCGACGTGCTCATCGGCACCATCGACACGTGGCTCATATGGAACCTGACGCGCGGGGCTAGGGAGGTGCAGACGCCGGAGAAGGGGGGAGCGCACGTCACCGACTACTCGAACGCGTCTAGAACCATGCTCTTCAACATACAGCGCCTCGAATGGGATGACGAGCTTCTGGAGGTTAGCGGTAAAATCCCGAGGGAACCGCTCCCAGCTCCGAGGCCTTCGAGCGACGAGGAGGTTTACGGTTACACGGGGCCCGAGGTTGCGGGCCTGCTCGGTGGCGCAAGCGTGCCGGTCGCAGGCGACGCCGGCGACCAGCAGGCGGCGCTGTTCGGTCAAGCCGGCTTCTCGGAGGGGGATGTGAAGTGCACGTACGGGACCGGCAACTTCCTGCTGATGAACACCGGCGGCAGGATTGTGGAGTCGAAGCACGGCCTGCTCACCACGGTGTTCTACAGCCTCGAGCCCGGGAAGGCTGTGTACGCCCTGGAGGGCAGCATCTTCGTCACAGGGGCAGCTATACAGTGGCTGAGGGACGGCCTAAAGATAATCGAGGTCTCCGCTGAGGTGAACCCGCTGGCCGAGAGCGCGCCGGACACGGGCGGTGTCTACTTCGTCCCGGCGTTCGTGGGCTTGGGGGCGCCCTACTGGGACCAGTACGCCAGGGGGGTGATAGTGGGGATAACGAGGGGGACTGAGCGCAAGCACTTGGCGCGGGCGGCGCTGGAGTCCATAGCGTACATGACCCGGGACGTTGTGGAGGCGATGACCGCGGACACCGGCTTAAAGCTGGAAATCCTTAAGGCGGATGGGGGCGCGGCGAAAAGCGACTTCCTGCTCCAGTTCCAGGCGGATATCCTGGGCGTTAAGGTGGTGAGGCCCGTGGTCTGGGAGACAACGTCCCTGGGCGCCGCCTACCTGGCGGGGCTGGCGGTCGGCGTGTGGGGGAGTGTAGACGAGCTGCGGGGCAACTGGAGGGCGGAGAGGGAGTTCAACCCGAGGATGGACGCGGCTGCCAGGGAGAGGCTCTACGAGGGGTGGAAGGCCGCGGTGAAGAGGGCCCTCGGCTGGGCGAAGGAGGTGCCCTGGGCTTACGGGTACTGAGGCGGGCGCTGTGAAGCTGAAGGTG
Source organism: uncultured Thermofilaceae archaeon (assembly GCA_938036345.1). Taxonomy (GTDB): domain Archaea; phylum Thermoproteota; class Thermoprotei; order Thermofilales; family Thermofilaceae; genus CALHPJ01. The sequence goes on along the minus strand of CALHPJ010000005.1, from coordinate 8,888 downwards.
GCGGTTATCGGGGCCGGCGTAGTGGGGGCCTCGATAGCCAGGGTGCTCAGCATGTACGAGAACTTCGACGTGGTTCTGCTTGATCGGGAGCCGGATGTGGGCTGGGGCGCGAGCAAGGCTAACACGTCCGTCATCCACCCGGGGCACGAGGAGGACCCGGGGGAGCACCCGGTTAGGGCGAGGCTCTGCGTGGAGGGGAACCGGCTGTGGAGGAAATGGGTCGAGGAGCTCGACATCCCGGCCAGGTGGCCGGGGGAGCTGATGCTCTTCTACAGCGAGGAGGAGGCCCAGCGGGCCGCGAGGTACGTGGAGCTCGCCAGGCTCAACGGCGTACCAGGCGTCAGAATGGTGTGGGAGGAGGTTAAGCAGATCGAGCCGTGGGTCAACCCGGGCGCCGTCGGAGCGGTTTACGCCCCCACCGCCGGCCTGGTGTCCCCCTTCGAGGCCGTCGCCGCCATAGTGGAGAACGCCGTGGAGAACGGGGTCAGGCTCCTGGCGGAGACCGAGGTGAGGGGGGTCAGGGTTTCCGGCGGGGAGGTGTGCGGCGTGGAAACCAGCAGGGGGTTCGTGGAAGCCGATTTAGTGGTCAACGCCGCGGGTTTGCACGCGGACCGCGTCTCCCACATGGCCGGCGTGGAGCTGGACTTCAGGATAAAGCCGAGGAGGGGCGAGTACCTCCTCTTCGACGAAAACGTGCACGTTAAGCCGCGCATGATCCTGCACCCGGTTCCCACGCCCGTTACAAAGGGGGTTTACGCCGTAACCACGGTTCACGGAAACCTCATGCTCGGTCCCACGGCCGACGACCTACCCGAGGAGGAGAAAGATAACCTTTCGACGACGGAGGAAGGCCTCTCCCGCGTGATGGAGGAGGGCTCGAGGCTGTTAAGGGAGGTTCCGCCCCGCGACAGGGTGATCAGGTTCTTCGCCGGCTTAAGGCCGGAGCCCCCCCGGGGCGAGTGGCTGATTAAGGCCTACGACGACCCCTGGGGCTTCGTCAACGTGGCCGGTATTCGGTCCCCCGGCTTAACGGCTGCGCCGGCGATTGCAGGCTACGTTTTAGAGCTCATAGCCGGAGAGTACGATGTAAGGCTGAGCCGCAAGCCCTCGTGGAACCCATACAGGGTGGGCGTGACCAGCGTTAGGGGGAAGAGCCCCGAGGAAGTCGACCAGCTGGTAAAGGCGAACCCGGACTACGGAGCGATCGTCTGCCGCTGCAGGCTGGTGTCCAAAGCCGAGATTGTTGAAACCGTGGAAAGGATGAGGAGGATAGGGCTTGAGCGGGTAACAGTCGACGGGGTTAAGTTCAGGACTACGGCCGGGACGGGCTGGTGCCAGGGGCAGTTCTGCAGGTGGGGGATAGCGCTCATCATCTCCCAGGCCACGGGCACCCCGCTCCACGAGGTAACCGTTAAGCGGGCCGGCTACGGCGTAGGGGATGTGAAGGTTCTGCTCAGAGGTGGGAGCAGTTGCTAGAGACGAAGCTCGACCTAGTTGTAGTGGGGGGTGGTCCAGCCGGGATCGCCGCGGCTTCGAAAGCTTGCGAGCTTGGCATGAAGGTGGGGTTGGTTGAGAACAGGGAGGTCCTCGGGGGGATCCCGCTGCAGTGCGTCCACACGGGTTTCGGCGTGCACGTCTTCGGGGAGGATTTAACGGGCCCGGAGTTCGTCTACAGGCTCATCGACCGGCTCCAGCGCGCGGACGTCGGGCTCTTCCTGAAATCCCACGTGCACTCGATCGAGTTGAAGGCTTTCGACGAGAAGATCGTAACGGTGCTCTCGCCGAAGGGGGTTCAAAGGCTGTACGCCAAAGCGGTTGTGTTCTCTACGGGTGCGCGGGAGAGGACGGCGTTCGAGATAGGCGTAACCGGCGAGAGGCCGGATGGAGTGTACACTGCCGGCGAGGCTCAGACGCTGATGGATTTATACGGCTTGATGCCGGGCCGGAGGGTGGTAATCATCGGGTCTGGTGACGTGGGCCTGATCATGGCCAGGAGGTTCGCGCTCGAGGGCGCCGAGGTGAAAGCCGTAATCGAGGTGCTCCCCTACCCGGGTGGCTCCATGCGGAACGTGGTCAGCTGCCTCCGGGATTTCGGGATACCGCTCTACCTAAGCCACAGGGTGGTCTCCATCCGCGGCGGAAAGAGGGTTGAGAAGGTGGTCGTGGCGAAGGTCGACGAGGAGATGAGGCCCGTACCCGGTACGGAGTTCGAAGTGGAGTGCGATACCGTTGTGGTGGCCGCGGGCTTAAGACCCAACGTGGAGTTGCTGGAGAAGATGGGGGCGGCCCTCGACCCAGCTACAGGGGGGCCGGTTGTCAACGAAACGCTGGAGACAACGGTCCCCGGCGTCTTCGCAGCTGGCAACGCGCTGGTTATAAACGACCTAGTGGATTACGCCGTCGAGCAGGGCGAGAGGGCCGCTGAAGGGGCTCACGAGTTCGTCAGCAACCGGTCGGGAAGCGTCGCGTGGAAGAGGGTGGTAAAAGGCAGGAACGTGAGGTTGATCGTACCCCACTACGTCAGCGGCGAGCGGGATGTGGTGTTTTACGCGAGGGTTAAGAGCCCCGAAAGAAGGGTGTTCTTCGAGCTGCTCGGGTCCGATCTGAAGCTGTATCAGCAGGGCGTTAGGCCCTCGGAGATGATCAGGCTTAGAGCCCCCTCCTCGGCAATATCCAACTTAGGTGATAGGCTCGTCTTCCAGGTGAGACCGCTTGAGTGAGGTAACGCTTACGTGCGTAGTATGCCCAGCCGCCTGCGAGCTCAAGGTGCTTTCGCTACCGAGTGGCGAAATAAGGGTAGAGGGTGCGGGGTGCGCTAGGGGGGTGGAGTACGCCAAGCAGGAGGTGCTCGACCCAAGGCGGGTAGTAATAACCGTGGTCAAGGTTAAAGGGGGCGACCTCCCCGTGGTTTCGGTTAAAACGAGCCAGCGCGTACCGAAGAGCCGCATCGCAGAAATCATGAGGGCTACAGCAGAAGTGGTGGCCGACGCGCCGGTCGAGATCGGGCAGGTTGTAGCGGTGTGCCCCGGGGGCGTGGAGCTTGTAGCTACGAGGAGAGTGAAAGCCTCAGCTGATCAGAGAGCCCAGGGAGGCCTGCGCGAGAACGCTGGCCAGCATGTTCTTAAGGTTGAGTAGTGGTGCCCTTTACTGAGTCCTCAATTCGCTGGGTGTACTTGTCCAGAAGGTAGTATATCAGGCCTAGGTTCGGTTTGCTCTTGGATACAAGGCATACCACGCTGTTTTTCAGTTCCCTCAGCATAACGATTCTGCCGTCCTCCAGCTCGACGATGACGTCCCTAACGCCGGTGCTGAAATACTGCCTAAAAGCCTCACCCACCCCCGCCACTACGGCCGCCCCGAGTGCCGCTACTATGTCATCGATATCCGAGGGGTTTGAGGCCGCTATGACAACCCCGTCGAGCGTCGCTAGCACCGCGCGCTCCAGCTCGCCCATGCTCCTCTTTACCAGCTCCCCGAGGACCACTTCAACGCTCATCTGAGGACCACCCTGTACATGCCGTCTTCCTGGGGCGTTACTTGCAGCTCGCTTTCCCCTATCCGCGCTCTGAGCTCGCTAAGCCCCCCGGCTTCCTCAAAAACCTTTACCGCTTGAATAGCGTACGCGGCTAGCGCCTTGTCTACCTGCCCCTGCGCCTCCACCACTAACCCCCTTCTATCGACCAGCGCCGCCCACTTGTACCGTCCTTTATCTTTTTTCATCCGTGACTTCGAGATAGCTATGGCTAGCGCCGCTACTACAACTACGGCTGCGGCAGCTGTAACTACTATCAGTGTAGGTTCTGTTAACGGCACCATCGAAAATGATTACAAACTCAGTGATTTAAAGATGTTCATTAGGTACTCCCGACGTTGCAGAGCGGCGCATTAAATATAAAACCTAGCAATAAGAAGATTATTGCTGGGGAACGGGTTGCAGGTTACGGAGACTGTGCTCATCGCCGGATCCTTTGGAGCCGGGAAGACCACGTTCATACGGACCGTCAGCGGTAAGCCGATTACCACGGACAGGGAGCTTAGCGGCATAGGCGTTAGCGCGGGGGAGGTCAAGCTAAAGGGTTCCACGACCGTTTTCGCCGACTTGGGCGTCGTCGAGCTGGATGGGAGGAAGCTCCTCCTCTACGGAGCCCCCGGCCAGGTCCGTTTCAGCTTCACGGTCAAAGGGTTAGCGGCGCGCTGCAAGTATCTGATTTTCCTCGTGGATACGACGGATGAGGCAGCAGTTATGAGGAGCAGGCTGTACTACGAGCGCCTCATAAAACCCTACCTTGATCGCTTTGCAAGCAGGGTCTTTGCACTAAACAAGAGGGACGCGTCGAAGCTTCCTGTAGAGAGGGTATTCGAACTATTCGGATCCGTGAACTACCCCGTTGTCGAGCTCGTCGCACTGAATAGGGGCTCCTGCCTCAATGCGTTGAGGGTCCTCTTAGGGGGCGAGGGGGTATGATAGGGAGGTTGAAGAACATTTTCAAAGGGAGGATGGGAAGGCGGCTCTCTTTTCCCACCGCTGTAGTGGCGGGAGGCTACGAGGTTATCGGCTCTGCTCTGACTATTGGGGAGGTAAGCGAGGGCATAGAGTTGGGGGATGCGTTAAAGCCCTTTGCGGCTATGAGTTTGGATTCGCCTGTATTGGTGGTGGCGATAGGGAAGGATTGGAAGGTCAAGCTAGCGGTGAATAGGGGTGTGGTGGAGATTGTAGAGGTGGAGGGCGTAAATGCCGATAAAGCGATTTTCATGAAGGGTCCGGCCATCTTTCTCCCGTTCCCGGCTAAGGCTTTACGGCGGAAACAAGCGTGAGCAGAGTCCCCCTTCTGAACCTGATGGATTCGAATCTCTCCCCTTCAACGTAGGCTCTTACCAGCTCAGCCGACCAGATGCCGGCCGTACCCCCCAGGGCCACGAGAAACGGGGTTACCGGGTTGGTCTCCCCCCACTCGAGTGGTGCTATCATTATGAGCTGGCCTCCCGGTGAAAGCGCGACAAAGGCCCTGGAGATTAGCGGCATCGGTTCGTATAGCCAGTTTGAAGGAGAGGCGATGAGAATGGAACCTATTGGCTCGCTCAAATGCCTCAGGAAGCTTGCGTAATCACCCTTAACTAAGGTGTAGCTAGGACTCCCTATACCCTTCAGCCTTTCCTCCGCTATTGAGAGGTTAACGTCCGAGGGGTCTACCGCTATAAGCCTGCTCCACAGCCTGGCTGCATACTCCAAACCCACAGCCGGTCCGCAGTGCATGTCCACGAGGGCCCCCTCCCTCCTCTTCGAGGCCGATAACCCGCTCCACAGAAGGTCGGCGAACTCCCTGGATTGCATTATAGCCTCCGAGAATAACGCAAAGTCCGGCGTATCCCACGGCCTCTCGCCCCGTATTAGAGGCACTCTTTCGGCGAGGAACCTGAAAACCTTAAGCAGGTAGGGGTCCGGGGCTCCCTCCCCGGCTTTAACCGAGGCCGCAACCCGTCGGACGCTTTCGGATTCGCGGGTCCCAGCCGTCGATTTAACAAGGTCCCCCAGTGCCTCGTAGGCTGATTTCCATGCGCTCATTCAGCCACCTCTTTAAACCTCACAATCCCCCTTCTCTCCAAAGCTAGGATCCCGCTGAACCTCTCCCGCATGGTAATCGGGTCCTGCGCTAGAACCGCGTCGACGAGTCGCCAGCCGTCTAAGCCGGCGGCCCACTCCACTATCCTGGGCGATATCCACGGCAGGCGGTTTACGTACTCTTTGAAAAGCGCCAAGGCGCCTGCGTCGACCCTCACCACGAGCCTTCTCGATTTGAAGGCTAGCTCAAAGAGCCTGGCCATGAAGGGGGAGGGCTGGGTGCCTATGCTGGAGTCGAGGAGCAGCGCGGAAAGCAGTATTGAGCTAAGATCCGCTGTAGGCACTTTAGCCAGGCCCCTAAGGTATCCCCTGGCCCACTCGGCGGCCGATTTCGCCAAATCGAGGTTGACGAGCTCGAGCTCGAGCTCCGAGCTCTCCTCGTAAACCTTGAGCGCGGTACCCGGGCTCCTCCTGTAGCACTCAACCGCTCCCCCTCCGGTTAAAAGCCTGAAACCGCTAATATGGGTCATGTAGTTCAGGTAAGCCGGGTTAACCCTGAGCGTCTCGCCTTTCTGCAGAGTCCTGTAAACTCTAGTCCCCCTATCGCGTCCCTCAGTGTCAACGTACACAATAAAGACGTGGTCGCCGTGGTAGTCTGCGACGCCCACTAAGCCGGTAGGGCTGGATAAGGCCGCCGTCAACGTGCCCGCGTCCAGTACGAACTCCACACCCCTACCGCAGTCGGGGCACATGAGCTTTAAGACACGGACAGCCCTTGCGGCCAATCTCCCACCCCCGATAGAAACTCAGCTAGGGCGATAAAGGGGACATCCGTATTAGCACCGTCTTTAGCTGAGGTCTCAAAATAGGCCAGAAAGCCTTTGCGCGCTGCGTAATCCTCTGCCCGTTCGCGTGAGACAACTCTGTAAGTCGCCATATCCACCTTGTTCCCAACTAGGACGCGCGGCAAATCGCCCGCCACGTCGAGAACCACGGCAAGCCAGTCCTCCAGGTGCTCGAAAGTCTCCTCCCTCGTTACATCGAATACGAAAACGGCACCCCTAGCACCCTTCAGGAACACTGGGGCGAGAAAGCGGAAGCGCTCCTCTCCTCCTAGATCCCACACTATAAGCTTGACCGGGCCGTCGCTCGTCGACAGCTCCCTTACGTGGTGGGAGACCCCAACTGTGAGCCTTTGCATCGGGTTAAAGGGGGAGCCAGTGAACCTGCTGACCAAGCTCGTTTTCCCCACTCCGCCGTCCCCGCACATAACAATTTTGAAAGCTCTCATAGACCCTAGGGTGAAAGCACCTTACTTAAACGTTCCATGGCGGATTCCGCTTGCCAGAGTGCGTACCCGAGCTTGGATTCAGCGCTGATCAGCATAACGAGCACGAAATCTCTACTCAGGCTTTTAATCAATAGTGTTCCCTTATCGCTTTTAACCGCGAGGTACGCCATGTTACCCCCTCTAAGCTCTTTAATTACCTGCTCGGCCACACCCTGGAGGGTTGCCGCCATCGCGGAGACTTTTAGCTCATCGGCCTCCTTCATAAGAGAAGCCACCGGCATACCGTCGCTGGTAACAATAGCAACAGCATCCAACCCCGGGTTATCTTTCTGCATACCCTCCAAAATGTCGTTTAGTGCCTCGTATCTACTCTTCAAACGGATCCCTAGATTAAGGATTAAATACGGATTAAATATGTTTCGGTTAATTAGTGCATATTAGTGACCGCTGATTAAGTAAACCGTGCGGAATTCACTTGGAGCTTGTTTTCTGAGCTTTTAGGATGAAGGTGGGCACCGGATGCCTCATCTGCTTCTCGATGCGCCACCCGGCGATTTTGATCCAATCGATTAGCTGCTCCATCGTTGGCGGTAAACTGGATCCCAAAAGATAAGCTAAAGGGGCAAGCGCTAGGTTGAGTTTTACATCTAGAACTCCTTGGGCCAGCAGAGCTTTAGGCGCGACTTCCCTAACAGCGTTCAGAACCGTAAGCGGGTCGCTGCACCAGTGTAGAATGTTTATCATGACCGCGAAGTCGGCGTTCTTAACGACTTTGTGGACTTCCTCCCCCCTTCCCAACCTGACCTCCAACCTGTCGCCTAGACCGAGAACCTCGGCGTAGCTCCTCGTCACCTCCAGGTTCGGCTGGTAGGGGTCAACGGCTATCACGCGGCTACCCGGGACAAGCCTGAGGATCGTTATAGACGAAAGCCCGATCCCCGCACCCACGTCCACCACTAACGAGCCCGGCGGAATGCTCGCCCATTTCACTACCAGCTCTCTCACCCGGTTGTAACCCAGGTTATCCAGGAAGCGCCCGAACACGGCTCTGCTTTCCGCCTCAGCCGAGCTGCGGGCCATAAACCTTTCCCCGCTCACCAGCGAGTCCGGAAGGGTTGCGTAAACCCTGTCGATAACCGGCTTAAAGGACACAACGTACCTGTTAGTTACCGGAGGAGGTTCACCGGCATCACGCAGCCACTTCAACCTATCCGCCTCCCACCGGGCTAAGCCCTCGGCCTCCATAATATCTCCAATGAGTTTGGCGAAACTCGGGTCGGGAAACCCGTGGAAAGGCCTCCTCTCCATCTCCCTATCGGCTCCGGACTCCTCCAGCACCTGGCGCATCTTCCAAACCGCGTACCGCTCGACTTCCCTCACAGCGTGCAGCATCTCACGCCCCTCCTTGCTGCCGACCATCTTTAGCACGAATAGGATGAAGGACAGCTCCGGCATCCTAACCACCTTCAGGCTCTAAGACACCAAGTTTAAGCAAGGCTTCCACGGCCTTCCTCACCTCCGGCGTTAGCTCGCCCTCGCCCTTTAACGCCGCGATAACCTGCTCCCTCACGCGCTCCAGCGTGGAAGGCCAGAACTCCGGCCTCGCTAACCTGAGCCTTCCGGGGTTGTTCAAGGGTTCAGCGACCTCGATTGGCCTAACGTCCCGCACATCCGCGTTCACATCCGCAAGAACCAAGGTGTAGCCTCCGCATCCGGCACATCGCACAACGGTGGTCCCCCGCTTAACCTCAACTACGAGCGGAACACTGCAATGCGGGCATTGGATTTTGATTATCCTGCTTTTCCTATCGGCTTCAACAGCTTCCACAATTCCCCCCCTCCTCTTTGAGAATTATATCCATTTCTTCAAGCCAGAGGCTGATGAAGCTTCTATCGTCGCGCTCAAAGGCGTTCAGCAGCTCCTCCGGCGAAACTTTAAAACCCCTCTCGGCCAGGGCGGAGGCAACGAGCGCGATAAACAGCCTGGCGTAGTCGGGGTTATTATCGTAGAGGCCCGCCAGCCGCTCCATAAACCTC
>CALHPJ010000004.1 GCA_938036345.1 uncultured Thermofilaceae archaeon | reverse complement strand
TCGGGTGGGGGGACGTAGACGAGCCGGTCGAAGCGGCCGGGCCTCAGGAGCGCCGGGTCCAGTATATCCGGGCGATTCGTCGCACCAATCACGACAACCCCCTCAAGCTTCTCAAGCCCATCCATCTCGGTAAGGAGCTGGTTAACTATCCTATCCGTAACCCCGGAATCAAACCTTTGCCCTCTACGCGGGACTATTGAATCTATTTCATCAAAGAAGATTACGCAAGGAGCTGCTTGCCTAGCTTTACCAAATATCTCTCTAATAGCTCGCTCGCTCTCTCCAACCCACTTACTCAGAATCTCAGGCCCCTTAACAGATATGAAGTTAGCCTCGCTTTCTGTCGCTACGGCCTTCGCCAAGAGAGTCTTACCGCACCCCGGAGGACCGTAAAGCAGGACACCCTTCGGAGGCTCAATGCCCATTTCTTTAAAGAACTCGGGATGCTTAAGCGGCCACTCGACAGCCTCCTGCAGCTGCTGTTTAACATTTTCCAAACCACCGATATCGCTCCAGTGGACTTCAGGTACCTCAACGTACACTTCACGCAACGCAGAAGGTTGAATATCTCTTAGGGCTTCAAGGAAATCCTGCCTAGTAACCTTAAGCTCCTTAAGTAGTTCAGGGGGGATGGTGCCCTTCTCCAAGTCTATTTTTGGCAGGAATCTGCGAAGAGCCCTCATCGCGGCCTCTCTGCAGAGCGCCGCTAAATCAGCTCCAGTAAATCCGTGTGTGACCTCGGCCAGCTCTTCAAGGTTGAAATCTTCCGCTAACGGCATATTCCTGGTATGCACTTGCAGTATCTCCCTTCTAGCCCGCTTATCGGGCACGGGAAACGCGATTTCCCTATCGAAGCGACCCGGTCTGCGTAGAGCCGGGTCCACAGCATTAGGGCGGTTGGTGGCACCTATCACTATAACCTGCCCCCTACCCTTTAATCCGTCCAGCAACGCTAATAGCTGGGCTACGACTCGCCGCTCAACTTCGCCAGTAACTTCCTCTCGCTTAGGCGCGATCGCGTCTAGCTCGTCGATGAATATTATTGCCGGCGCGTTCTCCTCAGCCTCTCTGAATATTTCGCGCAATCGGGCTTCGCTCTCTCCATAGTACTTGCTCATAATTTCGGGTCCATTTATCGCGGTGAAGTACGCGCCCGTCTCGTTGGCAACTGCTCTGGCTAGAAGTGTCTTCCCGGTTCCAGGTGGCCCGTAGAAGAGGACACCTTTTGGAGGATCGATCCCTAAATGGGAGAAGAGCTCAGGGTACTTTAGAGGAAGCTCTATCATTTCGCGGACCTTTTGTTTAACTTCCTCTAAATCCCCTATGTCCTCATAGGTAACCTTGGGGAGCGTTAATTCAACCTCCGGTACAGGCTCGCTCTTGATCACAACCTCCGTTTCAGGCGTTACTTGCACGTTAATGGCAGGTTGAGTCGATGCGACAGTAAATCGGAGGGCAGTGTTCACTATGGGTATCTCGACAATATCACCCCGCCGCAAAGGCCTATGCATTAATCTTTCCTTAACGTACTCCGAGAACTCGGGTGTAACGTTAAGGCCGCTGATACCGGATGGCGCTAGCGTTACCCGTTTAGCTGGCTGGAGCTGTGCTTTCTTCACCGTTACATATTCCCCTAGAGATACACCGGCATTGTGGCGTAAGATCCCATCCATGCGTATGAGCCCAGCACCCTCATCCTCAGGGTAAGCCGGCCAGGCAATAGCGACGGTTGTTCTTTTCCCCATTATTTCGACGGCGTCACCGATTTCTATACCCATGCTCTGCATAGCTGCGCGGTCAATTCTCGCTGTGCCCCTACCGACATCGCGCTGCTTTGCCTCGGCTACTCTTAAGCGAATTTCCCTTTCACTCATCCCAAGTGTCGTCTTTGCGAATCTAAAAATCTTTTCTGAAGGAACCTTTGACAGAGAGCTACTGCGCTACGATTTCCACAATATCCAGGTCGGCTAACTCAAAATCTTTGCCCACTTTCATTGGGCTAAATTTTAACCTGTGCTCATTCCAGATGAGCGCATACTTGAAATTCTCGTGGAGTCCACTATGTATCCTTCGAGCCACGTCTTCAACACGTGCACCTTTACGCATAACTAGAGGTCTCGTACTGACCTGCCCAGTTTTCGGGTTCCTCGTGTATATCCTTATGAGGTTTAACTTCGCTAACAGGTAATCACTGATCTCCCTTTTCAGATAATCTGAATCTCGAGGATGGTACTTAAAATGCAGGGTTTTTACCCCTTTCGGGAGCATTAGCGTGTCACTAGATAGGAATGGGTTTAAATCTAGCTTAGTTAAAACCAGCAAGGCGGGCTTGTAAGCTATGGTTTCGAGTATAGCTGCCTCAACATCGTCGAGTGTGGCGTCGTCGGTGAGTTTTACGAGAGCATGGTAGATCCCGTATTCACGAAGCAGTTTTACAACCTGGTCATTTCTTAGCCTCCCTCCCACGATGCTGATACCTCCGCTCCTTCTCCTTTCGATAGTTACCTTAACTTGTTCCTCGAAGATCGTAATCCCTCTCTCAGTTAAGAGCTTCTCCATAAAGGATCGCTGTTCGTTGGGGTTGCTGGAAGCATCTACGACTAATGCCAGCGCGTCCGCATTGAAGGCCAGAGCTAGAATTTGGTTGTTTCTAGCGGAATCTGTGGAAGGTACTAGCGAGGGGGTATCTATCACCTGTATTTCAAGTCCATTCTCTTTTAGCATTCCTGGCTGGGGTTTACGCGTCTCAAAGGGGGCATCGCTACTAGGCATGTTAAGACCCGTTAAGGCATTGAAGAGTGCAGTTTTCCCAGAATTCGGGAAACCTAATAGTACGAGTTGAATATCCCCCTCCTTTTCAATAAAAGTTGATTGCCTAGCTCCTCCCTTCCGTAATTTTTCTGATTCTATTTCTTCTTTTAACCTAGAGATTTGCCGTTTAATCTGCATAACCAGTTTTTCTGTACCTTTGTGTTTAGGCACTGTTGATAGGAACTCCGTTAACGCCTTCAGTTTTTCCTCTTTGGTTTTAGCTTCCATAACTTTGATCCACTTTGCCTTCGCTTGAGGAGGCAGATTAGCCGGCATCCGTAAATTTCATGCTACTCAAAGCTTTAAAAAGCGAGCGCTAACTGTATATTTAAAATAAACGCCATGGTATTAAGAGGGTATTACAATGGTTATACCATGAAGCTAAGGGCTTACATCCCAGCCTTGGTTAGTGCCCTAATTGCATATTATTGGTATGGCGACTTGGAGATAGCTTTTCTAGTCGCTTTAGCGACGGCCGTAGCAGCAATACCATTTAAAAGGCAAAACAGGCGATACGTAGTACGCATGGTTTCCTGAATTCACATCGTTATCAAAACTATATCTTTGGTGATAGTTATAGCCAGAACTATAGTAAAAAGATTCCTATAGGAAAGGTCTTCCAGCTTTAAAAATATTCAGTGAGTACTTTTGTAGGGCGGGCACTAAGAATAATTCTTAAAACGTGCGCTGCAAAACCATTTGGACGCTATGGAGCGCTTCAGGCAACTCAGTCCGTCTGAGTTTTTCTACAGGAACAGGGAAATAGCTGGCTTCTCTAACCCAGCTAGAGCAGTGTACCAAACCATTAGGGAATTAGTAGAGAATGCCCTTGATGCGGCGGAGACTCATGGGCTGCTACCCGAAGTACGGTTGAACGTCGAGTTGGAGGCGGATGGAAAAGTGCGTATTCGGGTCGAGGACGAAGGAGTGGGCATCTCCCCTCTTGAGATGCCCAACGCCTTCGGACGGGTACTCTACGGCTCAAAGTATGTACTGAGGCAGAGTAGAGGAGTATTCGGCTTGGGAGTCAAAATGGCAGTACTGTATGCGCAATTAACCACTGGGCAACCTGTTAAAGTCCGCTCCTCGGTTAGAAGAGCGAGCTTTGTATATGAGGCAGAAATTGCTATAGATGTTGAAAGAAATCTACCAATCGTTAAACGGCTAGAAGTCGAGAGAAACGAGAGCAGATGGCACGGAACAGTGGTTGAGCTAGTTATAAGGGGGGACTGGAGTCAAGCCAGGGGGAGGGTCGAGGAATATATTAAAAGAACAGCGATGATCGCGCCCTATGCTAATATATTTGCATATGGACCACAACTCTTACTTGAGTTTAACCGGTCTTCAACGAAGCTACCTCCAACCCCTGCGGTCGGCAAGCCGCATCCTAGAGGTGTAGATGTAGAGTTGCTTAGGAAATTGATAGAAGAAGCTAATAAAAACAGCACATTAGAGGAATTTTTAACTGAAAACTTCGATGGTGTAGGTCCAATAACTGCTAGGAAGTTTTGCGAGTGGGCGGGGTTTGACGCGAATAAGAAAGTTCGAAGTTTAACCATTGATGAGATCGAAACACTAGCTGTAAAGATGCAGGCTTTCGAAGGTTGGAGGAGACCGAAACCCAGCACTCTCTCTCCGCTAGGCGAAGAACTGTTAGCCAAGGGTGTTAAGGAAGTTCTAAAACCGGATTTTGTAACTGCCGTCAGCCGACCACCTTCGTCTTACGCCGGGCACCCCTTCATAGTGGAGGTAGCTGTGGCTTACGGAGGGGGGATTCCGTTGTCTGAGGAGCCACTGCTTTATCGGTTTGCTAACCGAATCCCGCTGCTTTACGATGAAGGTGTAGACGTTTCAATGAAAGTGGTTAAGAGGATCGATTGGTCCGTGTACAAGGTGAAGTTTCCATCGCAACTTGCCGTGGTAACGCATGTATGTTCGACCAAGGTACCCTTCAAGGGTGTTGGAAAAGAAGCGGTGGCGGACGTGCCGGAGTTGGAAAGCGAGATTGAAGCAGGGATAAGGGAATGTTCGAGAAGGTTGCGTAGCTACCTCTCAAGGATGGAGAAGCTTATGGAGGCCCGGAAATGGGAAATAACTGTTAGCAAATATGTGGATGAGGTGGCAAGCTCTTTAAGCTACGTATCTGGAGAGGATAAAGAGCTGCTACGAAGCAAATTACTTGAATTCATAAAAGCTAAGATTTCGGAAAGAGGGGTCCCCTATGCAAAGGGCCGATAGGGAGGGTGTAGTTCTAAAAGCTATTGAAAAAGTCGGAAAGGATTTAGCTAGACAACTATCTAGAGGGAAGCCTCCTGCGCTTCAAGTACCAGCGCGTACGCTTGCTAACATAATATGGGACTCGGAGGCCAAGATTCTAAGGCTAGGGTCGAAGAAGGTAAAGAGAGAGTTCTTAGACATGGGGGAGGCGCGAAAGTTCATGCAAACCGTACTAATGTTGTCGCTTATCGTGAAAGCTATACGGGAGGGTGATTACCCCACGATCAGAGATCTATACTATGCCGGTAAGCACACCATTGAGTACCTTAATGAATATGGTAAATTGCAGCGGGAGGAAACGTGGGATACCCAAAAGGAGTCTGACAGCGTTATCCAGGATATAGAAGTAATAACGGGGCTTTTGAGGGAGCATATGGGTATACTCCACGACACAAAAGGCAAAATAGTAGGCCGCATAGTGATTCGATCTGGAGCCGACACGATCGATTGCTCTAGGATGGGAGACGGGGCTTACTCCATTCCACCCAACCCGGACTCCCTTGAGATACTTGATGTGGATGCCGAGTATGTCCTGGTCATAGAGAAGGACGCCATATTCAATAGATTGAACAAGGAAAGATTCTGGGAGAAGAACAGGTGTCTTCTGGTTACCGGTAAAGGACAGCCCGATAGGAGTACTAGACGTATGGTGCGCAGATTGTGGGAGGAACGCAAGCTGCCGGTGTACGTACTTACGGACGCGGATCCCTATGGATTCTACATATACAGCGTGTACAGGAGTGGATCCATAACGCTGGGCTATGAAAGTGAAAGACTAGCCACTCCCAAAGCGAGGTTTTTGGGGTTAACAATCTCGGACATCTATGATTACAAGATACCAAGAAACTTCATAATAAAGGCTAAGGATAGGGATCTAAAGAGAGCTAAGGAGCTGTTAAACTACCCATGGTTTAAGGAATCGAAGGAATGGATGAGGCAACTGGAACTGTTTCTGAGCAAGCAAGAAAAAGTAGAAATAGAGGCTTTAAGCGGCTACGGATTTAAATTCCTAACAGAGAGGTATATACCGGAGAAATTAGAGAGAAAACTATGGATAGAATAGAGTTCGGTTCCACGGCCTTTGATAACCCCTAGTTTTCGCAGGTCTCATCTCATATGGCTCGTCAGGTTTTCCTAACTCCAACCTGCGGCGGACCATGCTGCAGGTTGGGCGCCTGCCGGCTTTAACCTTAGCCCTATAAGAATCCCTCCCCTCTTTTAATGTGTAAACTTATCAAGCTGTGCGCATCAATGCGACCAGACCTCTTGATTGGCGTCGTTGGCAGAATCTATATGCTTTTGCGGCTCAGTGCATTGCGGCTCTTCACCGCTTCCGTTTTCACCTCCCTCCTCATCGCCAGATAGTGCGGTTGTTAGGTGCTTAAATAACCCACGCACTACATAGTCTTAAAATATTAATGGTTCGCATATTGAGGGGTGTTTGCTTTGAGCCAAAGGAAGTTAGGGATTGCCAGGCTCACTAAAGGAGGTAAGCGCTTTGAAATAGTCGTAGATGTAGAGAAGGCATGGCAGATTAAAAATGGAATAAACGTAAATATTCGCGATGTTGTTGAGAGCCCGCATGTTTATTACGACATTCGGAAAGGGCTTAAAGCTTCCCCTGACGACTTAACCAAACTCTTCAATACAGACGATGTCTACAGGGTTGCAGAAGTGATAATTAAGCAAGGTGAATTACAGTTAACGGCTGAACAGAGAAGGGAACTAATAGAGGCGAAAAAGCGCCAAATAATAGATTTCATCGCACGTAATGCGATTGATCCGCGTACAGGCTTACCCCATCCTCCGAGGCGTATCGAGCTGGCGCTCGAGGAAGCTGGGGTTTCGGTGGACCCCCTCAAACCGGTTGAGATTCAGATCCAGGAGGCTATCAAGGCACTGAGTAAGGTTTTACCGCTAAAGATTGCCAGAGCTTTGGTCGAAGTGAGGATACCTGCACAGTATTCAGGTAAAGCGTATGCAACCTTAGCGAAGGCCGGTAAAATCGCGAAGAGCCACTACCAAAACGATGGGTCGTGGATTGCAGAGCTAGAGGTTCCTGCAGGTTTAGTTGAGAGCATCATGCAGCAGGTTAACTCGTTAACTAAGGGCCAGGGCGAGGTAAAGGTGATTAGTACCGGGTGAGGTGTATGCCAATACATGTATCCAACGGGCAAATCGTGATACCTGGCGATCTAATAGCAGAGGGCAACTACGAGGTAAGCGGGCCATGCTTCTCTAGGGGGAAAAAGTTTTACTCTAAAGTGTTAAGCGTGGCAGTAATCGAAAAATCCAAGAAAATAAGACTCATACCGGTAAAGCGTTGCTACATACCCTCTGAGGGCGATCTAGTCATCGGTAAAGTCATCGACGTTGGGCCCACGTACTGGTTGGTGGACATAAACTCGCCATACACAGCGATACTTCAAGTATCCGAAATATTTCCGCGCCCCACGTCTCACCAGAAAGACCTTTCAAGCATCTTCAAAGTAGGTGACCTGCTGGCGGCAAAGGTTTTGCTATTTGACTTTACACATGACCCTCTATTAACGATGAAGGAGTCGAGGCTTGGCAGAATAGAGAAAGGGCTGCTGGTCGAGGTGCCTCCTCCACGAGTGTCAAGAGTCATAGGTAAGAAGGGGCAAGTTGTAAACTACCTAAGAGAGGCACTTAATGTCGAAATAACTGTCGGCAGAAATGGACGTATAATAGTTATCGGAAAAGAGGCCGACCTCGAAGCGTCGGCCGCCTACGTAATAAAGCGACTTTGTGAGGAGCACTATGTAGCTGATCCTCTAGAAGAGGTTAAGAAGCTGGCTAGTCTAGTCTTAGGTTCCGGGGGTGTTTAGGATGGTGAGCGGGGCAAAAGTCAAGCTTCTAAGGGAGGATGGAAGGAGGCTCGACGGCAGAGCCTTAAACGAGATGAGAAGCTGCAAGATAGAAGCCGGAGTCCTGAAAAACGCCGATGGGTCAGCGTATATTGAGCTCGGCCGAAACAAAATCATAGTTGCCGTATATGGACCCAAAGAGGTTCATCCACGCCACGAAGCTTTAACTGACCGGATGCTGCTTAGGTGCAGGTACTCCATGTTGCCGTTTTCAGTCTCGGATGAGAGAAAGAGCCCTACACCCTCGAGAAGAGAAGTGGAAATCTCGAAGGTTATAAGGGAGGCACTTGAGCCGGCAATATTTCTGGAAGAGTTCCCTAGAACGACTGTTGACGTATTCATAGAGGTATTAGAAGCCGACGGTAGTACGAGGGTAGCCTCTATAACTGCCGCCTCTGTAGCCCTGGCGGATGCAGGAATACCTATGAGGGATTTAGTTGCGGGGGTCTCAATCGGTAAGATCGAAAGTGAGCTCGCGGTCGACCTCAATGGTATAGAAGATCAGCAGGGGGAAGGCGATATGCCGATAGCAATCATGCCCAGACTTGGCGAAATAACGTTACTTCAAGCTGATGGAAGGTATACAAGGGAGGAAATAGAGCGAGCCCTACAGTTGGCGATGGAGGCTGTAACTAAACTGTACGAAGAGCAGAGAAGGGCCTTAAAAGAACGCTACTCGAAACTTCCAATAGAGGAGGTAGAGAGCGGCGAATTTTCAGAGGGGGTGGCGCAATGAGTGAGCGTACCTACACCATAGTACCGCATCCCCGCAGGGAAACTATACGCTCAATGTTGAAAAGGGGTGAGAGAGTTGACGGTAGAAGACCCGATCAGTACCGGGAAATAAAAATAGAAACTGGGATCATAGGCAACGCTGATGGATCTGCGAAGGTATCTATAGGCAACACAAAAGTGGTCACAGGAGTAAAGTCTTCCCTTGGAGCACCTTACCCGGATGCACCCAACGAAGGTGTGCAAATTGTTTACGCCGAGCTAATACCCATGGCCTCTCCCATTTTTGAGCCTGGACCACCCGATGAAAATGATGTGGAGCTAGCGAGGATCATAGATAGAGGATTGCGCCACGCGCCCGCTTTAAATCTAGGGGAACTCGTTGTGACTCCTGGCAAGCAGGTATGGAGGATATTTATCGACATATACCCTATAGATCACGACGGAAACTTTATCGATGCCTCGGGTTTAGCCGCCGTAGCAGCGTTGTCGACTGCGCGTATTCCTAAGGTTATAGTTTCGCCTGAAGGACTCGTGATAAAGTCGGAAGAGAAAGTGCAGCTACCGATAGCCGATACACCCGTATTTGTAACCATAGCAAAGATAGGTGAAGCGCTTGTAGTGGATCCATGCTACGAGGAAGAGCTTGTGATGGATGCTAGGATAACGTTTGCTATAAATGGGGAGGATAAAGTTTGCGCTATTCAGAAGGGTGGGAGAGGCAGTTTTACATTAGGAGAGATTAAGAAGGCTCTTGAAATAGCACTCAGTGTAGCGCCCGAATTAAGAGCAAAATTACCGAAGCGCAGCATTTAGGTGTAGGTAAAGGTAGCTTTCGGCATCACTCTCGTCTTTTATGCCGTAGAATTTTTCACAGAAGGTTCTGGCGATCTTGCGAAGGCGATCCATTGCCTGAGGGGGAGTTAAGTTCAGTTCGTTGCATGTGACGCGCCAGCTTTTGGCCTGGAGGACTTTAGTTATCAGTAGTAGCTCTTCCTCCTCGCTCAGAAATCCGAGGTTGCCCATGAAATAGGCACGAGCAAGTTCGACGATACAATCCACGCAATTCTCTAACGTCATGTCACCCCAGGCGTAAGATATTAAACGACCAAGCTGGCTTGGTGAGAGGTTCGGCCTCACATTCTCCTTAGGTGTATGGTGGAAGAGCGCTCGAACAGTTTTAGAGTTAAGATCATGATAGGGCTCAGGGAGCGACAATAGTAGACGGCGTTTAAATTCGAGAGAAAATAGCTCTACGAACTTCGCTGCTTTATCATTTAAAGGTTTAACGACGAGTATCGAATATTCCCCGCTTACGGGGTTACGCTCGGGACTCAGGTGCACGGGTATGTAGTTGTTCTTAAGCCAGAAGTTCAGTAGTTCAAACGTTACTCCGAAGCCTGCTCCAATCCAGTCATAGCCCCCTGCTACGGCCTCTTTCTCAACTTCCACTAACGCTCTTGAGCCTAAACCCTTATTCCAGAGATCCGGGTGAGTCGCTATTCTTACAATCCTTAACCCCCTTAGGGAGCCGAAGTCTATTACCTTGTAATGTTTTATTAACCGGTCCGGTATTATGTTACCCATAATCCACGCGCCCTTTGAGCATTGCTTGGCTATTTCTTCATCTAAGGGACCTTCCTCAGCTAACTCTATTGAGACGACTATTTTTCCAGTCTTTAATCTAAGAGCTCGCGGCTTATGGTGCGGAGCATCCATCATCATTCCCAAGTCGTTGGGATTATTGCGGTAATGGGCCATTATATATATTCCAAAAAATTGCCTGAGCAGCTCCTCATTTTTTAAGAAAAACTCCTCCAACTGGGGAGAATAGTACTCAACCTGCATAGACTCTACGCATGCTAAATCGTCATGGTTTAGCTGTGCCGGTTCAGCATCGAGTAGCAGCGTGTCAAATATCCACTTTTCAATAGGATCACCTGGAGCATACCTGATGGGCTCCCCCATTTCGTGCTCGTACACTTCAACGCCGCTTAGCTGCTTTAGTCCCCTAAGGAAACGGATAGAAAAACCCCTGCCGGCCCCTTCGTATCCGTGCACCGTTGATGAATAAATGATCCTATCGAATCGTCGTATCAGAGCAAAGAGCATGGGTACTTGAAGCGAAGCTGCCTCATCAACAGCTACGAGATCAGCTCGATGGGCGAGTGCCTCGAGAGGTTCAAAGTATTTTACTTCGATACCCTTCGCTTTAAGGCCAGTTAAGAATCCTCTTTCCTCCTCTTCTTCCACCTTATGGCCTAACACTTTTAATCCTTTTATTGCAAATTTAAAGAGCTCCTGTACGTTAGCCTCGCTCGGAGCTGTAACTATAATGCGGCAGCGGCCTTTAGCTCTCCGTATCTTGTGTGATAACCCAGCAATACCTAATCCTATAACTGACGACTTACCCCTCCCTCGGTCAGCGGTTACCACTATTACGCGCTTACGACCCTTTTCGGGGCGCTCGTATAACTTTTCTGTAAGCATTAGGACCTCAATCTGATCCCTACTCATGGCGAGTTTATACAGCTCATCGGGAAACAGCGCCTCGCTGGGCGTTTCCAGCGGACTGACTTTCCGTCTAAACACTCGCTTAGGCAAACCAGATGTTTTCAGCAACTTGGCGCGGTCCACATCGTACACTATTATGCCTTCGTGCTCGTATAGTTTGTTGAAAAACCTTTGCTCGAAAAATCTCCTCAAACTTTGGGGACTATATTGGGGAGTTAGAAGCAAGCTCTGGAACCTAGTAACGGTTTTCATGAGTTCCTCTAAAGGAGGTAGCAGCAATATGTAAAGACCCCCTCCGTCGACCACTCCAGCAAGACGACCTAGATCGTTTGGTTCGAGGTTATTCAGTAGATCGAGTACCGCCGAGTCAAAAGTTCGTCCTAGGATGCTGGTGCTCTCATGATACGGTACATAGGCTACCCGGTTCTCTTTACCGATTGCCCGCTCGAACAATTCGCGGCGGGCGCATGCATCTTCGTAGAATGCATGGTATGTATAAAGTATCCCTCCTTCTTTTATCTCCCTCATGTTTAAAAGAGAGAAAACAGCCTCCGTTGCCCCCATTATCAGGTTTCCACTATTATTACCAAGCAGTACGAGCATTACCCTATGGTTGGCTTGCCTCGCGTATTTTAATGCCCTTGTTAGCTCCTCGATTACCTCTTTGGATAACACAATGCTTCTCATGGTAGGGCGCACCACCTTGCGGTAATGAAACTTTGACCCTAAAAACCTTGCAGAGCAGGGTTTTCGGGTTTAACGAATTCGCGTAATAGGACTGTGGCGTACATACCTTTACGTAATGCGAAGGAGAACGCAGCTATGCAACCTAGCTCTGTATCAACTACAGCTGCTCTAAAGTTTTCAGGTCTAAGGGCCAGTGGCCTAGTGCCCCCTCTTGACGATACCTCGGGCATATGGTGAACTTTGAAATTCTCTACTGAAACATTTTCCTCTTTTAGAACCTCCCTTTCCAGTTTACCGGGGATGCCCTCTGGGAGCACAGTGGCGTAACCTACAACGTTTGTGACAACTTCTGCCCTTCCCAGGCTTATTAACTGGTTTAACTTTTCTAGATTGCTGTCATTGGCCCGCAGTATGCTTGCCGAGCCTGCCCCATATATGGCAATTAAATCACCAGCTACAGCCTTCGAGATGGGCATTTCTTCCTTAAGCCTTCTGCTCAGCACGCGATTGAAGATATATGCTTGGAATGCCTCGACGAAAAGCCTCCTCACTTGAAGGGGTAACGTGCGAATAGCGCCGAAATAGTCGTCAGGATGCTTGATAAGGTACCGAATCACCATTCGCTCGTGGTGAAGATTTCTTGGGAAAAGCTTTAATGCACCCTTTAAGTCCCAGGTCGATGCTAAATATTTCCTTGCCTCTTTGGATTGCTCTGATTCGTGTGGGAAAGCCCTAGTCAGTAACTCGTAAACCGCCTCTTTAAACATACCCTTCAAAATGCACTTACCAACTATGTGGGTGATAGGCCTGATCGTGCCAAAACGCTGGTAGCCAAAATAGTTTGGCGCACCCCCCGCTTCTCTAATTTCCTCCCAAAGCTCACTTATACGGGACATTGCCTCGCTTTTACCTAAGGCAAGCCTCCTAACCTTGATTTCGAACTGGTTTCCATAGAGCATATTCGGTGTTAGCTTGAAGGGCATTCTGAAAGCGGCCAGTATCTTTACGCGATTTCCTACACAGCTGGGAAAGTTCTCTGGAGCAATCCCCTTTACACAGGCTAATTGAAAAGTCAGCGCACGCGCATCTTTCAGGCCCATAACAGTCAGAGACCTGTAGTCAACTCCGAGGGCTTTACCTATGAGCCTGAGCGCCGTGACGGTATCAATAGATCTTTTCTCAAATAAAAACCACGTGTATTCGCCTGAGCCTCCCCATCCTCCTATCTCGGGTGAGGTACAGGGTATTCCACCCAATACCAACTCGGTTACTATGAAGTCCTCTATCTTTCCCTTTAGAATCCCACCTATTCCTGCCTGTCGTGTGATGTAAAAGAGCATGCCTAGCTCTTCATCCAGTTTAGAGCGAGTTGGGGAGGGCATACGCGTCACAATAGCTTGAGATGACCCGTTACAGCATCAACAAGTTCTTCGGGTGCAGGTCCTATGGCGAGTGCCGTCGTTGTACCTGGTGGTAACTGGGTAAGGCCCCTATCAGATATCAGTGCTGCAGGAAGTCCCAGTTTTAGTGCTTCATCATGGAGTTTGAGTAGTTCTTCAAGCGAGTTAGCTTTTAAAACTATTTTCTTTTGACCTTCCCGCATCCACTTCTCAAACCATTCCGGCCTTTCTCGCCTAGCTATCTCCGAAGCGGCAACTGCCGCATGGGCAACTTGAGCTGCCAATTTTCCTTTACCCATTTTTAAGTCGACTCTGACTACGATCACTTGCTTCATAAAACCAGTTTCACCTCTTCAGAGAAGCGCACAAATTTCTTCCCTTATGTCAACCAGGCACCAATGCGTGGCGCGTGGTGTACGTAGTGCGCTGCGGAGAACTCAGCAGAGGGGAAATAATATTAACTGAGTTTCGCAGCACCTTATCCGCGCTTGTACCCTATCCTCCTTAAGAATTGTATTCGCTCCTGCCTCTTGTTTTCATCCTCTATCCCTAGGGGTTTGTAACCATCCACTACTCCCAGTATCCCCCTACCCTGGGCAGTCTCGGCTATGATTACTTGTAACGGATTTGCGGTGGCGCAAAATACGGTCGCGACTTCTTGAACATTTTTAATAGCATTCAGCACATTTATAGGCCAGGCGCCTTTCAAGTAGACGACGAACGTATGCCCGGCTCCAATCTCGAGAGCGGTGTGTGAAGCTAGCTTTTTCAGCTCTTCATCGTTTCCGTCAACCCTTACTAGCCTGTCACCCGAAGCTTCGCAAAAGGCCACTCCAAAACTTGCTCCGGGTACTGAGCCGACTATGGTCTCATATAAGTCTTCTACGGTTTTAATGAAGTGAGCTTGGCCGATGATAACGTTGGTTTTCTCGGGGACCTTAACTGGAACTACTGCTATTTTCACTTCGTCCATGAATTTCCGATTAAAATTATCCGGATAAATATCTTGCCTCGTGCTGAGTGCATTGCTGGGTTTCTGATAACATTTATAACCTTTAAAAGTGATTCGGCTTGATGCGAAAGCGCAGCTGTCCCGAGTGCGGCGGAGACCTGATCTATAATCGCGATGCAAAGAATTATGTGTGCGTTAAGTGCGGTAGGGTGTACAATAGAGATGAACTTGAAGCGGCTTATGAAGCCAGAAGGGAGGGAGAAACACCAAAAGGTAAGCGCAGAGTTGCTTTATGACGGTTTTTACACTATTTGTTCTGGGACCGGCTGGTTCCGGCAAATCGACATTCGTTTCAGCATTCTCCGATTGGTTAAGTGAAAATGAGATTCCCTACCTAACGGTGAACTTAGATCCAGCTGCAGAGTACCTACCCTACGTACCCGACGTGGATGTTAGAGCGTACGTTACTGCTAGGCAAGTTATGGAGGAGTACGATTTAGGACCCAATGGAGCCATAGTAGCCTCTGTAGACTTGATGCTGAACAACACGAGCTCTCTGAGAGACGAAATTGAAGAAAGCGTCGAGGATGGATATGTGCTGGTGGATACCCCTGGGCAAATGGAAATATTTGCATTCCGCAGGAGTGGTTTAGAAATAGCGAAGGGGATAGCCGTCGGAATGCAAGGCGCTATTTTTATTGTTGATGCAGCGCTATCGAGGTCTCCCTCAAGCTTTGTATCGCAGATATTCCTAGCGTCATCAATTTACTATCGATTCAAAATGCCACAAATTAACGCCTTTAACAAGATAGACCTACTGAGTGAAAAAGAACTGGAAACGATGATTAAGTGGGTCGAAAATCCATCGACCCTGATCAGTGAATTGGATAATGAGCTAAGCGGGGAGGAGCGAACAATGATGAAGGGCTTGCTCGAGACTCTCCGCAGTTTCCTCGAAATATTTTCGGTGTACTTTGTCTCATCCAAGAACATGGTCGGTTTAGCTGAGATTTATGCAGATCTCCAGAAAATATTCAAGGGCGGTGAAGATTACGAAGTCCCTTCGCATTTGAGAGAGTTGTAGCGCCCTAGGGCTGCTTTAAACCTATTTCTGGTTGAGAATAAGTCCGCTCTGGGTTGATTGGGCCTGAATGAAATCAATGTTTACTAAGTAAACACTAAATGAGTACTACAGGGAGGTCGAGCAGCGCGCTCGTCATTACAGCACTACCGCTTTCGAGAATCTCCCTAAGTATTTCGAGGGAAGCTTCTTTGAAACCATCTAGAGCCAATGACATCTCCGGAAGCCTAGGAGACGCGGGGTTGGTATACTCCAGTAGGAATCATAGCTGTGCTTAAAGTTTGTACCGTGGCTACGACGCATTTTCCAGCGAATTCGAAGGGATGGGTCTCATGGCTGAGAGGGACCTCGACTATGACGGTGTTGATTGGTGTACTAAGCGATACGCGGCCGGAAGCTCGTTGACATAATCTTTGGAAAGGGCTTTAACTATTCAGGTAAAATTGGGCAAGAGGCTAAACTCTCTAGTTTCACAGTTAACCTACCCCTGAGTAAGAAGCTAAAGCTCCCGGCATCAGGCACCTATGAGTAGTCGCTGGCAACCCCTCGAATCTCATGCCGGAGAGCAGCACACCTATACCCTCAAATCGCCAAGTTAATTGGCGCTTGGGATGAGCATGCGGCTGAGAAGGTTGCGGCTGTCATAAGTGTGGCTGAAAGTGAATACTTTTAAAATTGGGTACTGGCATTCTAGTATCGAATGGTCAGGGAAGCCAGATCCGTACTAGTACTATGTGTAGATCGGGATAACGATGTAGGGGAAACCGTAAGTGCGGCAACCCCTATAATAGGAGAAGAGTCTTTCAGGGAAGTGGCTACAAGGTTCGCTATAAAACGCCCCGACGACTCGGATTCAAATGCCATGTTTGCAGCATTGAAAATCTACGGTGAGATCAAAGGCGAATTTGAAGAGGTTGAAGTGGCACTGATAGCGGGACATAGAGAAGAGGGGGTAAAGGCTGACGCAAAAATAGCTGGAGAACTGGATCAACTTCTTTCCATGAGAAAGTTTGATGCAGTTGTGCTAGTATCCGATGGTCCCACCGATGAACTGGTTCTTCCGATAATCCAGTCTAGGCTACCTGTGCTATCTGTACACCGTGTAGTTGTTCAGCAATCGAGAGGCGTGGAGGAGTCATTTTTACTAGTGCTTAGGTATGCAAAGCGCTTATTCGAAGAGGAAAAGTACAAAAAGTACGTGCTCGGTGTGCCGGGAGCGCTTATATCGCTCTACGTTTTCCTATCCTTTGCAATGCCTAGCTATGTTTGGCCATTTACGCTGCTTGCTCTGGGGCTAGGAATGGCTGTAAAAGGTTTTTCGCTCGACGAATTTATTAAAAATACGTATAGAGCATCACCCGTGATTTTCGCTTCTCTTTTGGCTTCCTTGCTCATAGCTGTATTCGCTTTAGCGGCCGGTTTTGCCAGCATAAGTAGATTAAGCGGTCTGAGCGGATTTGAAGCTATAGGGTTCTTCTTGCTGTCCAACTTGGGTGAGCAAATACTGGTATTGGATCTCCTAATAGTATCGCTGCTTTTGCCTCTAGCGGCTCAGATGCTCGAGGCAATCCTTGGGAATAGGAAGCTTAGCGCGAGTGATTACGGGGCAGTACTCCTCACGGTTCTTCTAAGGCAAATATTGCTGGAGTATTCAAAGCTATTAGCCGGGTCAGGCAGCATATTCGCAATGCTGCTTTGGATAATTATAACATTGGTAGCGCTGTCGATCTTGGTCGCGATTCGACCTGTTGTAAGTAGTCTCGCGGTAAGGAGGACGCTTTAAAGGATGCACACGACGATGCATCTTATTGTAGTAGTTTCTGGCTCTGTACCGGATTTGGGTATGCGTGAAGCAGAGAGGGTGCTTGGGTGTGATGTGGAAAGAGTTGGGAGGAGAGTAGGCTTAATTGAATTAGAGGGCGCGCGCCTCAGGAGTGCTTTAGCTAAGCTCTACGAGTGTGTTTACATACAGGAAATTCTCCTGGGAAAAGCCTGGACAGACCATCCGCGACCTGAGGCAAGTTTTTACTACGAACTAGGATGTAGCTCGGAGTGGAGCGAAGTAATTGGAAAAACATTTGCTATTAGCGTAAGAAAAATTGGCGGCTTTCCATCGACGCCGTCTACAGAGTTGATAGCCAGTGTAGCGAAAGCCGTGCATTCAGCCTGCAACGGGCAATGCAATGTTAACCTAACTAACCCAGATGTTCACATACGGCTCATCTGTGCATCGGATGCTGCGGTAATAGGCATACAAATGTTAAGGCCCAGAGGAGATAGATTTAGGTTGAGGTCGAATAAGTTTAAGGTATTTAAGCATCCAGCCTCGTTGACCCCGGAGGATGCAAGGCTCCTAGTAAACCTAGCCGGTGATCCAGAGTTGCTGCTAGACCCCTTCTGCGGTACGGGCACCGTTCTTGCCGAGGCAGCACTTAAGGGTATAGAGGCTGTAGGGCTTGATGTTAGCACGGAGGCAGCCAGAGGTTGCTGGTCGAATATGAAACTCTTCTCTGTCGATGCTTTGTGTAGCGTAATTGTTGGCGACGCTAGGAGGCCTCCTTTTCGTCAAGAATCCTTTGACGCTATCTCAACCGATCCTCCCTACGGAAGATTAGCAACAACACGCGGTGCGGGTGTCCAAACACTGCAGAAATGTTTGCTAAGCCTATCAAGTAGTATTGTTAAGAGAAGCGGTTTTACGGTGTTTATGAGGCCCAAAGAGTATTCCTCTCAGCTTCATTTTGACGGGCTCGGGATTGTCGAGGAATACAGCGTATATGTCCATGGAGGACTAACTAGGGTAGTGTGCTTGCTTTCAAAGCATTGAGTGGGTGAAACATGGGTGAGTTAAACTTCCGGTTGAGCAGGCACGCACGCTGCATAATGATTATGCATAATTGCAAGGGAAAAGCCACAGCGGTGGGGGCATAGAGTGCTTACTAAAGCAGAAAAAAGCCGAAAAAGTGTCAGCGGGACTCCAGGCTACGCCGAGCTGACATTTATGGGTACTGGGTCAGCAACGCCCACCGGAGAAAGGTGGCTACCGGGGGTCCTGGTAAAAATCCGCGGCGACTTTATACTTCTCGACTGTGGGGAAGGAGTCCAGTACAGAATTTTGAAAGCTGGGCTGAAAGTAAACCGTTTAGCAGCAATTTTAGTGGCTCACCTCCATGGCGATCACCTCTACGGGTTACCGGGTTTACTTGAATCGCTGGGCATGTGGGGGAAGACTTCGCCTTTGAAAGTATTAGGACCTGCGGGAATAGAGGAGTTCATCGAACATGCGGTTTTAAGCGATAATTTAGGTTATGAACTCGTTGTGGAGACATTAAAGCCGGGAGTAGTTGTGTCTGGTAACGGATATGATGTTATAGCTTTTCCCGTTAAACACATCGTAAACTCTTTTGCATTTGTGGTTCTCGAGCACGACTTGCCAGGTAAGTTCAACGAGGAAAAAGCTAGGGAGCTGGGCATACCAGCTGGTCCAATTCGGCGACAACTTCTAGCTGGGAAAAAAGTGAGGTTGCACACAGGGAGATTAATCGAACCCTCAGAGGTTGTAGGGCCTCCTAGAAAGGGTCTTAAGATTGTGTATAGTGGCGACACAATGCCTTGCGCTGAACTGATAGAAGCGTCCAGTAAAGCAGACATAATTATCCATGAAGCTACGTTCTCATCGTATAACGGAGTTGAGGCTTATGTAAGTGGGCACTCTACAGCACTAGAAGCCGCTTACACAGCATCTGCTGCAAAAGCGAAGATGCTTATTTTGCAACATTTTAGCAACAGATATAGGGACCTGGACTTGCTATTACAGGAGGCCAGACAGGTTTTCGAAGAAACTTATCTAAGCAGGGATCTTTTGAAGGTTATAGTAAAGCGACAGGGCGAGGAATCCATTAATGCAACTTTTCAGACATTATAATTTTATTGAGGTCAAGCTCCCGGGCTATGTAGCCTTTAATAGGCAAAACAAGCCTCCGTTTTCCATTAGTTTTAATCCATCATCAGCTTCACACTACCGGAGCAAACCTCTTTCGCCACTTTACTGGTCCCCGGGAGTGGGGATGCCTGGGAAAGCGCGTCCCTCGGCGGATTACCGCTTTCCTGGACAGTCTTTGGGTTCTGAGCTAACTGCGCAGCCCTTGAGCCCCCTCGGCCAGAGGCCTCAGGTTAACCCCTTCGGGACCGTTCCCCCCAACAACCTAGGAACCTTTTCCATGTATTGATCGCAGCGTTCTTCTGCTTGTCAATTACAAGGCCGCATTGGAGCGCTTGAAGACCATTCCTTGGGTCTTTATTGTAGTATCCGCATCGGGAGCAAGTCTTTGAAGTGCCCGCGGGATTCGCACAGATGGTAGCGTAGCCATTCCAAGCGGCTTTATACTTATGTGTTTCTCGAGCTTTCTGCAGCCGTGCTTGAGTTCCGCCGGTTTACGCTTTTGCTTTTTCCCGCCGCTCTCTCCTTGAAGTTCGTTAGATCTTAGAAAATATTTGTCCTATGGGATAGCTGTTTAATTAAATCGTTAATGCTATTCCTCCCCCTCAAGTCATGTTTCTTTAAGTCTCTCCAGTCTTCCCAAGAAGCTTCTGGACAACCTTCCTCTTCAACCCATAAGTCCTGTTATTGCATAATGCTTTTCGTCGTCGTAACCGTACTAAAGTAGGAATTTGCATCTCAAGCCACGGGTTCCTCAACTTTCAGTTCGGCACTCTTTTTTATGGTTATTACAGGTCTACTTGCTTAAGTATTAGCTCAGCGAGCCTCAGTCTTTTTCTTTTATCCCAGCATCATGTTTTTCTTAGCTCAACGGTTATGTATTCCTCGTAGAGCTTGATTAAAATCCTGTGCACTACCTCTGTAGCTATAGAGCGTTTCTTTGATCCTGACGAATTTCCCTTTCACTATGGGCTTGTTCTCTCTTGCTTGTCCACGTAAGCATCTCTTCCTCCGCTACTCGAGTATAGAGTGTGCCTGCTTGACAGTGCCGTTAACGTAGTGCTTTGAGTAGACTCGGCTCTCCATCAAGGTTCCTCAGCCCCGCTTGAAAGCGCTGTCTTTCGGGAGAAGAGCATCAGCCCCCTTAACACGCATCTTATCCCACGCTCTACCGCCCAAACCCCGTCAGCCACCTTCCGCAGCTATGCTGATGCTGTACACTCTAACTTGACGCACCCACGGTCTACACACAGCAGCCTCGTAGAGCGAAAGCCGCCACCCGGAGCCCTCACCACCCATAACACCCTGAAACTGCTGTTACCTGCAGTTTTGAGTTAGGGGTCGGGCATTTCTTCAACTTCTATGATTGGTTCCCCGTGAATAGTTCTCGGCGCTAGCCACAGTACGGCGTTCTTCGGGTCGTCGGTGAGCACTTCTACAACAATTGGACCAAGTGGGCTTTCACCGGCTTCAAGCGTACAAAAGCTCGGCCTGCCGCAATAAGCGGCCTGCTTGTTTAGGTAGAAAACGAATCCTTTATCGTTTAAACCGTTCAGCATGCACTGTCTAGCGGAATCGAGTATACGGTGCTCGAACAATAACCGCCTAAACTTTGCTAGTACCTTACCACCCCCTTCGCCGACTAGGACTTTACGATCGCCATGCTTTTCCTCTTTAAGGTTAACTTCAAACAAGTTACGTACAGCTTTAACAACCTTATTCACATCCTCTGTGGGTCGAACCTCAACTCGTATACGCACAATCATCTTTAATTACAGTTACTTAATCCTAGTACGGTTTACTTTTTTATTTCGCCACGAGTATGCCCTTAATCGGCTCGAGCGCCCAAAGCCGCACGCTGCGCAGTAATGTTTCCTGATGTTGTAGCTGTGTCTACCACAGCGCCTGCATCTGATATGCGTTTTTCCCTTTCCCCTTTTACCGAAGGATGTAGTACCCTTAACCATTTTTACTCACCTACATTACCTTTTTTATGCAGTCGCCTAGGGTGCTGGGCTGATAAATATGACGTTGTCTCCGCGTACCAGCATGTAGTCAAACCTACGGTTTTGCCCTTCTCTGCTTTCTTCGGCGTTCTCAAGTATCAAGTTGAGGTGCTGATCAAAGCCTCGAAGAAGGCCCCTTATCTCCCTACCGCCTTTTAGCTTTACGAGTACCTGCTTATTAAGAGAATTTTTCAACAACGCCACAGTCGAGGTCATTTGGTGGCACCAACCCTACCCAGAACACGCCTCTTAAATGGTTATCCCCGGCTAGAAAGTCAATGGGAGTAAACTCTCCACTAGAGGATTTCCAATATAAAACATATTTAAAGCCGGTACAAATGGATCAGTCAAGGGCCCGTGGCCTAGCTTGGAAAGGCGTCGACCCGCGGTGGGGCGCAAGCCTTCGGAGCCGGAGAACCCGGGTTCAAGTCCCGGCGGGCCCGCCACATGTAAAATTCGCAGTAACGCTTGCTGGAGGAGTACATCTCGGAAGTTGAAAACAGTGGCTAGAGGGAAATGAAATCCTCGACCGTGGGTATCCTAGGTGGCAAGCCTTTGCGTTTTCGTATTTCGATTATTAAGTCGTTGAGAGTGGCTTGAGGCACAGGTGACCATCTCTCGAATTCTGTGGCCCAGAAGGCTCTACCTTGAGTGGCTTCACGCATTTCATCTGCCAAGGTGAAAGTCTCACTAATTGGAATTTCTCCCAATACGCGCATTAATATACCTTTTTGCTCTAAACTTATGACTTTCCCTCTATGTCTGTTTAAGACATTTAGAACTCCGCTTAACCATTCTTGCGGAACCCTCACTTCTATTTTCATCAGGGGTTCCAGCAATGTCGGAGTCGCGTCCAGGAAGCTGGCAAAAATCGCGTTCTTAGTTGCTGGCATAATCTGAGCAGGACCTCTGTGAGCTGGATCCTCATGCAGCTGCGCATCCATTAGCAAAATCTTTACCCCCCTGACTGGTTCCTGCGCTAAAGGTCCAGCCTCCATGGACCACCTGAAGCCCTGTACGATAGTGTCGGCTACCTCACGAAGATACTGAACACCACTTGTCCTGTTTACGAAGATGTTAAAGTTCTCATCTATGTCCCATATACCTCTTGCCTCGTCGGCATCCCAGCCGGCGTATTCTCTGAGCAGTCTCGCGCGCTCTCTCCACTCTTGATCGGCATAGACTCTACCCTCCTGGAGAAGCTTCAATGTATCCTCGTTGAGTGGTTCGACGCATATGTACAACCTATTATGCTTGTTAGGCGACTTGCCCTCGAATACATTGCTTCTCTTCCTGACTGTTTCCCTGTACCTTACAATTGGCTGGGAGGTAGTAACCTCTAAACTTGTTCTCTGTTTAAGGTCCCATAAGACTATTTCGAGGTGTAAGGTACCCATGCCGCTGACTAAATACTCGCCAGTTTCTTCGTTTATATGCACCTTTAACGTCGGATCTTCAACCGCTAGTTTCCTAAGCGCATCGACAAGCTTAGGAAGGTCGCTGCTATGCTTTGGTTCTATAGCGATTGTTACAACGGGTTCACTAATGTAACTCATTCTCTCGAAAGGCACCATGCTATCCTTATGAGCAGAGCTAACCACTGTTTCACCAGCCCTAGCTTTATCAAGCCCCAAGACAGCGACAATGTTGCCAGCTGATACCGCGTCGACCTTCTCCCTATACGGGCCCATGTAGAGGCTAACCTGTAGTATTCTAGCACTAGATTTGGAATTAACCAGCCAAACATCATCACCTTGGCGTGCAGTGCCGCTGAATACCCTACCCGTAGCAACGAAACCCGCGTGAGGATCAGCTACAACCTTGCTTACGGCGATAACCAGCGGACCCTCAGGATCGCACTCCAGCATCGCCTTGCCGATCTCGCTGTTCAAATCACCTTTCCACAACTTGGGAACCCTGTACTTTTGAGCCTGTTTAGGATTTGGTACATGCTCTACTATCATGTCTAAGAGTGCTGTATGCAAGGGAAAATCCCTGGAAAGTTCCTCATAATATCCTTTTTCGTAAGCATCAACTATGTAATCGAATTTCACCCCCTTTTCTGCTGCTATGGGAACCGTGAGCCCCCATTTATGTAGAGCGCTTCCGAAAGCAACTTGACCCCTTCTGAAATCCACTTTCCATACATCCTTGAATTCTGGATCAGCATACAATTCGATTAGCATGTTGAAATCTTTAACTATTTCTATAAATCTCTGCTGAATTTCTTTGGGATTTAATCTCAATTCTTTGATTAATCTATCTACTTTATTTATAAAAAGCAATGGTCTTACGTATTCATTCAGGGCCTGGCGAACAACGGTTTCGGTTTGGGTCATAACCCCCTCCACAGCATCTACTACGACTAAGCCGCCGTCCATCATCCTAAGACTCCTGGTTACATGGCCCGTGAAATCTACATGGCCGGGTGTGTCAACCAGATTTACTACGTAAGGTTTACCTCTCCACTCGTGGTAAAGCGAAACATTAGCGGCTTTAACAGTCATCTGCCTAAGCTGTTCAATCTCAACGTAGTCTAAGGCCAAAGCTTTACCGGCTACCTTAGGGCTAAGCATCCCCGCGGCCATTAATAGTGAATCAGAGGTTGTAGTTTTGCCGTGGTCAACATGAGCGAGTGTGCCTATGTTACGAACTTGCTCGATGTTCCTCATGATTTTTTCTATTTCTTCTACTTGCCGAAATTTTACCATTAAGCTCACCGGCGTTCAAGTACAGGAAGCCGCGTTCACTATGGAAATAAACTTGTCGTCTTAGGGTCTTTACTTGGGTTTAATCGTAAATACTCTTCAATGAACGAATTAACAACCCTCTTTACGCCTTCAATATCTAGTGCTGCTGTATTGATCACGAGATCGGCTATAGAGTAATCATCTATGTTGATACCGTAGTATTTCAGAGCTCTCAACCTATTACTCTCCTCCCGAGTTTTAATCTCCGCTCTAGCTTCCTCAGCTTTCTTTCCTTCACGCTCTGCTATTCTTTGTGCCCTTACTTCAAGCGGTGCAATGAAGAGGATTTTAAGATCCGCTACATCTTTTAAAATCCATACAGCGAGATGCCCGTCAACCACTACACCGCCTTTTTTAGCCTCCTCTAAAGCCCTTTTATCAATCTCCAGGTCGATGCTTTCGTCGACTTCCGCCAGCCTATGCAACTCTACAAGGTCGACCCCCCTTTCCTCGGCCATCTTTCTAAAAATCATACCACTAGATGTGTAACGCAGACCAAATCTTTCGGCTATAAACTTAGCATAAGTAGTTTTGCCAGACCCTGGTTTCCCGCTTACTGCGATTGAAATTTTTCTTCGGCTGCTTAACATACTCCTTAAATAGTTAATTTAAATTAACCTTTTTAAAAGTGATACTTGGCGTCGGCCGCAGCCTTCAATGCCTTTCTCAGGCAATTCGAGCAAAGATACCCTCCATACATTCTGTTGGGAGGCCTGTGCCCTTTTCGCTCCTCCTTTAGGGTCATCTTCGGAAAACCGTGGAGAGGCTTTTTGCATAGGGCGCACTTCGGAGGTCCGCGTCTTTTGCTTTGTATGTGCCATACCGACTTTCCACCCGGCGTGCGGATCAGCTTCTTTTTAACCGTCCGAGATCTTAGAGCTGGTCGAGGCATCCTGCACCCTTTGATGTAGGGTTTTTAAAATTCTATGCACACTTTAAAAGTGGTGGTTTTACTTACAGCATGTGTACGATAGAGTCATTGAGTGCATAAGGGCTCTTATGGGCACCTCGCTGGAGAGGCGATACTCGGCACTAGTTGCTACAGGCCTAATTTACCTAATCTTGGCAGTAATGTGGGGGGTCAGGCTTGTTGTGGTTAATAAGAAAAAGGTTAGCAGAATAGAGTTTGAGGTTAAGGAGTGGGAAGAGAAGAAACGTAGGGCTGTGGAGTTACGCGATAGAAAATTGTATGAAAAAATAATGAAGGAGAAGCCTAGAATAGATAAGCTAAAAACGGACTTAGAGTTAGAAAAGTTAAAGGCAACGGTCGCCAGTATCGCTTTGTGGTCTGCAGTGTTCAAAGTGTTGTGGGATGCTATAGGCACAACACCTATAGGCCTAGTAGCTTCGCCGACAGGTTATGTCGAGATACCATTTTACGCGTGGTATGTTTTGAACAGCTTTTGGTCCGGGCTCATCGTAGATAGATTGGCAAGGGTATTCAAGAAATCTGCGCAGCGAGGCTAGGGAAATATTCTTAAACCCATGTTTCCATCACCTTTGCAGGTGAAGCTATGAGTTCGGCAAGTGCGGCGAAAAAACCCCACTTAAACCTAGTAGTAATTGGGCACATCGACCATGGTAAATCTACCCTGATGGGCAGGTTCCTTTACGAGATAAAGGCGATTGATGAAAGGATAATAAAAGAATATGAAGAGGAAGCTAAAAAAATTGGAAAGGAATCATTTAAGTATGCATGGGTGCTTGATAGATTAAAAGAAGAGCGTGAAAGAGGGATTACAATAGATTTAGGCTTCTATAAATTTGAATCTAAAAAGTACTTCTTTACGCTGATAGACGCACCTGGCCACAGGGACTTCGTGAAGAACATGGTAACCGGAGCCAGCCAAGCTGACTGCGCCCTCCTCGTAGTGAGCGCAAAAGAGGGTGAGTATGAAGCAGGTATGAGCCCAGGCGGTCAGACTAGGGAGCACGCCTTCTTAGCGAAGACGATGGGAGTGGACCAGATAATGGTCGCTATAAACAAGATGGATACGGTCAACTACAGCCAGCAGAGGTACGAGGAGGTTAAAGGCGGCGTCGCAAAGCTGCTGAGAATGGTGGGTTATAACCTAAACAAGGTACAATTCATACCTGTATCAGCGTGGGAGGGCGTCAACATAGTTAGCCTAAGCAAAGATAAAACTCCATGGTATAACGGACCAACTTTATATGAGGCCTTCGATATGTTTGAAGAACCTACTAGGCCCATAGATAAACCACTCAGAGTACCTATTCAAGATGTCTACAGCATAAGGGGCATAGGCACTGTTCCCGTAGGCAGAGTCGAAACCGGAGTTTTACGAGTAAACGACGTAGTTATATTTATGCCCCCCAATGTGAAAGGGGAAGTTAAATCCATTGAGACTCACCATACCAGGATAGAGGAGGCCATTCCTGGCGATAATATAGGCTTTAACGTCAAAGGCGTAGAGCGGAACCAATTGCGGCGTGGTGACGTGGCCGGGCACGCAACAAATCCGCCAACGGTTGCCGACGAATTCGTAGGCAGGATATTTGTTCTCTACCACCCGACCGCGATAGCCTCGGGCTATACTCCCGTTTTACATGTGCACACGGCCACAGTTCCGGTCAGATTTGCAACTATAGAGAAGAAGCTGGACCCGAGAACCGGCGCGACGGCGGAAGAGAACCCACCTTTCATTAAGCAGGGCGATGCCGCCCTCGTAAGGTTGAAACCCCTAAAACCCGTAGTAATTGAAAAGTACTCAGAGTTGCCGCAATTAGGCAGGTTCGCCATAAGGGACTCCGGTAGAACTATAGCCGCCGGCGTTGTTATTGACGTAGTTCCGGCAAAGGTTCAATAGAAAAAGGGTAGCAGTAATGCCGCGCTTTGTCCGAATAAAACTTTATAGCACGTCGATAGAGGACATAAACAGCGTTTGCGAGGAGATCAAGAACGTTGCTGCTAGAACCGGCATCGGGATTAGGGGTCCGATACCCCTACCAACGAGGAGAATGACAGTAACTGTAAGGAAAGCGCCAAGCGGTCAGGGGTACCACACCTTTGATCGCTGGGAGATGAGGATTCATAAAAGGATCATCGACATGGAGGCTGACGAGCGCGCGATGCGGCAGCTAATGAGGATACGTGTCCCGAAAAGCGTAAAAGTTGAAATAGAAATAAAATAAGTTTAGAAATTTTCTTAAGCATAAGCTATATGCTTATATAATCAGAGAGAAAAAGCCTTATTTGGTCAATACGTAGACCGCACCACTACAGCCGGGGTGCCCGAGTGGACTAAGGGGGCGGCCTTGAGACGAGGTTCACCGGAAAGCCGCTGTCCTTACCTGGACGCCCGGGTTCGAATCCCGGCCCCGGCGCCTTGATCACGCGGGGAATTGCGCATATCCGTGAGGTACTATACCCAAGCTTTTTAGCAGCAGGCTCAACCCCTCTCTAGTAACCTTCCCGCTAGGGCCTATTACCTTTTCTCGCGAAGGATATATCAAGAAGCCCTTGTAGTAACCGCTGGGGTTTGCGATATAGAAGACCTGAATAGCGAACAGTAGCATGTTTAATTGCTTAGCCGTATACAATTTCTCTAGAAGTTCAGCTTCGTGCTCATCTATATCTATTCTAGCCATCAGGGATGCGATGAGCCCACTGGGATCCTCATCCATGGCTGAAAGTACATCTTGTAGTGAAAGACCAGCGTCTTTGAGGAAATCCTTGAGAGCGTCTTTTAGCCTTATTAACCGGTGCATACTCGAAGCTTTTACACGCCTCCTGATATAACCTTCCATGCATAAAAAATAAAGGCTAAATAAAAGGAGATACCTCTGGTTAACTGGTGGAGCTATGAGTGTAATCTGCCCATACCTCTATAAGGATAGCCGTGGCACATTTATGTGCGCAGCAACGGACAAAAATGTCGATCCTGGCTTAATGCCGTGCGTCAGTGACTTCAGAAGCTGCAGATTCTATGTCACAGCCTCGAGCAAACCGGCACCAGCAGTTGAACAAGCTCAGCAGCTTAGTTCTTCAACCGGGCAACCAGTCATGCCAATAGCCTTAGTGCCGGAGCAGCTTCGGCCTCAAATAGAGATGGAGGAAAGGGGCATCGAAGAAATGGAGGAGGAGTTACTCAGCCACGCGAAACGTGTAGAGGAGCTGGCTCTAAACTTAACTGAGAAATGGAAAGAGTACGAGAGCGAAGCGAGAAGGTTAATCGAAATGTGGGAAGACGTAAGCAAGACCGGGCAGCAGGTTGCTAGCGCTTTATCCAATGTAATAAGTATGTATGAACAACTCTCAGCAAGTTTTGATTCGCTCTACAAAAGCGGGGAGCTGTCAGAGAGCTCCTATAGGAATTTGAAGGAAGAAGCCTTAAACGGTTTGGAGAAATATAAGAATCTGAAACAGAACGTTGAAACTATGCTTAGAAACGTGGAGCGGCTCGTCCTACCCCACTTACAGAGAATTAAAGTTGCCGAAGCGAGGCCGGATTTAGGAAAGCTGAGGCTCAGCCTAATGAAGCTAGAGCAGCTCTACAAGGAGGGAAAGGTTGGTGAAGAGACCTACCAGAGAGTCAGGCAGGAGTTAGAGAAAAAAATTAAATGGTTAGAACAATTAGCCGGTGAGGAGTCATGACTGAGGAGCCCCTGCTTCCCTCTGAGAGAGCAACCTATGAGAAGTTCATGGAGGCAATAACAGAATTAGAAGAGGCATGGAAAGGGTACGTGGAGAAAGTCGATAACCTAGTTAGCGAGTGGGAAAAGACTAAGGTTAAGCTGCTTGAAAAAATTTCCAAAGTGGAAGGCCTACTCAGGGCTGTAAGTGAGGAACTCGAGGAATTAAAGGTGGAGGCCATGCTAGGATTAGCAAATGAGGATGAAACTAAGAATAGACTAAGCTATTTGGAGCAGAGAAAAACGAGGCTAGAGAGCAGGCTAACATCGCTGAAAAACATACTTGAGGATATCGAAGTTAAAATGGCTGAGCATAACAGCCGAGTAAAGAAGAGGTAGCTATGAAATAAAAATCCCTTATAGCTTAATGTGCTCGGCAAGCCTTAAGGCGGCCTCGCCGGGATCCGGCGCTGCATAGATGTATTTGCCAACTATCAGAATATCGGCGCCGGCTGATGAATACAGGGGGGCTGTTTCGGGGTTTATCCCTCCGGCAACCGCTACTCTTATCCCGGGGAGCTCTTTTAAACGCTTGATTTGTTCAATCATTTCGTTTACATCGACTCGCTTGGCTTTTTGCACGTCGATAGGAACGTGGAAGCATACGATATCTACCCCCATGCTGTAGAGTTCTTTGGCCCGCTCGAGCTTATCCTCTACGCAGATTAAGTCGCCTATGACCATACCCTTGAGTTTGTGAGCAGTAGTTACGACGGCCGTAATAGTTTCGTTGCTAGCTAGTGCTAAGACTGTGGTGAACTTTGCACCGTTCTTCAGAGCCAGCTCTGTTTCAACGGCGCCAGCGTCGATAGTTTTCATATCTGCTACAATTGGGATATCGCTGAACAATCGTGCCAACTCCCTAACAGCTGTCATTCCCCAGGATTTTATTAGTGGCGTGCCAGCCTCCAATAGAAGTTTGCCGTGGTCGCAAACATCGGCAACTTTGGAAGCAACCTCGATGGCTTTACCCAAATCTGTTAGGTCAAGAGCTACTTGGAGCAGCACCATGTTCAAGTAAGTTGAATTCCATTAGTAATTTAAACTCTTCCAGTGTAAGTTTCTCCCCCTGCTTGTATTTCTCAAGCGCTCTTAAGGCTGCATCGTAGAGTTCGGCCTGCCTCTTGCTCAGTATCTGTGAAAGTTCCGCCGCTTTAACGAGTAGCGCAATTCTTTCCACCTCTCCTCGCAACCTTTTAATCTCTTCAAGCCCCTCAATAAGCTTGGCATGGTATTCATCCGCCTTCCTTCTTAGCGCTTCTTTTTTCTCTATGAGCCCGCTCAATTCCGCTCTAAGGGAGTTGACTTTGTTTTTCAATTCACTAAATGTGGCTTTGAGCTCTAAATATTTAAAAGATAGCTCTTTAATTTTACTAATTAGTGAGCTATATTGCTCTTTCTTATGGAGTACGAGTTGCTTTAATTCTTTAATCCTTGCCATGCACTCATTATACCTCTCGGCCGCTACGAGTAGAGATTCCGTGTTACGTATCCTTTCCACATAGGTTTTTTCATCTTCAGGAGTGAGGGTGCGGGTTTGATATTCCCACTCTAATTTTTCTAAATTTTCCCTTAATTCATATATATCAATTCTTCTTTTTCCGATAATTTGTTGAAAGTTTTTAATATCATTTAACAAAACTTTAATTTCATCATTTAAGGCTTTTAAATCCATTTTTATTTGATTCTTTTCTTCTTTTAGTTTTTGAATCTCTGAGAATAAGTTTTGCTTAGCAGTTTTTAAAGTAATATATTCTTCTTTCAGACGTTTATACTCATCGGTTAATTGTTTTATTTTGATAGATAACTCCTTCACTTCATTATTGAGGGTATCCCTACTATTCCTCAGCGACACCACTTCGTCTTCAGCACTTTTTAACCTGGCTTTCAACTCGCTTAAGCGTGCCTTCAGAACCTCAGGATTTTCGTTTAACATTGAGACACCGCTATCGGGGCTTTACATGGTGGGCTTTACATGACTAGATTTAAGCATTGCGTTATTTTCATCTACATGGTAGCTTGAGCAGTTATGGGGCCGCCGGGACTCGAACCCGGGACCTGCGGGTTTTCCCTCGAGTTTTGCTTGATCTGGAGCTTCGGCCGCCTATAACACGACCGCCGCCATACCTTGCTAGGCCACGGCCCCGATTGGGTATTGGTTCGCCGTTTAAAAACTTAGCCGTGTAGTACAGAGGATACTACCGTCATTAGCGTTGAAGTGGATTAGCAAAGCCGGTTATAATTCCCTCAAA
Organism: uncultured Thermofilaceae archaeon; assembly: GCA_938036345.1. Taxonomy (GTDB): domain Archaea; phylum Thermoproteota; class Thermoprotei; order Thermofilales; family Thermofilaceae; genus CALHPJ01. The sequence continues at coordinate 36,968 of CALHPJ010000004.1, read as the reverse complement.
ATTGACTATGAATTTTTCAATACTAGCTAATTCTGATGGCTGAATATCTGGTTTTACTAGGTTCAAAGCCTCCATAACGGCTTCCTGCGGCTCAACCCCGTTAATACTCAATTCTCTTATGCATCTGGCTAGCTCTAACAAAGCCCGTACACTGTACATCTCCGTTAATGAGGCTGCAAGCTCTACTAGGTAGCCGGGTAGCACATTTTCAAGCTTTTTCCTTAGAATCATTAACCGAGCATCCGTGTCGGGTGGAGGAACGTAGACCGCCCTAAGCACCTTCAGCTCCTTAAGGTGTTCAGCTATCCGAGCCGGGTCTCTACATTCTAGGATTACGCTCCTAACCCCGTGCGTTAGCAGTTCACATATAGGTTTAGCGGAGCGTAGTTGCTCTGCCCGCTCTAGAAGTACCACCTTTCCCCCAGGTTCATTTATAGAAAGCGTTAATCCTTGAGCTTTGCATATGCTGCTTACAAGGTGGGTCTTGCCGCAGCCGCTAGGGCCAAATACAAGTATTATTCGCTCACCACGCCTCAGGTTTTCGCTTAATGCTCTCCAAGCGTTGGCTACGTATTCGAACTCGCGGGAAAGAGCCGGTTCCCTAGTTCCATTTATTACTTTAGAATTCGTAAATTTAAATTTGAAGAGTAGGCTGGTTATAATACAGATTAAAGGAGTTGCCAAAACATGAATAGTAGGATAAATATTGAACTTCTTGGAGAAAACCAGGAACGATATGAGGAGCATGAAGGTCGATGCCAAGGAAGCCATCCAGGCCTTTCCGGTCGTTTCTTTTAGCTTTGAAGCCGCTGTACCGCTAGCTGCATATACGACGGCTTGAGCAATCACGCTGGGAGGACCTAGTAAGTTAGTGAAAATCCAGTCGCCGGCTATTTCAGAACTTCTGGCTAAGGCGTCTGCGTACCCTCCCATGGATACCACAAGTCCCATACTACCAACAACGCCAGCCGGTAGCAGCATGTAAAGCTCTAAGCTAACACATATAGCGTACGTGGCCAATAGAGTCGCCGCTGAGCCAGCAGTGCAATTTTGTATTGTGGCTACAAGTAAAGCTAAGATCACGGCGTTAAGCAAAGACACTGGGGCAGTTATGATGGCAATAGTCCATAAAGTACTTTGAACCCAGTAGCGGAGGGAAAGACCCGCCGGTAGGAGGAAAAGGATTGCCTTTATGAGGTTTACACCTCCCCTTTCTATCAAGTTGTAGGCATAGATCGCTAGGAGCCCCGCAGGACCTAAGCCAGGATGAACCAGCGACAAGCATAAAGTTGGTAGTGCGAACTCCGCCGCCATGGATAGCCCGCCGAAGTAAGTTAAAGCAGCATAGAGTGCTGAGGTGGCGGTCAACGAGCCGGCTCTTTCGAGTAGGAACCCTCTTTGCACTGGCAAACAGATACCTATAAGCAGCTTTAGCCAAATCCATTGGATTTATGCGTAATATCTCGAGCTGAAGATGCATGATACCCATATATCAACCCTGCTAACGCTAAAGGACCGCTAACGTGCCTCGTTGCGAGAGGTTTAAATTAGCATACTAACGGGTGGAGAAACTATGGGACGAACAAAGGTTGTGGGTACCGCAGGACGTTTCGGCGCACGTTACGGTATGACTATAAGGCACAAGGTAGCTGCAATTGAAGCCAAAATGAAGGGTCCTCATAGATGCCCACGCTGCTTCACAAGGGGCACCGTAAGGAGAGTTAATATCGGCATTTGGGCGTGCAAGAAGTGCGGCTATACATTTGCTGGTGGTGCATGGACACCTAGAACGGAACTGGGCAAGACGTTTACCCCAGAAGAATTAAAAGGTATTAAAACGAAAACATTTAGATAATAATCTAAAAAAGTTAGATGACTGGATATAAGATAGTTGTTACTACCACACGAAGGTCCAATCCTCGGGTTAGATCATTGGCTAAAGAGATAGCTTTAGCTCTACCGGCAGCGATCAAGGTTAACAGAGGTAAAATGAACTACATGGAGATATTTAAGTACGCTAAATTCCTTAATGCTGATAGAGTAATTATGGTCTGCAGAGGGTTAAAGGGTAACCCAGGTAAAATAATGTTCCTTGATGTAACTGGGCCGGAGCTAAAATTTTATCCATTAGTTCTTAAGCTGAAAGGAGTTAAATTGGCTCGCGAAGCGGGGATAGCTGTTAAGAGACCTAACTCGGCGATCGTGAGTGCTCGAGCTGAGTCGGAAACCATCGAATTTGGGATGGAGTTAGCAGGCGCGTTAACGTTGCCCTTCATAGAAAACACTGAATTGCGCGGTCAATCAATGCTAGCAGAGTCTGTTTTACTGGTCGAAAGAAGCGAATCCCTCGAAAGTACTTTTATTTTGAAGTTCATCGATGCTCGGACTGGCAATTTACGGGGTCCTCGTCTTACTGTTGAAAAAGTTCAGGAGGTGATTAAGTGTCAAGGTTTACGTATGAAGCATATGTAACAGTAAATTTTTCGAGTAAACTGCATGCAAAAGCAGCCTATGATGCACTTATAGTTGAGGTCAAAAACCAGCCTACTGCGCATGTCCTAATGGAAGCTGCACTAGAGGGTGAGCAGTTAAAGGTAAGAATGGCCTCTCCTAAACGGGCTTCCCTTAGAGCTTCGCTTAACGGCTTTCTCAGACTGTTAACGGTTTTAGAATTAGCTGAGAAAGCATTGACTGAATTTAATTGAAGAGATCTTAATCTAAAGAGGCCTGCCTACCCATAGGTTACCTTTAGATTAAAATTCTGGCCAAATTGAGTCAACCAGCTTAACCTGGGCATAAATAACTGCAACTTTCAGCGGCGTGCATAAATATAAATTCCCTCTTTTCATCGCATAATGTGGCAGAAGTATCTGAAACCCTTCGGGCCGACATAAAAAGGTACCAAGATTTAGTTGAAAAGCTAAGGGTGCTCGCTATTAACAGGCAACAAATTCAGTCTCAGCTAAGCGAGGTGAATGACGCTTTACGCGAGTTGAGTTCCATTAAGGAGGATGCTTCGATTTACAAGATTGTAGGATCCATAATGGTCCACAGGCAAAAGAGCGATGTAGTCAAGGAGTTAAATGATTTGAAAGAAATATTGGAATTAAGGTTAAAAACATTAGAAAAACAAGAAGGATTAATAAAGGAACAGTTAGAAGAGTTAGAAAAAAGACTGGTGAAAAGAATTGGCGGTACTCAAACGGGAGCTGGTTAGTAAAATCTCACGTGATGAAATAGAGGAAATTACAAATTGGTTAGCTAATAGAATAGCGGAACTCATAGAGGAGAGTTTCGGAGATCGCACTCAAAATAGTAATATTAAAGTTCAGATAAGCGATGAATGGCCCTATATAGTTGAAGTAGAAGCTGTTGTCGAAGTTAAGTACTCGTCGGGTGATATTGATCGTGAGCTCGCGAGTATTCTCGATAAAGCGTTGGCGGAACTTGCCCCTAAGGTTGAGGCTAAAGGTTTCAAGTTTATCTGAAATCTCCTTAAAAGTGCAGAGCTTCGCGCGTGCATCAAGGAAGGGAGTCCTAATTATTACCCATGTAAATGCTGACCCGGATGCCCTAGCCGCAGCACTTCTGCTTAAGCACTTTTTAGAAAATGCAGGTGTAAGCAATGTAAAGATGGCCTTTCCAGGGGGTCCCAGCAAGCTCTCGCGTAGGTTGTTGAAGAATTTAGGTCTGAACTTTGAGTACATAGTGGAGCCAAGCTGTGAGATAGTGGACTCTGTTGCTATCGTAGATACAAGCGATCGTAACCGGGTTGGAAATTTCGCCACGGTAATTAATAACGTTGAAACGCTGTTCGTGTTGGATCACCACACACCACCAGGAGATCTGGCTAAGAGGGCCAACTTAACCATAATCCTAGAGGAGCCTGCTTCGACATTGATCATCTATCGAGTTATAGAGGAGTTGAAAATACCCCTTCCACCTGCTTTAGCAACTTTGGCGATCGCGGGGGTGCTTTTTGATACTAGGAGGTTTATCCACGTCAGCCCTGCTGCTCTTGAACTTACGGCGTGCATGCTGAAGAGAGGTGGCGACTACCTGAAAGCCCTGGAGTTGCTTGAAGAAGAGACTGACTTTCCAGAGAAAGTAGCTAGGCTTAAAGGAGCAGTTAGGTCGAGCGTGATCAGGTTAGGTGAATTCTTAGTAGTTGTAAGTGAAGTCAGCTCATACGAAGCTTCGGTGGCTAGGTCATTGATAACTCTAGGTGCAGATGTATCGATAGTTGCTTGCAAAGTAGACAATGAGTGCAGGCTAAGTATAAGGTTTTCAAGAAAGTTTGGTGAAAAAACCGGGCTTCACGTAGGTCGCCATATCATACCCGAGCTGGCTAAAAGGATGAGGGGGAGCGGTGGCGGGCACGAGCTAGCAGGAGGCTTCAACGGGAAGTTTAGTCCGTCAGAGGCTCAACGCGAAACCCTATTCACTATCGCGCAGGCGGTTGGTTTCCGAACTATTAAGTACCTAAAATAGCAGCACTAAGTTGGGCTAACGGGTTGAGATAATACTTTAACTTTCCGAATTTCTGCTTTTTTAATCTGATATATTTTTCTGGCGGCTATTTCTATTTCGGTAGCTAATTTGCCAAGAACTATTTCTTGGATCAATTCATCAAATACTGTTTCGGAAACTTTTTTTTCTAATAGATCTAGCATTATTTTTCTCATTATTTTTTTCTGGGAAGTTTTAATTCTACTTTGAGTTATTACCATACACATTATTCTAAGCTTAGCTCCATCCTTAGTTTCGAAATCTTTTATTGCGTCTACTCTTGAAACTCCTCGTCTTACTAAGCTTCTAATATAGTCTCTGGTCATCTCTATTTGTTTCAATTGCGTGTAAGCTTTGCTATCTTCGCTAACTTTTATTATTTTGAATTTAAGTTTAATGGGAAGCTGTGATATATCCTTTGTTATATCGTAAAAGCTTATTTCCATAGTTCTTCCGATAACATTCCTTTCATCGTTCGCCGGTATAAGGCCAAGTTCAGCATACCCGAAAGCGCTGGGAGCTATGACCGTAAACCACTTTTTTGACTCCCATTTACTCCTAATTTGCCTAGCAGTTTTTTGCGACATAGCTTGTGAGCCCTCAGATTCCCGCTTTAAAGTTTTTACCCTGCAAAATCTGCGAACGAAGAATTCAATGTACTATTTCACTACACAGCTAAAGCTTGGATTTGCGCTGTGATGTGTAAGCCTGGCGCTCGTTTTTGGTAGCTTTACCCCTAACGGGCTGCAATCCCCATACTCGCTGCTGTAGCAGTCAATATCTCCGGTGTTTCTTTTCTCGCGAAAATGTTTTAGTATTCACTTTTCTAGAGCGAGTAGGTGGTGAAGTGGAAATTCTATGGGCACCATGGAGAATGAAGTACATAGAATACACGAAGATAGAGAAGGAAGAGGGGTGCTTTATATGCAAAGCAGCCGAGTCGGATAATCTAGAGGAGCACCTAGTGATTTACAAAAATAACTATGTGATCCTACTAATGAACAAGTTTCCCTACAACACTGGACACCTACTTCTCGCACCCCGAAGGCATTTATCCGAGTTCTCGGAGCTAACAAGAGACGAGCTTTACAATTTAGCTGAAACTATAAAATTATCCATAGAGTTAGTTAAACGCGCATTAACTCCTGACGGTTTAAACTTGGGTGTTAACCTGGGAAAGGCGGCTGGCGCGGGACTCGAAGGTCACTTGCACGTACACATAGTCCCGAGATGGGTTGGAGACACGAATTTTATGCCAGTTATCGCTAACACGAAGGTTATACCTGAATCCCTAAATGATACTTTCAAGAGGTTAAGAAGACATTCGGATGTGTTTGAAGCCCTCAACTTTAGTATGCGCTAAACACTTATCTCCCGCACGTGCTCACCGGGTTGATGGGCGAAGAAAGAGCGTGCATGTACTATAAGCATACAGGGAATGGGACAAGGTGCGTGTTTATACCACCTGAGGAATGGCGGTTAAGGGCCCCCTCACTAAGAGATTACTGTGCCAAAGGAGGTAATGGCTGCCCAGTGCTAGCCCGAATTTTGGTTAGCGCCTCTGGTTCGAAATTCCTTTCTCAAGTTGACGATGATGAAAAAAGTACCTTAGGCGTAGTGAAATGAAACCCTTGTTGATCGCAGCGGCTTGCATACTACTCGGCAGTGGAGCAGGCTTATTAATGCTGGATCTGGTAATAGGCACGCCCTTGCAAGCCTTTCTCATTTCTGCGCTGGCCCTTGGGACACTATTGTTGCGTTTTCCTCAAAACGAGTGGGCTCCGCCTTTAACCTTAAGTCTCGCCTCCTCCTTAACAGTTATTAATTTGCGCATGGTTTTCTCACTTCTCTATTCGGTGCTAACTAATAGGGACGCTCTAAGCCGAACATCCCCACTTTTAGGAAATCTGGAAGTGCCCACCAGCCTGTTTTCGGAATCCATGCTGACTCTGTTGTTAATTACGTGCGCTATGAGTGTAGGTTTTTCCTTAATTCATGACAGTGTTATAAGAGCTCTCTCGCCCCTATGGGAGGGCGTTGAAGCTTTGCCCACGACCATCGAACGCGCTGCTGGGCACCGTTCTCAAAGCGAACTTTCTGTTCTGACCCTAGCTGGTGTTGCGATGGGTTCTTTATTCGCTATACTCGATGCTTTCTTTCCCCTGAATCAGATAGGTTTTCACTCTTATCACGCAGGCTTCATCATGCTTATGCTAGCCTCATCAACTCTAGCTACTGTCACTACACTAGGGGTTCACCTCCTGTTAACCACTCTCGCTTTCCGGACAGTAAGTAATGTGAGTACAACAAGAGTACTCCACAGCGTCTACCTGGGGGTCCAAGCAGGGGTTCTTATCTCCACGCTCATCGCAGCCGTCCTTCTACATACGCGAGGTGCTGCAAGAAACTTCTCCCGGGTAATTGCTGACGTCGCAACCCTAGCTATGGGGGTATTAGTGATGATACTGGGACTTACATTTCTCATACCTCCAACACATGTTATATTTGCAACTTTGCTTATATTATTCATAATTGTTTTATCAGATTTAATAACCATAAGATTGGAGGGTGGATTCTATCTTCTGACCAGTGTACCTGACTCCTTTACCCCCAACATAGTAGGCGTCGCTATGCTACTTCTCCTGGATTTCGCGGGGATGCGGGAATTCACTCCAGTACTCGCGATTTTCATGAGCTCTTCGCTACATTTAGTGTTCGCTGCGATGAGCATGTGGAACCATAAATTATCTAAAGGTTACATGCGCAGCGTTATTCTTGCAACTATCTGCATCTTAGCTCCAACCGGGTTGATGCTAGCAAGAGCGGTTATGAAGCCCGAGTACGAAGATCCACTAATCTATATTCAAAAAGAATGGATGATAGGCCTGATTTATAGGCAGCCCCCCAAGTTAAACTTTATAGTCAACAATCTGGATATTAGCATTTTTATCATAATAACATGTCTCACAAGTATTTTAGCTTTCTTTTTAAACTATTATAGAAAAGCTGATTATAAATTGAACTGGATTACACTATTTTTCGATTCTACAGGTTTACTAGTTGCCTACTCATGCGTGTGGGGCAACGGAGGTTATTTCTACTTAAATTCAACAGAGACTTTAGTAGGAGTACCCCTCGGTTTAATATTTTTGATAGGGGTTATGCGCTACGTAGGGATAGTTAAATTTACTTTACGTTACAGGCAGCTCATGAGCAAAGCTTTAAGCTTTTACGGGATATCTTTAGTGCTACTTAAGCTCATGCGTTATTAACTTAAAGTTTCGCTGGGCCTTTAATTGAAGGAAAGGTTTATCCAACAAAGCCGTGTTCTGGTTTTGATGATTCGCGGAATGAGGATTTTCAGAGAGACAAACGCTTTACTCAGCCAGGCAACAATATTTTACGCGGTGGGGGCACTTATGCCAGCAATGCTTTTAGCTGCTTTAGCATTCGCTCGCGTAGAATACGTAGACTTAGTAATGCCTTGGGTAATCGTATACGAATTAATCTGTTTGCTCTCCCTTGTGCTACTGCTTATGGCTCGGAGCATGATTTCAGATTACTCGCTAAAAAATGCTCGGCGATTAATGAGGGTGGCGGGTGTCCTTGGGCTTTTTACAGCGCTAATCATTGGTGGGGTGGTGGCTCTGCGCGCGTCAAGGCTAATAGGCGACCTTGAAGTAGGCGGGACGAGAGAAAGCTTAAAAACAACGTACTCGGGCAAGCCTCAGAGTGGTGATAATGGCAAGCCCCTCCCCGGTAGTTAAAGTGCCATCGCTAGGACGATTCGGAGGTTTACCGCCTAAGCCCTTAAAGGCAGGTCGGGGCTTCTCCGTCGACGAGATTAAAGCAGTAGGGTTAACGGTTAGCGAAGCTAGGTTGCTGGGGATATACGTCGACGAAAGACGAAAAAGCGCACACGAGGAGAACGTGAAGATGCTGCAGGAATGGTTGAAAGCTGTTAAACTCGGAGAAGCCAGCTTACCGCAGCCAACGCTACCCAAAGTACTCGTAATTAAACCGGATAGGGGCAGGGTCTTCAAAGGTAAGACGATGGCTGGACGAAAGGCACGCGGACTTTTAAGCGTCAAATACCGCTACACGCACAGCTACAAGTGGGCCAGAAAGCAGAGAGAAAGGGCTCTAAGGAAACGGCACGAAGCTGCAAGGCATAAAGGGGGTCATTAGATTTTTCATTCTCCACGAATGGTCACCCACTAAAAGATGCTTACGCCCTGCTTGAGGAAGTGAAATTACCCTCTTCGCGTTTTTCTATGCTTTGCTCGATTGAGACTGCTAGGCCTTTCCTCTCGAGCTCCTTTAGCGAGCGTAGTACGTGTTCCTTTACCACTCGGCTACCGCAGCTGTAGCAATAGTATTTCCCCCCAATTTTAGCGGTAGCGCCCTCCTTGCCGCACGCGCTGCATTTCATGGATCAAAGTTTAGTAGCAGAACTCCCTTTTTTATATGATTCGCCGGCTAAGCTTACGCATACACTGAAACACTCTTAGGCGAAGATTTAAGAGCGCGTGAAGAGAGCCGAGTACGGCAGGCGATACGGCATGGAGATTTCGGCTATAGACAAACCATTGGAGCTACTTACCAGACTGAGGGAACTAGGTATCGAGGTCCTAGTCAAACTGAAGGATAATAGCGAGTATCGGGGGATTGTCGAAAACGTCGATGCCTCAATGAACCTAATACTGGACAGCGCAGCGCAGGTTGAAGAAAACGGCAATCCGGTTGTAAAGTACGGTAAAGTCTTCATACGCGGTAGTAATATAATGTACATCGCCGTGGTGGGCAACAGGCTTACGCTGTAGAATTTAATGAATCTCAGTAATAAAAGGGATATGCTAATAACAGGTCACTCCGCCGTTACGGCGATGAACAGGAGCGATATTTATGTGGAAAGGTTAAACGTGCAGCCTGTAGCAGCTCGAAGCGTAGAGATTGTGGAACGAAAGGGGCTAGGCCACCCAGACTATATGGCCGATGCGGTTGCGGAAGCAGTAAGCGTCGCTCTATGCAAGGAGTATATTCAGAGGTTCGGAAGCATTCTTCACCATAACGTGGACAAGGTACTTATCGTGGGAGGGCAATCTAGGCCTAAATTTGGCGGTGGCGAAGTACTTGCACCAATATATGTACTAGTTGCAGGCAGAGCAACCACGGAGGTAAGAACCGAGCGCGGGGATACCGAAACCGTACCGATTGGTACTTTGGTACTGAAAGCTGTTAGGTCTTGGATCAAGGGCAATTTCAGATACTTAGATCCCGACATACATGTCATTATCGACTACAAGATAGGTAAGGGATCTGCGGACCTAGTTTCCATATTTGAAAGGCGGAAAGAAATCCCCGGTGCGAATGACACATCGCTTGGAGTGGGGTTCGCACCGTTATCCGAGACGGAAAAACTAGTCTTAGAAGTTGAACGCTACCTGAATTCCGCTGAGTTAAAGAGGGAATTACCGATGGTGGGCGAGGATATTAAAGTAATGGGCATCAGAAGAGGGTCAACGATAGAGCTGACTATAGCCGCTGGTATGGTATCTCGGCATATTAACAGTAAGGACGACTACTTCTACGCTAAGGAAGAGGTAAAGAAACGGGTGGAAAATTTATCTGCCAGGGTAGTAGAGGATAAGGATGTTAACGTTTACGTAAATACAGGAGATGATCCCGATGCAAAAAATGAGAGCGGCCTCTACCTCGTAGTAACGGGCACGTCTGCTGAACACGGAGATGACGGTGCTACCGGGCGGGGAAATAGGGCTAACGGCTTGATAACCCCCATGAGGCCCATGTCCATGGAGGCAACTGCTGGCAAGAATCCTGTGAATCATGTCGGTAAAATTTACAATGTGCTAGCTAGAATGATCGCGGAAAAAATAGTGCAAGAGACAGAGGTGGAGGAAGCTTACGTCGAATTAATCAGCCAGATAGGGAGGCCTATCAACGACCCGCTAATAGCGCACGTTGGATTAGTAGCTAAAGAAGAGGTATACAACACTGCGAGAAAATACGTTGAGCCAATATTAAGCGAGTACTTGAAAAATATCACAAAGCTCCAAAGCGAGTTTATAGAGGAGAGACTCCAGCTATTTTAAATTGCTCACGAGTCCTCTCGCTTGGATTTGAGTAGCCGGGCGCGTTCGCTTTTGTAGCTTTCCAGCAAAGCCCTAACGGAGTCCTTAAGCATCCTGGATACTTCCTCACTATTCTCTCTCAACTTAGTGGTGACTGTCTCTCTAAGCTCATGCACGTCGTATACACTCGCATTGCTCAGCTTGTATAAAGCCCTGACATCCTTTTCACTTAGTAAGGCAATGTCGTATCTGGCCAATAGTTTCGCGTAGTACTCGCTATAGCCGTTCTCGCAGATCAATGCTTTTAGCTTTTGCTTATTCGCGCAAGCTGCGATGAGTTTATCATCGCCAGGCTTTATAACCCCTATAACCGCTATACCGGTGGGGAGTGGGATCTCTAGCAGCTTTTTCGCATTGCTAACCCGTGGTACCAATATTACTTCGCCTAAAGCTGCTCGCTCAACTATATTTTTCAAATAATTGATTTCCTCCTTTTTCTTATCTAGCTCATAGTTAAGCTTAGATAAATCTACTATCAAATTATTTAATCTATTATTCAGCATTTCTATCATTTTGTCTTTCTTCAATATAAAATTCTGGAAACTTAATATTTTTTGATATTGTTCCTCCAAAATCTTAAGCCTATATATAAGTTCATTTTTATCGTTTTCAAGTTCCTTTATTTTTCTATTCATCGAATAAATTTTATCGTAGAGTGCTTGTATAATTTTATCAACCGGATAAGATTGAATTTTTTCTGGTATTTCTATATCAACTTCTGGTATGTAATATTTACGTGATACATTTCTAATAGCATCCCAAATAGTTGAGCCTTTTGCAACAAGGACCTCCACCTCCTCCTCCGGTATATCTAACCCTAACTTTCTCACCTTGTCTCTTGCCTCGTTTAACTTCGGGGATAATTTCTTGAACGCATATATCGCGGCAGCCAGGGCGTCTCTTTGATGGGAATTTTCAACGAGAATGTTTACGTTTCGAGCTTCGGAGAATTCGTTGACCAGTCTACGCTTTTCTTCTGCTGTTAGGTTAGTGCTCGGTATCATCAGCACCGCATTCAGCATAGATCCCAGCTTCCTAACATACGTGGGTGCTGGGACGACATCGGTGGCTAGTACGACTGGGTTACCGTAAGCCATCAGCAACCTGGCTACATGTCCTCTACTTAGTTCCCGCCCGGATGTAAGTAACTTCAGCTCGCCTCTCAAAGTTAATGCGGCTATTCCCGTCGTGATTCCGGGATCCACGCCAACGATAAGGTAATCCAAGTTTTTACGTATCCTAGGAGGTTGTTTAGCTAAAGGTACGAAAATCGGGTTTTTCTTGCAAACCAGTTCGATTTTTAACTGTAAATCGTGGTCATGTATTGGCTTTACGATGCCGAATAAATTATCCCTTGAAGCATACACTATGAACACGGCCCGCTCTACACCGAAGCGTGTTTTAGCTATGAATACGTCATAATCCACCCCCCTTTTGTCCAGTACCTCTCTGATTTCCCTAGTTTTTTGAAGCAAAAGCTTCTCTAAATTCCTTTTATAGCGATCCATGCTCATTCCACCTTGAGATGGATGCCTACCTTTAGCTATGACAATCCTAGTCTCATCCCGCTCAAAGAGCACGAACTCTGAACCTACTCCCATATGGCATAGCATGGCAGCGACTTCGGCGGCCTGCTCTGGGCTAAGTTTTTCACTACCTAATCCAAGAGATGCTGCCAACGCGTTTAAAGGGTATGTTTTGTCACCTATGAGGGTTACCTGGACAAGCTTAGGTGTATAATTTAGGGAGTTGAAAAGTGCTTGAAGTTCCTCTGTTGTCGGCGCTATTTCATACACGTTATCAACGGCTATAGCGTCTACCCGCGTTTTATCTGCTAGATTGAGTATATAACGTAAGTCTGCCTCCCCCTTCTCTTTGACGACCCCATCTACTAAGAGAACATAGGAGAAGCGAGGGTTTTTAGTTGAAATCGGTGATTCTCCGGGAAGTAAATCGATTCCAATTACTCTCCTAAGCAAACCCCTCCCCCCTGCTCATCAGTTTGTTGATCACCTTATTCAAGTCGTAACTAATGTCATACTTCCTTTTAAAAAATTTTAGGATATTGTGAATATCGCGTTTCAGGTAATGCATAGCCATGGGATGGGAACTCGAAACCCATTGAGGCCAATCGAAAAGGACTGGCTTCTCTCCTACAACCATAACGTTGTACTCGCTTAAATCACTATGTACAACGCCTTTTCCATAAGCTTTGAGTATTTCCTCAAGTAGGAGATCTCTAAATAGCGCTGCATCAGCTAGCTCAGGCGCTCTAAAAAGCTCAACGCCCTCCAAGCATTCGTAAACTACTATGTGTCTGTTCCAATCAATAGGTTTTGGAACCGAAACCCCGGATGGGTGAAGTATTCGTAGGGCCCTGTATTCGCTTTCGGCCGCCAACCTGGATTGGTATAGCCAAGATATATGGCGCCTTTCACCTATGTAGGAGCGTAGCTTCCTAGTCTGCCTAAAGGACGTGCGACCAATTCGGTGAAATTTCACCGCTACGAGCTTATTTCCAGCAGTTTTACCCGGATAGACATCGGATTCCTTGCCCCTACCTAAGGGTGAGACGCCTATACTCTCCAGAACCCCCCTCTTTATCAGCGTGTTAAGAGCTAAACAGTCGTATCCCCTAGAAGTCAAAATATAGCCAACATAGTTGCCGGTGTGCCTCTGAAGTAATCCCATTGAATTCAGTTTTCTAACTAATGCGGACGTATAATCTTCATCGTACCTGGTCAGCCTAGAAATCTCCTCCATGGGAACATACATGTATCTGGACATACCGCGCTCGACCGCACTCAACACTCTGAACTCGTCGGGACCTAATTGCCTGAGCGCCTCGAGTACCTCCTTCAAGGCTAGCACTTTAATACCCCCGTCTACTTAAAAGTTCTTGAAGGATGAGGCAGCTCACGACTGATCAGTGATGTCGCTTTCGATTGCTGAGACATGCTACGCAACTCTTAATAAGAGGCATGTATTCCCCTTCTCTGAGGGAGTTGGCCTTGACCGAAGGGGGAGACTATATTCAGTGCGTTTGTGGAAGGGTGATAAAAGATCCCTCGGAGTACAAAGTGATATTCATAAAAAAGGAAAACAGGGAAATAGACATCCTTTGCCCAAACGACACGTGCTATCTGAGAGAACTCGGATTCATACAGTTTGAGCTAGAAGAAGGTGATAAACCCAAGATAACCAAAGCGTCATTCTACTCGCCCTTTGTTACATGGAACGTAGCCAGATTGGGTAGGGAGAAGGCCATGGAGCTTCTTAAGCAGCACCTACAGACGATAAATAGGAGGCTTATTGATTGGAAGAAGATTGTTGAGGAGACTAAAAAGCAAATAGAAAGGGAAAAAGCGGCTGCTGCGGCGAGAAGCTCTCCCGCGGAGGGACTGCTCGAGGAGGCGGGTTAGCTAAAGTGTATTTGTTACCGGTAAGTTTTTAAATTATTAACAAGCCTCCTGCGAGGTGTTAATAGTGGTACAGTTAAGTATGTCATCGCATCCTAGAGAAGTTAGGAAGAGGATGCTTTATAGAGCTCCGCTGCATGTTAAGGCGAAGCAACTAGTGTCACCTCTCTCTGAGGAGCTTAAGAAGGAGTACGGAATTCGTAGGATAAGGGTTAGAAAAGGGGATACTGTCATGGTCGTCAGAGGCAGCTTCAAGGGTCACGAAGGCAAAGTGGTTAGGGTCAATGTGAAGAAAATGCGTATATTTGTAGAAGGTGCGACAAGAACGCGGGCTGACGGTAGAGAGGTGCTCGTACCGTTGCATCCATCGAAAGTAGTTATTACAAAGCTGGATTTAAGCGATGGTAGAAGGAAAGAAATTATAGAGAGGAGGAAAAGAGCTTCGCAATAAGGGGTGCAGAAAAGGTGAGAACGTCGGGAGGATCTTTGAGGCACTTGAGGCGGGAAGTTTCACCTAAGTTCTGGTCTATACATAGGAAGAGTTTTGTGTGGACTGTAAAGCCTTCACCCGGCCCCCACCCCATTATTAGATCTGTGCCGTTAGGGATAGTCCTCAGGGATATCCTCAAATACACTTACACTATGGGAGAGACAAGAAGAGTTCTAGCTGAAAGAAGAGTCTATGTTGATGGAAGAGTGGTTACAGACTATAAATTTCCAGTGGGGTTTATGGACGTGCTCTACTTAAGGGGGCCTGAGGAGTATTTCCGAATTTTACCTCATCCATCCAAGTTCCTCATGCTTCATAGGATCTCCGCAGAGGAAGCAAAATTGAAGCCCCTAAGAATACATAGGAAGATTACGGTTAAAAATGGTTACATTCAACTAACTTTCCATGACGGCAGAAATTACGTTATAAAAAGCACCGACCCCGCTTCAAGGCGGCTTTATAAGACATACGATACCGTTATATTGCACTTAGATACTAATCAAATAATCGATAGTGCGAAGATGGCTGAAGGGTCGATGGCGTGCGTTATTGATGGTAGAAACGTAGGTTTCATCGGTACTATTCGTTCCATACAGCAGACCTTCAAGCGCTCCAGAGCTGTAGTTACCCTCAGCAAAGGCAACGACACCGTTAGGACAATGCTAGAGTACGTTTTTGTTGTAGGTAATGAAAAGCCTTTCATCACATTACCCTCAGAGCAGGAGCTTAAGAGGTGGGAGGAGTTACTCGAATCTGAGCATGCAAGTATTCTCTGATAAACAATTAGAGTGCAGACCGGGCCTTCTGTGTAAATTAAAGTCCGAGCTCGGTTCCTTGAGCTACTCCCGCAATATTTAAAATGGGCTATTTTAGTTTCGCGGATGTATGGTCAACGAATTAATCCTGGAAACAGACCACCCAATGAGGAGGATATTCATCGGTAAAGTAGTAGCCCACATAGCTGTGGGTGAGTCCGGCGAACGCCTAGCTAACGCCGCGAGGGTTCTAGAGGAGTTGACAGGACAGGAGCCCTCACTTAGAAAAGCCCGCAGAACTATTCGAGAATTTGGAATAAGAAGAGGGGAAAATATAGCCTGCATGGTTACCCTGAGAGGCGAGAAAGCCTATTCTTTTCTAAAAAGGGCGCTAGCCGCTGTAGGGTATACCATCAGTAGGGGAAGTATCGACGAGCGGGGGAACTTTGCTTTCGGAATAAAGGAGCACATACACATACCCGGGGTAAAGTATGATCCGGCCGTCGGAATTTTCGGTATGGACGTAGCTGTTGCCCTAGAAAGACCTGGTTACCGCGTGTCCAGAAGGCGAAGGAGAAGGTCTAAAGTAGGAAAGGGGCACTACGTAACAAGGGAGGAAGCAATCGAGTATATAGAGAAAGTGCTGGGGGCGAAGGTGATTTGATGGCTAAGCTCAAACCTCCGAGAAAAAGGAAGTTCGGTAAAGGGTCGATGAGATGCATAAGGTGCGGTACGCATGAGGCCATAGTAAGGAAGTACGGATTGTATTTGTGCAGAAGATGTTTTAGGGAGGTAGCGAAGGAGCTGGGTTTCACCAAATATTCTTAGTTCATATACATGGCCCTATATCGGGTAGCCTCCGTAGAAAACTTAATAGAGTGGAAATTAACGCCTTGGATTGCCATGCTGATGGACGTGCTTGCAAATGCCATAGCTACGATAAAGAACAATGAGACAAGAGGCAAAAGTGAGTGCATCATATATCCGTCTTCGAAGCTTGTAATTGAGGTTCTCAAAGTTTTTCAGAGGAACGGATACGTGGGCGAAATAGAGTATATTGAAGATGGACGGGGCGGCAAACTTAAAGTACAGCTTTTGGGGAGGGTAAATGATTGCGGTGTAATTAAGCCGAGGTATCCCGTTAAGTATCACGAGCTCGACAAATGGAAAACTCGGCTTCTACCGGCGAGGGATACTGGCATACTAGTGCTTTCGACATCGCGCGGAGTCATGAGCCATCATGAGGCAGAGGAGCTGAAAATAGGCGGTGTTTTGCTAGCATACGTATACTGAGGTGTTGGCAGATGTCCATAGATCGGAGTATCGAGAAGCTCATAAAACTGAGGGCAGAAATGAATAGGAGAAGGCCGAGCTTCGTTCGGATGAACAGTTGGTATATAGCTCGGATTAACGATTCGTGGAGAAGTCCTCGCAGAAGTCTTGATAATAAGATCAGGTTGGAGCGTAAGGGCTTTCCCCCAAGAGTAAAAGTTGGATATCGGAATCCTAGAGCTGTAAGGGGGCTGCATTCCAGCGGGAGGGTTGAAGTATTGGTCCATAGTCCTAAAGAGCTGGAAGGACTCGATCCCAAGCTACACGTAGTTAGAATATCATCTACAATTGGAGCTAGGAAGCGGAGGGAAATCGTAAGCAAGGCCTCGGAAATGGGTCTACACATTGTAAACGCTGGCTTGAGCGCAACCGCTTAGAGACATTTTTTTAAACTGCTGGTTCTGGCCCTACAGGGATGAGTTGTGGCTTCGGCTTTAAGAACCGTTAGAAGGATTGCTGCTAGCGTACTGGGGGTTGGAGAATCCAGGGTTTGGATAGATCCCGAGAGGCTCGAACAGGTCGAAACTGCAGTCACTAGAGAAGATGTAAAAAGGTTAATCAAAGAAGGTGTGATAATCAAGCTGCCGCCTGCAACCCCTAGCAGAGGCAGGTGGAGGATAAAGCGGTTGCAGGTTAAGAAGGGCCGTAGGAGGGGTCCGGGTAGGCGCAAAGGCCCTCGGATTGAAGAGAAAGAACTCTGGATTCGGAAAGTTCGGGCACAGAGAGGTTATCTCAAATATTTGCACGAAAAGGGTTTGATAGATTCCAAGCTATATAGGAAGTTACGTAACCAGGTAAAGGGAGGAGTGTTTAGAAGTGTTTCATCTCTGAGAGCTCATCTAAAAGAAATAGGCGTGCTGAAGGAGGGGGGTGTCAGTGGCTAAGAGTGGAAGATACAGAGTACCTTTCCGAAGGAGACGTGAGAGGATTACTAACTATTATAAGCGAAGGAAGTTAATTTTATCTCAAAAACCGAGGTTCGTAGTTAGAGTTACGAATAGATATATTGTAGTGCAGGTTATTGATGCTAAGCCCTTTGGCGACATTACCCTAGCGGCTGCTCACTCAAAAGAGTTGAGTGAGAAATTTGGATGGAAAGGGGGCACGAAGAACCTACCAGCTGCTTACTTAGTTGGCATGTTAGCCGCCCGGCGGGCACTTGAAAAGGGGGTCAGGGAAGCAGTGCTGGATATCGGATTAAAAAGAGCTGTCAAAGGAGCAAGGGTTTTTGCCGCAGCTAAAGGTGCAGTAGATGCTGGGCTATCGATACCGGTCGGCGAGGGGGTCCTTCCCGATGAAAACAGGGTCAAAGGCGTTCACATAGCAGAGTACGCGAGACTGCTGCAAAGTTCAGCAGAGAAAACGCCAATCTTCTCGGATTACTTCAAACGGGGTTTAGACCCTGTTAACGTAGTGGATCATTTCGAAGAAGTAGTTCAAAGGATACAAAGCAGTTTATGAAAACTCTAATCTTAAATTAGAATTATACTAGGAAAATGTTAAAGCATTTTAAGTATTAATTCGTTAATTTTATACCCCCTGTACCCCAGCTCACCTCCGTCGCTATAGTGTTTTTTGATAGTTCCCTCGAACCCCCCCTTAGGAGGGTGCAATCTGAATACTGGCTTAAAGCCAGGGAGTTTATCTAAACTAGTAGCCCCTGATAGCAGCGCTTCAGCTAATTCTTCAAAACTGCCGTACCCCAGTTTCTTCAAGTAATCGGTCCGTATCCTTTTCCCCCCCTCTAGCCGCCCCCTTCTTCCTATTAGTGCAGCTAGCACGTTCCTGTCGATTTCGCCGTATGTCACTACGTTTTCGAGAACTTTCAGCATACCCCTTATCGAGGGTGTATCCGGGACTATAACGCAACTAAACTTCCTGTTAAGTTTAAGCAATTCTAGCGTTTTCCGCTCCTCCGGCCGCCTATCCGCTAGACTTCTGATCAATATGACAGCCAGTAGAGACATAGCGCTCACTCAACTCGCAACTTATAGGTTTGCTTTAAAGCCTCCACTGTAGCTTTAGCTACATTGTGGATAGTTCTGGTTTCCCCTCTTGACCTAGTCCACACGTCTCTTATGCCGGCCAATCTGAGGACAACCTTTGCGCTATCACTTGCTACTAACCCTACACCTTTAGGGGCTGGCAGTAACAGTATTTCCACACTTCCAGCTTTACCCCGGACTGTAAATGGCACGGAGTGTTCCTCCCCGCATAAGCACTCCCAACTGCCGCACCCCCTTCTAACGGGCGCTATGTTCAACTTCGCTCTTCGGATGGCTTTTTCGATCGCTAACCGTATTTGCTTAGATTTACCCATTCCTACGCCAACGTAACCGTCTTCATTGCCTACTACCGCAGTTACTTGAAACTGGCTAACCTCGCCAGCGTCTGTCTGCCGCTGCACCAAGTTAACAGAAAGTATTTCATGCTTCAGTCCTGGGAGTAAAGCGTCCACTATTTCGACTTCTCTGATTGGTAGATTTAACTCGAAGAGGCGGCCTAAGCTTGTTATTTTCCCCTCCTTTACTAGCTTCCCAGCCAAAGTCTTGGGTACCCATTCCTCCTGAATTAGAGCCATACCCGGCACTACTAGGTTATCATACTTTAAATTTTGCTACTAGTGGGGAGCGGCTCCTCGAAGGCGAAGCAATATATAAATGTGCATACAGCTGGAGGTCACTGGGATTTGGCCATGGTCGTGCGTAGGGAAAAGAAATCGAAGTATTACAGAGGGTCTCGAACACACGGTTGGGGGCGTGTTGGACAGCATCGGAGGAGCGGGAGAAAGGGCGGCAGAGGGAGGGCGGGTTTTCACAAGCATAAATGGACGTGGGTGATGACATACAACAAGGAATACTTTGGCAAACATGGCTTCACCCGCCATCCGTCCCTAGTGCCGAGCTGGAAAATAATAAATGTCGGCGAACTCGATGAGATCGTTGAAGAAATGGTTAAACGTGGATTAGCTAGAATTGAAGAAGGGAAGATACACGTGGATTTATTGAAGCTTGGCTATAACAAGGTGGGGGGTAGTGGCAGGGTTACCAAGCCGCTTGTTGTCTACGCGCTCAAGGCAACCGAAAACGCGGTACGTAAGATCGAGGAAGCCGGCGGCTCGTTCATCGGCGTAAAAGGTGAGTAGATTGCCCTCCTATGCCTCCTTAACCCCTTTGTTTAAACTAATCCCAGAAGCACCTCCACCCTCGCGCAGGCTTAAACTCAGTGAGAGGTTATTTTGGACAGCCTTGATACTGGTGCTCTACTTGGCGATGAGCCAAGTTCCCTTGTACGGAATACACTGGAGTGAGCAAGGGTACCAGCCACTTCTTTTGTTTCAAGTGGTTATGGCGTCGCGTAGGGGTACGCTGATGGAGTTAGGTATCGGTCCCCTGATTACGGCCGGCATTATCTGGCAGCTCCTCGTCGGCAGCGGGCTTATAGAGCTGGATCTATCAACGAGAGAGGGCAGGAGGCTTTACGCCGGTGTTCAAAAACTCCTAACGTTAGTTTTCGCTGTGATCGAGGCCGTAGGTTACATCTGGGGCGGCGCCTACGGGGCGTTGTCATTAGCGTCCCAGGCTATCGTGCTATCACAGCTAGTCGTAGCCACGCTAGTTGTCATGCTAATGGACGACATGATGGAGAAGGGCTGGGGAATCGGGAGCGCCGTGAGCCTTTTCATAGCTGCGGGGGTTGCTCAACAAGTGTTCTGGGAGATGTTCTCCCCAGTGGGGCCTGTGGGAGATGAGCTTTTTGTAGGTTTAGTCCCATCGATATTTCATGCAACCTTCACATACGCTTCGACGGGAAACAGCACTTTACTGCTGCAACTTGCCGCAAGGCGATCAGGTTACCCAGACCTGCTAGGGTTAATCTCCATGATTATGCTGCTCCTGGCTTTAACTTATTTGGAGAGTATGAGAATAGAAATCCCGGTTTCAGCCACACGCTATGGAGGAATTAGGACAAAGGTGCCCCTCAAGTTTCTCTATGTCTCGAATTTACCGGTAATACTCGTCTCAGCTGTTTACGCTAACGTACACATACTGGCCAGGGCCATTTGGGGCAGGTTCAATCCCGACAATTCAAATCCCTGGCTGAATTTATTCGTTAAATATAACTCTACGGAGGGTCAGCTTATCCCACTAAAGCCCTCCCTGGTATACTATCTAACTGCGCCGAGAGGCGTTTGGTCGTTGCTTGAAGACCCGCTCCATGTTTTAATTTACGCGCTATTGTTCGTATCGCTCTGCGTAATCTTTTCTCTGATATGGGTAGCGGCGACCGGGATGGATCCGAGCGCGCAAGCTGAGCAGCTAGTTAAAGCCGAACTTCAAGTACCAGGTTTTAGGTCATCCACAAAAGTCCTTGAGTCCATACTGAGCACCTATGTTTGGCCGCTTACGGTACTAAGCGGTGCAACGGTGGGGATCATAGCCGTAGTCAGTGATATCCTAGGGACCTTGGGTACAGGTATAGGGATACTTCTAGCTGTGGGGATAATGATTCAGTATCAACAGTTGCTATTACGCGAACAACTCACCGAAATGTATCCGTCAGTAAGTAGAATCCTAGGCCGGTAATGTTACTTCCCACAGGTCCCTGAGCTTGCCTTACCCTATATAAGGTTGCATAAAAGTTACAGCCAATAGAAATAATTATTAACGCCGTTTAATTATCCGCAACACAGTATGCCAAGAAGAGTGACTACTCAGGTCATAGACAGGAAGGAAAAAGTGCTGAGGTTTTTACGGGATCATGGTGAGGCCCCAACTTCAACTATAGTTAAGGAGCTAGGCATTAGTCACTCGCAGGCCTTCTACATACTGAGGCTGCTCCTCAGGGAGGGTAAAATTAGAGAGATCAAGAGAGGAAAGGTGGCATACTGGGGGCTGTCGGAGGAAGCCCAGCCTTAAAAATTTTTAAACGGCTTTTTCCCTGCTACTCATATGGGTGGTAGGCAAAGAACATCCATATTCTTTGACATCGGTAAAGGGGAATCCGCCGGAGGTGCTAAAGAGGAGAAGGAAAAGCAGAAAGCAAAGGCTGAGAAAAAGTCTAAGACAAAGTAAGAAACCAGCTCGCAGTGGTTAGAGTGAATTATCTAAGGGAGAGGGAAGCTCAGACCAGGAATCCCCCTCCCCGGCCGAAAATAAAAAGACGTGTAGTAATACCTTCAACGATATTTTTGGGCGAAGATGAAAGACTTAGCACATTTAGAGTGGGGCTTATTGCCCGCTATCTGGCAGTTTTTCGCGTTGAGGAAATCCTAGTCTTCGGGCCTCCCACTCCAGTGTCTGAAATACTGAGATACGCGGAAACCCCCCAGTACCTTAGACGAAGGGCTATTTCCATGAGCCCATCGCTCAAGTTCGTAGGCGTGATACCTCCACTACAATCTCCTCACCACCCTCTATCGTCTGGCGGAAGAGGTTTCGCTTGTGAGTTCAGGGAAGGGATTGTGTTGAGTGTAGCTGGCGAGTGGCTCTATGTTGATGTCGGTTTCTCTGAACCAGTCAAAGTTCTAGGAAAAGCTAAGGTGGGAGAGCGCGTAACAGTCGCTCTTACCAACCCGATGAAGGTAGTGGATAGATCTTCGGTGCCTTACTACTGGGGATACACAGTGACTAACGCGGCTAACTTACACGTCGCTGTAAAAATATGCAAGGACTACGTAAGGATAGCAACTTCCAGGTTAGGCGAGCCCGTTAGCGACGTTGCCGGTAAACTGGCAGTCGACGCCTATACCAAAGGGGGTATAGCTATTTTCTTTGGAACGAGGGACAAAGGGTTATTCGAATTGGCGGCCGAGGAGGGACTGGAGGTTAAGGAGTGCTTCGATTACGTTGTAAACATGGTTCCAAAACAGGGAGTATTTACCATTAGAACTGAGGAGGCACTACCGGTAACCCTGGCGGTGCTTGATTACATTCTAAGTAGCGTGGAAAAATAAATTTAAAAGGAAAGCGCGCTAACGGCGCAGGGAGTTAGCATGGCAAAGCATCGAAGACCACGGCGTGGCTCAATGGCATATTACCCTAGGAAGAGAGCCAGAAGCATAGTGGCCAGGGTAAGGAGATGGGGTGAAAGCGAGAAACCCCAGCTGCTTGGCTTTGCTGGTTATAAAGTGGGAGTACTGCATGTAGTGAAAATCGAAGACAATTCTCACAGCCCGCTCTACGGGCAGGAAGTGGTAAAAGTAGCCACCGTTATAGAAACCCCACCCCTCCGTGTAGTGGCAATTAGACTATACCGCAAAACCCCATACGGTCTGAAAAGCTTGACCGAGGTCTGGGCCAAACAAATACCTAAGGACCTTGAAAGAGTATTCACGATACCTAAAAAGGACATTTTCGATAAGCAAAGTAAAGAAATAGAGAGAATAATGAACGAAACGGATGAGGTAAGGGTACTAGTAGCCACACAGCCTCGTAACAGTGGATTGGGTAAAAAGAAGCCGGAACTCTTGGAAATAAAGGTAGGTGGTAAGCCAAAGGACGCTTTAACCTACGCGCTAAACATTCTAGGCAAGGAGGTTGCTGTAAGCGAGGTTCTATCGGCAGGGCAGTATGTAGACGTATTATCAGTCACTAAGGGCAAGGGGTTCCAGGGGGTTCTCAAAAGGTTCGGCGTCAAGGAGATGCCCAGATGGCATAAACATAGGAAGGGCAGCAGAAGGATAGGGTCGGTAGGTCCTAAGAAACCGGCAATAATGTTCACAACGCCTTTCCCCGGGCAACTCGGTTTTCACCAGCGAACAGAGTACAACAAAAGGGTTCTAAGAGTCGAGAATAAACCAAGCCCTGATATAAATCCTCAAGGGGGATGGCCCCACTACGGTATTGTGAAAAGTGGCTACATACTGCTAGAAGGCACGGTACCAGGGCCAGTTAAAAGGTTAATTAGAGTCAGGCTTGCGATAAGGCCTCCGAAAGTTGTTCGAGAGGAACCAAGAATCGTGTACGTGAGTAGTAACCCTATAAAGGAAGGTGAGGGCTAGTGAGTTACGAAGTGAATGTCTACGATCTAGAGGGGAATGTCGTTGGCACTCTTCACCTACCAACGGTATTTTTAGCGCCGATAAGGCGCGACATTATCAGGAGAGCTGTGCATGCACTTCTAACCTCCAGACTGCAACCGAAAGGCACAGACCCATTGGCCGGAAAGCGTACCACAGCTGTAAGCTGGGGCGTCGGCCATGGAGTAGCAAGGGTCCCGCGCATTAAAGGGAGCAGTAGAGCGGCTTTTGTACCTCAAGCAGTGGGGGGCAGAAAAGCTCATCCGCCAAGGACGGACAAGAAAATAAAAGAGTATATCAACGAAAAAGAGAAAAGGTTAGCAACGATATCGGCTCTCGCGGCCACGGCTATTCCCGAAATAATCAAAGCGCGTGGGCACAGGGTAGATTCGGTAAAGCAGATCCCTCCCGTCATCGTAGACGACTTCGAAAAACTGACCAAGTCTAGAGATGTTAGGAAAACGCTTATGGCATTAGGCTTATGGGAAGATGTGGAAAGAGCTGCGAAGAACAAAAGAGTAAGAGCGGGAAAAGGCAAAATGAGGGGGAGAAAATATAAAGTTCCTAAAAGTTTACTAATTGTAGCATCCGAAGGCGCGGAAGTCGCCCTAGCAGCACGCGGGTTACCAGGCGTAGACGTCACAAGCGCGAGGCTGCTCAATGTAGTGGATCTTGCTCCAGGGGGCGTGCCGGGGAGGCTGACCCTCTATACAGTCTCCGCTGTAAATGAATTGGCCAAGAGGTTTGAGGGGGTGGAAATATGGAACCCGCTCAGGTTATAGTACGCCCCCATTTAACCGAAAAATCCCTAATGCTGGCTGAGAAGAACAATGTATTGACACTGATAGTGGCGAGGGAAGCCAATAAAAAGCAAATAAAGGAAGCAGTGGAGAAGCTCTTCGGAGTTAAGGTAGCCAGAGTTGATACTCTGATAACTCCTACAGGCGATAAAAAGGCTTATGTTAAGCTAGAACCCGAATACAACGCGGCAGATGTATTAAGCAGGATGGGTGTGCTATAGGGTGAGTTAACATGGGGAAAAGGTTGTTAGTTCAAAGGCGTGGTCGAGGAGGGTCCGTCTTTCGAAACCCTGCTTGGAAAAAGGTAGGCGAAGTAACCTACAGACCCTTCAAAATGGAGGAAATTTACGATAAGGTCATAGCTGGTAGGGTTAAAGAGCTTCTCCACGACCCTGGAAGAGGCTACCCTGTAGCTCGAGTAGAGTTTGAAGATGGCGCGGAAATGCTCATGGTGGCCCCTGAGGGTCTAGCCATAGGGCAAGCGGTGTACTACGGAGCTAATGCACCGGTTAGCGTGGGTAACATACTTCCTATAGGGAAAATTCCCGAAGGTAGCCTGGTATGCAACGTTGAGATACGTCCTGGAGACGGTGGCAAAGTGGCTAGATCGAGCGGAACTTACGCAGTTGTGCTGGCCCACAGGGATGGTAAAACATTGATTCAGCTTCCATCTAAAAAGGTTAAGGAAGTAAGTTCGCACGCTCGAGCCACTGTCGGTATTGTAGCGGGCGGTGGGAGAGTAGAAAAACCGATGCTGAAGGCTGGTAAAATGTACCATTTATCCAGAGCTAAATCTTTCAAGTATCCAACTGTTAGGGGGAAGGCAATGGGTGCCTATGCTCACCCGGCCGGTGGAGGGCACCATCCGAAGGGACTAACGCCTGTTTCACGTAACGCTCCACCAGGGCAGAAAGTGGGGCATATAGCTGCGAGAAGAACTGGAAGGAAAAGAGGTGGAGGAGGAACAAGTGGTTAACGTGAATTTTTTTAACAGCATGCTGGTACTCCCGGGTGGTTAATATGGCCGCTGCAAGGGAATTCCGATACAGGGGCTTAACACTCGAAGAGCTACAAACATTGACGCTAGACAAGTTAGCGAACTTGCTGTCGTCTAGACAGAGGAGGACGCTTAAAAGAGGGTTAAAGGAACGCCACAGGAAACTTCTGGAGAGAATTCGGAAAGCTAAAGAAATAAAAGAAGAAACAGGTAAGCAGCCCACCATAAAAACTCATGTCCGCGACTTAGTGATTCTTCCGGAAATGGTAGGAGTAACGGTTCATGTTCACAATGGTAAAGAGTATGTGCCAGTGACGATAAGAGCCGAGATGATCGGGCACTACCTAGGCGAATTCGCACCCACGTGCAAGAAGGTTGAACATGGCGAGCCGGGGCTAAAGGCTACTAGGTCGTCAATGTTTCTACCTTTGAAGTAATCCGAGGTGACTAGATGTCCGCAAAGATCAAAACCTTTCAATTTTTAGTTGAAGGAGGCAAGGCTAGCGCGGGCCCACCCATCGGTCCATCACTAGGGCCGCTCGGCGTCAATGTGTTAGAGGTTGTGAAGAAAATTAACGAGTTAACTAAGGATTTCGCGGGAATGAGAGTTCCCGTTAAAGTGGATGTAGATGTCGAAAAGAAAACTTTTAACGTAGAAATAGGAACACCGACAACAGCCGCTTTAATAATAAAGGAACTAAAAGTGGAGAAAGGGTCCAGTCAGGCGGGAAAGTCTTTTATGGGTAATTTACCTTTGGAAACAGTAATTAAGATAGCGAAGTTGAAGATGAACGATATAGGAGCGAAGACTCTCAAAAGCGCTGTTAAATCAGTTGTCGGTACTTGTCAAAGTATGGGTGTCAAAGTCGAGAACAAGACTCCTAAAGAGTTCATAAAGGAGTTGGAAATGGGAATATACGATCACGTGATATTGAAATACGAGATTGAGGGTGAATCCAAGTGAGTGTTAAATTTGAAGGCTTGATTGAAGCTATAAAGAAAGCTAGGGAGGTATCGAAGCCGAGGAAGTTTATCCAAAGCTACGAGTTAATAGTTAAACTTAGGGATGTAGATATTAAACAGCCGGAAAATCGGTTCTCTGAGCTCATACAGCTACCCAACCCTCCGCCTAAAAAACTAGCTAAGGTTGCAGTTATCGCTGATGGGGATATGGCCTTGAAGGCTCGAGAGGCGGGTGCCGATGCCATTATAACTAGGGATATCTTAGAGAAAATTGCTTCAAGCAAAAAGGATGCCAAGAAGATAGCTAGAACTTACGATGTCTTTATAGCGCAGGCGGATCTAATGCCATTCGTCGGTAGATCTTTGGGGAGATACCTAGGACCTAGGGGTAAGATGCCTCAACCGGTTCCCTCAACAGCTGATCTAAAGCCACTTATTGAGAGAGCGAGAAGATCCGTGCGAGTCAGGATAAGGGATCAACCCCAGGTCCAATGTAGAATAGGCAGCGAAACTCAAGACCCTAAAGAGGTAGGAGAGAACGCCTTAGCGGTTATTAACTTCCTTCTAGGAAGGTTTAAGCCCCACAATATAGAAAAAATTTACATTAAACTCACTATGGGGCCTCCAGTTAAGGTTGAGTAGCATGAGCGTTGCGATAGGATCCGTGAAGTCGAGAAGGTATCCGGAGCGCAAAGTAAACGCCGTTAAGGTTTATCTGGATTTGGTGAAGCAGAACCCTTACTTCTTGCTTGTAGATATCACCGGAATTCCGGCTCAGACGCTTCACAGTATCAGACGTAAACTAAGGGAGCTTGGGGCAACGTTCAAAGTGATCAAAAATGCTATTTTCCTGTTAGCTATTAAAAATATAGTTATGGATAATCAAATCCTCAGCAAAATTGAGAGTAAACTCAGAAGGCAAAATGGAGTAATATTTACTAGCGAAAACCCGTTTTCATTGATAATTTTCCTTAAGAAAGAGTACAGGATGACGAGGCAGGCTAAAGCTGGTGATGTGGCTACGAGTGATATAATGGTTCCAGCAGGAAACACGGGTTTCTCCCCAGGCCCTATTATTAGCTTGTTTAACAAATTGAAAATACCTATAAGGATCCAGGAAGGATCTATATGGATTACAAGCGATACAATAGTTGCAAAGAGGGGAGATACAATATCGGCAGAGCTGGCCGATTTCCTGGGCAAACTTGGGTTAAAACCCATAGAGGTCTCGCTCCCAATTAAGGCAGTATTTCTTGCTAACAGAATTATAGAGCCAGATGAAATCGAGATAGACCCCGAAATCTACTCGAAGCGAGTCGCGGAGGCTCACTCGTATGCTCTTAACCTGGCCCTCAATGCGTGTATACCGGTTAGCGAGGTTATGCCGGTGCTTTTAAGGAAAGCTTACACGGAGGCCTGCTCTCTAGCTATAGCCGCTGCATTACCAGTGCCCGACTTGATCACGAGCATTTTAGCACGCGCAAATAGCGAAGCCAATGTGCTCTACAACTTAATTAAGACGCGCTCGGCAGAGTTTAGCTAAACTTAAAGGCGTAGGACTGTCGGGGTTTAGAGGGGATAATTAAGTGAACAGGGAGGAGTTCTTGAAACTCCCGTTCTTCAAACAGGAAGGATTCACACTGAAAAAATGCATTGTTTGCGGTAGTGATTTTTGGACTCTAGACCCTGAAAAAGAAGTATGCGGGGATCAACCATGTACCGATTACCAGTTTATAGGTAACTCTGTTGGTTTAAGAATTTCCACTTCTAAAGAAATTAGAGAACGCTTTTTAGATTTTTTCGAACGTAATGGGCATAAGCGCATAAGCAGGTACCCAGTAGTAGCGAGATGGAGGGAGGATGTATACTTCGTGGGAGCATCAATCTACGATTTTCAACCATGGGTAACGGAGGGTTTGGTCGAACCCCCCGCTAATCCGCTGGTAATTTCACAACCCAGCATAAGGCTGACGGACGTAGATAATGTAGGTAAGACTGGGAGGCACCTCACGGGTTTTGAGATGATGGCTCACCACGCGTTCAATATGCTAGGGAAAACGCTGTATTGGGCCAATGAAACGGTGGAGTACTCGTACAAGCTACTTACCGAGGAGTTCAAGATCCCAGGCGAGGAAATCTCCTACAAATTCGATTGGTGGAGTGGCGGAGGGAATGCAGGGGAAGATTACGAAGTCCTAGTAAGAGGCCTAGAAGTGGCGACTCTGGTTTTCATGCACTACCGGGTGTCAGAGCAGGGAGTTGTCAAGGAACTGGGGAACAGGATCGTAGACACGGGTTACGGGCTTGAAAGGTTCCTTTGGCTATTCAGCGGGGCTCCCACAATATATGACGCGGCTTTTCCAAATATCGTGGAAACTTTAAGGCGCGAAGCCGGTGTTGAAAAGATTGATCAAAGAATCGCGGTTGAAATTTTCAAGAAATCCGGGAAGCTCGATTTCAAGAAACCAGAGCGCGCGTTGGCTACGCTAAGTGAAATAGCGCTCAACCTAAATATGAGTAAAGACGAATTAGAGGGGATTCTGGTCCCTTACACTTCGCTCTATGCTTTGGCTGACCACAGTAGGACTCTGGTGTGGATGCTTGGTGATGGTACAGTACCCTCAAATGTGGGTTCAGGCTACTTAGCTAGGCTTTTAATCCGAAGGGCGCTCAGGCATCTGTGGAAACTGGAACTGGAATTACCCCTTTCAGAAATCATTTTAATGCAGCTGAGCGAAGGGGAGCGTGATTTCCCCGAGTATGTTGATCTTAAAGATGAAATAGTGGATATCATCGATTACGAAGAGAAAAGGTACAAAGAAACCTTGAGGCATGGAAGGAAAGTAGTTGAAAGAATGCTCAGGGAACTGGCTCCAAAAGGAGCGGCTGAGGTGTCCCGGGAAAAGCTTGTCGAGCTGTACGAATCCCATGGGCTTCCTCCAGATCTGGTAGCAGAAGAGGCGGCGAAGTTCGGTGTGCATGTTAGCGTGCCTCCGGATTTCTTTTCATCGTTGGCCTCTAGACACGAAGTCGCATCTAGGAAACCGGTAGAGATAGAGGAAAAAATGCGGGCTTTTGCAGAGGGTTTACCGAGCACGGTTAAACTCTACTACGTCAATCCTAAAATGTTGGAATTCGAGGCAAAAGTATTGAAATCAGATGGAAATTTCATGGTTTTAGATCAGACAAATTTTTACCCGGAAGGAGGTGGACAGCCCTGCGATGAGGGGGTTATTGAGTGGAAAGGCGGTAGGTGCAGAGTTCTGAAGGTGGAAAACATTGGAGGCGTTGTAGTTCATGTGTGTGATGGAGCGATACCTCCACCGGGTGAAATCGTAAAGGGGAGAGTAAATGGCGAACGGAGGGAGGCATTGATGAAAAGTCACACAGCAACCCATATAGTGCTCGGGAGCGCTAGGAGGGTTCTAGGTAAACACGTTTGGCAAGCCGGGGCTCAGAAAGGAGTTGAGCAGAGCAGGCTTGATATTACTCACCACAAGAAAATTAGCCAGGATGAAATACGGTTAATAGAAAAGCTAGCCAATACAGTAGTTATGTCAAACAGATCGGTTAGGATATATAACATGGATAGAACCACGGCCGAAATGAAGTATGGCTTCACCATATACCAGGGTGGCGTAGTACCGGAGACGACGCTAAGGTTGGTGGAAATCGAGGGTTGGGACGTTGAAGCGTGCGGCGGCCTACACTGCTCCAGTACAGGTGAAGTGGGCCTTATAAAAATAGTGAAAGTCGAAAGACTTCAAGACGGTATCTCGCGCTTGGTGTTTAAGGTAGGGAATTCAGCTTTAGAATATATTTGGCGATTAGAGGATGATTTTAACCTACTTGCCGAGAAACTTCAAACTAGCACAGAGAAAGTAGTCGAAAAAGCAGAGCAGTTGGCTAGTGAAGTTGAAGAATTGAAGAAGGAGTTATCAAAGGCTAAAGCAAGGTTGCTCATTTCGCAAGCGCAGGTTCTGGCGAGCTTAGCCGAGGAGGTAGCTGGTGTCAAGTTGGTGGCTAGAGTAGTAGATGGTTATCCCGTCAAAGATTTGGCTCTTGAGGTTTCCAGAATTTTACAGTCGGCAGTCATTGGTTTAGTGGATAAGGACAGCGGAGAGTACGCCATTAAAGTTGGGGGCGATCTAGTTCGTAAGGGCATTGATGCTAGAGGGCTGAACGAGAAGGTTCTGAAAGTTACAGGGGGCAAAGGGGGCGGCGCAAGCGATCTAGTCACGGGCAAGGTCGAGAACGCGGAAGCGTTCGTTACAGCTCTGAAGAATGCATTACTCAAGTGAGATTCCCCAACGAATAAACCTAAGGCTTTCTGAGCATCTAATTAACGCTGGGATAGACTTCTTCTGGCTGCTGAATAGAGGTTATAACCGTAGATCAGCTCTCGACGCAGTAACCGCTCGCTGGGGTTTAAGCAGAGTGGAGAGACTCGCGCTCTACAGGACGGTTTTTGACTTAGTTACCTCTTTTGCGAGAAGGGGAAAGTTAAGGGAGTGTAGAGAGGGCATGCTCGCCGTCGATGGCTTTAATGTTCTTTCAACAATCCAATCAGCGCTTCTCGGCGATACTCTTTTGCTTGCCAGTGATGGGTTTGTGCGGGACTTGGCAGCCACAATCAGAAAAGTGAGAGTTAACCCGCTTCTTTATACATCTCTACACATTTTACTCATGTACGTATGCAGGGTTGTTCAACCCAAGGAACTAGTAATAGTGTTTGATTCTCAGGTTAGCCGAAGCGGCGAGTTCGCCTTACTGGCTGAGAAACTTTTGAAAAGGTTGGGACTCAAGGGTACAGCTCTAGCGGACGCCAGGGCAGACAGCTACCTCATCCAGCTACGCGGAGAATACGTTATAGCGACGAGCGATTCGGTTCTCATAGATAGGGTGGATGTCGTCGACGATTTGGGAGGGCGCGTAGCTTCCCTAATAGCTAGGGAAAGGGTTATTGAGTTGGGAGAAGCCATCCTTAGTGGGGTGAGGAAGGTTGCGAAGGATCTCGCCGAGAGAGTATGAAAGATTGATGAGGAAAATGGGCGTTAAAATGCAGGAAGTCCCGTGTGAGAAAGTAATAATAGTGATGTCTGATAAAGAGCTGGTAATAGAGGAGCCTAAGGTAGTGGTATTGGAGGTGCAGGGAGAAAGGGTATACCAAGTAACTGGGCGGGAAGTCGAAGTAACTAAAGAAGCTGCTTTAGAGGAATTTTCTGAGGAAGATGTAAACCTTGTGGCAGAGCAGGCAGGTGTTAGCATAGAAGAGGCTAGGAAAGCTTTACAAGAGGTAGGAGGCGATCTAGCACAGGCTATTCTCTTACTTCAGGCACGTAAGGGAAGCGTGGATGCTGGAAAAGTATAGGAAGCTGGCAGAACAAGTGCTAGAAAAGCTGGTAGGCGATAAGGTACCGTTAGAACCTAACACAATAACGCTGCTGGCACTATTCGTGTCTATACTCGCCCCTTTCACAGCCTACTATGGCGTAGATCCCGTGATTACAGCTGGGGTAGTAGCTTTCTCGGGGGCGCTCGATTCGCTTGACGGTTATGTTGCTAGGAAGAAAAACATGGTTACAAAATTCGGGGCTTTCCTCGACTCGACCACCGATAGAGTGTGCGATGCGGCACATACACTGGCACTTATGGCTAACGGATTGTTATCCCCGGAGGCTACATTAGCTTTGCTTACTGCAGAGTTCCTAGTTAGCTACACCAGGGCAAGGGCTGAAGGACTAGGGCTTGAGCTGAGGAGCAAGGGATTAATGGAAAGGGGCGAGCGGGTAATTTCAAAAACCATCGCTTTAACGGTAACCCACTTCAGTAAGGTAGCTGGAAGAGCGGCTTGTCTCATCATTTTAGCATTAACAACGCTAACAGTGTTGCAAAGGATCTTCACAGCAAAACGGTTGATCGAAGAGGAGGATTTTTAGCGGGATACAGTATCTAGCACCCTAGAAGCGCTATGGAAGTTGTAGAAATTGACGGCTCTTACGGTGAAGGCGGCGGTCAACTGCTTAGGTATGGTATAGCTTTGGCAGCTTTGCTCGGCAAAAGGATTAGAATTTATAACATTAGGGCTAAGAGATCTAACCCAGGTTTACGCGCTCAGCACCTAACCGCAGTGAAAGTTGTGGCAGATCTCGTAGGAGCTAAGGTTAACGGCCTATTCATAGGATCCTTAGAGATCCTGGTAGAACCAGGTGGCAGACCCAAGAGCGGTAGCTATGATGTGGATATAGGGACGGCAGGGAGTGTTCCTCTCCTGCTCCAGGCGGTGCTCCCAGTTCTAACCGCAGCGAGGGGGGAGGTAACGCTTAAAGTAAGGGGTGGCACGAATGTTAAATGGTCTCCACCTATTCAGTACATGCAGCATGTTCTTCTTCCACTCCTAGAAAAATTCGGTGTTAAAGTCTGGTTAAGGGTTCATAGGCTGGGTTACTATCCTCAAGGGGGAGGGCTGGTTGAAGTAAGGGCCTTTCCCTCCTATCCGTTAACGCCGATTTCGCTTGAGAACGCAGGGGGGCTCCTAGCGATTGAAGGAATCTCTTATTCATCTAACCTACCCGGCCACGTGGCTGAAAGGCAAGCCAAAGCCGCCATTGAGTACTTGAAACAGGAGGGGTACGGAGAGTACGTAAGGGACATGGCGATTGAGGTCGATACCCCCGCTGTAGGTACAGGTAGCGGGATCGTGCTGTGGGCGAAATTTGAGCACGGGATCGTAGGCGGCGACTCGCTCGGTGAGAAAGGTAAGAGGGCTGAACTTGTTGGTCGCGAAGCTGCCGAGAAACTAGTCGCCGCTCTCAGGTCAAAGGCCCCCGTGGACTCCCACGCATTAGACAACGTTACTATATACATGTCGCTGGCTAAAGGCCGGTCCTCCGTTATAGCCAGCGGGATGACGAGCCACGCCGAGACTGCTCTTTGGTTGTGCAGCCGGTTAACAGGCTCAAAGTACGTGGTCGAGAGGCTAGGTGAAGCGGTAAAAGTTATCGTAGACGGAATTGGGTTTACCTAATCTTTCATGCTAGCTCTATGCGCACCCTAGCTCCGGGCTGCAATCCGAATGTCTTTGCGGCATCGCCCTTGTTTATTGCCAACTCTAGGAAGCCTTCGCTATTAATAAGCAATAGCGGCTCCCCCTCCTTTGCGTAGCCGTAGGAGGGTATCAGCTTTAGTTTTAGCTCCGTCGATTCAAGAACTACGCGAAGGAGGGCATTGTAGCTTGTTCCGATTTCACGGAGGAGCTCTTCTTCAATATTTAAAACAACGTTTCCAAAATCGTCAACATATAGTACTTCGCCCTCGATGATTTTTCCCTTAACTACGGGTTCAGTAAAGCTCGGTAACTCTATCTCGTTAATGAGCCTACCAACGCTAGCTAGGGGTACCCCCCTAGCCAGATTAGCCGCTACAGGGGCAAAGATGTCTCGCCCGTGGAAAGTAGGAGAGACTCTCGGCAAAGTGAGCTCGCGATTCTCGACCACCCTAACCTCCTTAATACCATCTCGCAGAGCCGCCAGAGCTAGCACGCCGTTGTCGGGTCCGACTAGTATGTAGTTCCTAGTTCTGATGACGATCCCCCTCCTAGAAGTGCCTACCCCCGGGTCAACAACAGCTACGTGGATGCTTCCGGGAGGGAAATACCGTACCGCGGCTCTTAGCACGTATGCTGCAGCCCGTACCTCGAACTTCGGTACGCCGTGGGTAATGTCGACTATGTTGGCCTCAGGGCAAATAGATAGGATCACGCCCTTCATCGCGGCAACGTAGTGATCATTGTAGCCGAAGTCCGTCAGCAAAGTTATTACCGGCCTACTGCCCATAACAAAGCCAACGGATGGAGCGCTTAATAACTTGGGGTCTCTCCTGCTGTGCTAGGGGCGGTATGCAGCAGTGTAATGCCAGTAAAAGAAAAATAGGGTGGATTTGGGATAAGCGCGTGAACTGGGAGGATGTCCTCCTTATACCAGGTCCTGTGAACGTAGCGTACGACGTGCTATTGGAGTCGGCGAAGCCCGTGATTAATCATAGATCCAAAAGTTTCCATAAATTATACGAAGAACTTGTAAGTAACATTAGAACTTTGCTTGGGACCAGTAACGAGGTATTACTCTTTACAGCTTCGGGTACAGGGGCCGTTGAAGCATTGGCTGCAAACTTTGGCCCGGGTCGCAAAGCCTTGGTTCCGGCAACGGGGGAGTTCAGCAGCAGGTTCGCGGAAGCCCTGAGGATATACGGGGCAGAGGTTTCTGTGGTTGAGGCTGAGCCTGGTTCAGCGCCGAGTTTAGATGTTGTCTTGCGGCAAATGGATGAGTTTAAGCCGGATTTGGTAGCGATGGTATACAATGATACTTCTCCAGGTGTTAGGCTTAGCTACATTGACAAGCTCTGTAGGGAGGCTAAATCCAGGGGAATCTTGACTCTCGTTGATGCGGTGTCAGCTGTGGGGGGCGACGAGCTAGAGATAGATAAGTGGGGAATCGACGCCCTGGCTGGCGCATCCCAGAAGTGCTTATCCGCCCCTCCAGGCATATCGTTCGCAGTCTTAAGCAAGGATGCCATTTCCTCGCTAAGAAGTGGAAAAACTTTCTACTTCGATATTACCAGGTACTTGGAGTATTCGAGAAGATCCGAGACCCCATTTACCCCTGCTGTAACGTTACTTTCCTCGCTGAATTCAGCTTTAGCCAATATCATCGAGTTTGGAGTAAATAGATGGGTTAGGTTGCACATTGAAAGGGCTCTGCCACTTTATAGAGCCTTTGAAAAGCTTGGTTTTGAGCCTTTTGTAAAGGAAGAGTACAGATCGAGAACGGTTTTATCGTTTAAAACCCCTGCTGCTGTTAGTCCGCAAAAGCTCAGGGAGAGGCTGGCCGAAGCGTATAACATACAAATAGCTGGAGGATTAGGTAAACTAAGAGATTCGATTATCCGTATCGGTGTAATGGGGCGAATACCTTTAAGAGAGTTGGTAGCCCTCATATGCGCGATGGGTTTAGAGGTGAAAGAACTTGGTTTGCCTGCGAACATTGAAGGGGCCTTATACGAGCTGAGAAATTTGGAGAAAGTTTATGGCTGAAAAAATTAACGATGTAGGATTATTGGTAACATTAATAAATGATAAAAAAATCTATATCGCAGCTTACCTGCTCTCCCTGCCCCAGGAGAGTCTGTGTGTTGAAGAATTGCTCGAGGTTATTAGGCAAAATGGTGGTACGAAAATTGTCGCTATAAATCCGAATGCCGTCGTCAGCGTAAACCATGCCTTGGTAGCGATGGCTTATGCGCTGAAAACCTACGAGAAAAAACGTAATATTGCTAAAGCTTTCCACGTGGAAGTTATGCTCTTTATCGCTGCAACTAAGGATATATCGAAAGCCTTATCCATTTGTCAGCCTTTAAACAAATTTGATAAAATTCTTCTAATAGATTTTGACTATGATTTAAACAAATTATTAGAAAGATTAAATAAAATAGCTGATGAATTAAACTCAAAGATTATAAGATATGTTTGTCCTGATGAGCAATTAAAACTTATTCAAAGGGCACTAAGTATAACTGAAAACGAAATTGCAGCTACTTACTCCACGAATATGCTTGAAGCCACCGAAAAATGCTTGTTATCTAGAATGGCCCTGGAATTCTTGTCCCGTTAATTTTTATTGCGCGAGTTGGCGGCGTAAGCGTGGAATGGAGACTATGTGTCTAGGCTCGATGATAGCAATCCCTGTTCTATACCCTATAATTTCGATTAATATTAATTTATCAGGATTATTTAAGTTAACTTTATTTACAAAATTTGGAGCTATTGTGTTAATTATTTCATCTCTTGAAATATTTGTTAACCGCTTTCTAATTTCTATTTTATAAGTATCAGATTCTTTTATTTTTTCAGCTGCGAGTTCCAATACCGCACTCTTAATGGCCTCTATGTCCGAGTCAACGCAGCTTTCTATAGGCTCTATCTTTAGTAGATACTTGAAGTACCACGGCTCCGATAATACTTTTTTCTCTATACTTTCAACCACTTCTACTGGGTTAAGGCTCGTTTGCAGAACTGTTAAGCCAGGTAGTCCTGTAGTGCTGGCCTTTACCTTATAATCGCCCAGTTCTCTTAAAAAATACCACAGCTCACTGAGCAAGTCACTTTCTCTTCTCCTGTATGTCGAAGCTACCAAGTTGAACTTTTCCAGCATTTTACAGTTCTAGTTCCTCTGCTCCTAGTTCTATGGCGGCGCGTTCCTCTACTCGTTCAATCGTGCCGTCCCTAATCCAGACTATTCTGTCACTTACGTCGATCATCTTTAAGTCGTGGGTTGCCGTGATCACCGTTACGCCTTTCTCTACATTCAGTTCTTTAAGTAGTTGCACTATTTTGAGCCCTGTTTGGAGGTCGAGGTTTCCGGTTGGCTCGTCCGCTAGGATGATGGCGGGGTCGTTTGCTAGGGCGCGGGCTATAGCTACCCTCTGCTGCTGACCACCGCTCAGCTCCGTAGGCCTGTGGTAAAGCCTATCACC
>CALHPJ010000003.1 GCA_938036345.1 uncultured Thermofilaceae archaeon | reverse complement strand
GGGGAAGAGCCCGGCTGAGCTCAGGGAGGGGTTTCTCAAGGCATTCATAGAGGCCCTCGCCGACCTCAAGACGATTACCGTAGGTTTAGCGAAGATTGCTTCGGAGAAAGCCGCGGAATCCGTGATAGCCGGTTTAAGCGTACCGCGTTTGCCGGATCCTGTTGAGGGGCTTAGGGACCTCCTCTCCAGCTTCGGGGAATCCGTCGAAGTGAAAAGCGGTGAGGAGGTGGAGGTCGTAGTTAAACACCGGTGCCTTTTCGCGCTGAAAAACTGCGCGGAATTGTGCCCCATGCCCCACTTGTCCGCCGTTTACCTGAGAACCGTTTCTCCGGGTGAGTGGGTGCCCAAACGCGTGGGTAGGGTTTTCGTGGAAACGGTTCAGGATGGCTGCAGGTTCAGGCTCGTTAAAATCGGCTCAGCCGCCCCCAGCGAGTAGCTGCCAGCGGGATGCGGACTGGAGCAAGCCCTGATGGGTAACCTTATTGGGAAGCTGGCACCGTAACCCCGATGAAGGTATTCGTCATGACCGACCTGGAGGGGGCTACGGGGGTTGCGGGGACGTGGGAGGACTTTAACCCCGGGGGCCGCATCCACGAGGAGGCGAGGCGGATGCTAACGAGGGACGTTAACGCGGCCATTGAGGGCGCGCTCCGGGGAGGGGCGGACGAGGTGGTGGTGCTGGATGGCCACGGAGCCGCTTTCAGCATACTGCTTGAGGATTTGAACCCCAAGGCCAGGCTTATCAGGGGTAGGAGGGTTTTAGAAATGGAGGGGCTTGACGGGAGCTTTGACGCTGTCCTGGCCGTAGGGGCCCACGCCATGGCCGGCACCCCGCTCGCCGTCCTTTGCCACACCCTCTCGCACACGGCGATCCAGGAAATAAGGGTTAACGGGCTACCCGTCGGCGAAGTAGGCTTGTGGGCCTTGATAGCCGGGCACCACGGCGTACCCCTTGCGATGGTTGCAGGGGATGCTGCAGCGGTCGAGGAGGCTAAGAGGCTGCTGGGAGGAATCGAGGGGGTGGCTGTTAAAAGGGCGACGAGCATGTACGCCGCCGAGTGCCTGCACCCTTCCGTCACGTACAAGATGATCGCGGAGTCCGCCGAGAGGGCTGTGGCAAAATGCTCTAGGGGCGAGCTGAAGCCCTACACTCCGAAGGGAAAAGTGCTGATGGAGGTTTCCTACACTCTCCCCTCAGCTGCCGAGAGGGCGGCCGCACGACCCGGTGTGCGAAGGCTGGACGGAAGAACCGTAGCGTACGAGGGGGGTAGTGTTCTGGAGTGCCTGGCAATACTACTGTGAAGCGGGTCAAAACCGTCTGGAGGCCTCGGAGCTACTGCCTGAGCTGCGGCATCTGCTGCACGGCTACGGAGATGATACTAACCACCAGCGACATCGAGAGGATTGAGAGGCTCGGCTTCAAGAGGGAGGACTTCGCCGAGCTCGTGGACGGCTTCTTCAGGCTGAAGAACGTTGAAGGGCGCTGCGTCTTTTTCAAGGATAACCGCTGTACGATCTACGATTACCGGCCGATCGGCTGCTCGCTTTACCCGATAGTGATAGAGGCGGAGACGGGCGACGTCACCCTCGACCGCGAGTGCCCGCTCTCGGCGGCGACGACTCCCGAGGAGCTCAGCAAGGCGCGCAGGCTAGCGCGGCTCATACTGGGGGAGCTAGCACGCGTAGGGAATAACTGCGGATAGCGAATATCACCCGCGGCCCCCCCTGTGGCGAGCTTTTCGCGGCCTCAGCCAATGCGTCACTGCGATCAGTAAGACGGTTGCCACGGTAGCGGCTAAGGCCATAAGCGCAAACTCGAGAGCCCAGCTTTCCAGGTCTATGGGGATGGTATTCAACTCAGTAAGCAGTTGAGCCCAGCTACCCGTTACAGCTAGGAGCTTGGCTGTTTTCATCAAGGGAGTTGCTAGCGCGCCCTTGAAAAATCTGAGCTCAGCAGGACTTCAACTCTTACGACATCCCCATCCTTCAGTGCTAGCGCTTTCCTAAGGCACACCCTAGATACGACCTCTAGAACGTCGGAGCCGTAGACCGTTTTATCCGGTATGACGACGCCCGCCTCTATCGACTTATTGATGATTGCTCTGAACACCTTCGCACCGCAGTAGTTCTTATTCTCCTCCGAAATGGGCGGTATTCTCAAGCACTCGTAGCTTTCAAGCAGCTTCCTCTTAGCTATCGACTCCGGATCCAGCCTCAGGTTTAGCGTACCCGGGTATGGCTCGAAGCCGAGCAACCGGCGGAACCACTCCCTGTACTCATCCAGCGAAGTGTAGAGTTGCCCCTCGCCTAGGCCGCTGAAGACCCTGCCGCTAAGTATTACACGTCTCACGCCCTTAACGCAGGAGGAGAGGACGCCTAGAAGGGAGCTTAACTCACCTATAGCCTTAGGCGTCAGCACGTAGCTCCCTCTCCTACTTTTCGGGGTTGCTTGGACGTAACCTAGCTCGATGCTCTCCCGCAGCCACTTGTTCAACGTCCAGGCGGAGATCTCCAGGTTGGAGGCGATAAGGGTTCTATCGATCTTAACAGGAGAGCGGGTGCAGCCCTGCTTGGCCAGCTCAATCAGAAGCGCGAGCAGCTCGTAGCGTTTCATAACGCAGTAGAGCTGCCTGTGCAGAATAAATAAGTTTACCTTGGGATTTAATCCTCTTTTTTAGTAAACAGAGCCTGAATTTTCATGGAAAGGTAAAGCATGTTGAGGCGATAACGCTAAATGCTTTCGATTAAAGTCTGTGCGTGGAGGCCCTGGCAATCCGTCTAAAGCCGGTGAATGTTGAGGAATGGCTGGTCGCGGAGCTGCAGAATCACCTCAAAAGCTCGTTCAACGTGAAAATCACTGTCGAAAGGGATGTGAGCATAGGCAGCCTGCAGGCTTATTACGACGAAGAAAGGGAGCAAATACGCGCCGACCTCCTTCTAGAGGACCTTTCGAAGTACGCGCAGCCTATATCGCTGGTGATAGTCGACGCCGACGCGTACGTGCCGGGACTCAACTTTATCTTCGGCATAGCTAGGCCAGAGTGGGGTGGAATTGTTTTTCTAGCGAGGCTTAAACCCGAGTACTATTACATGCCCCCCGATAGGGAGCTACTCCTCTTCCGTTTCATCAAGGAGTCGATTCACGAGCTCGGGCATGCACTTGGCCTTAACCACTGCAGGAACGCGGCTTGCGTAATGAGGTTCAGCAACTCTATCCACGAAGTTGACGCGAAAACCCACCGCTTCTGTGTCCAGTGCAGCCGGCGGCTGCAAGCTCTTCATCCGGGGCTTCTACGGTAGCTTAAGCGCCTTTTCAAGCTTCCTCTCAGCCCTCCTCCGCCCCAGCACGAGCATGTATAGTGCGAAAACCGACGGTGCAGCGATGGCGGCGCAAATGTTGCAGGAGCCTGCGGCCGCGAGGAGGGCGGCTGCAACCGCCAGTAGCAGGGCGAGGGTGCTCTCGGCTGCTAACCAACCCACCAAGCTAGGCTTCGAGCTTAAAGAGAGACCTGTCCCCATGTCGACGATCAGCGCAGTCCTCGGAGCCCCTACAGTAACTGTCGCAAGGATGAGGTCCCCGGCGCTGCCCAAGATGTTCCAGAAAAGCATACCAGCTGCCAGGGGCCGGAGCGGGTTTCCGCTCAGCAAACCGAGGGCTGCCAGGAGGGGGGTTAGGAAAGCCAGCGGGGCTAGAGCGACTAAGTACCACCTGCCCAGCGGCACTGGCTCCGGTAGCCTGAAGGCCAAGCCTACGGCTAGCAGCCTTCTCTCAGCGTAGAAAAACACGTGCACCTTCCTAGATCCGACCATTTTCGCGGCTACCACGTGGAACAGCTCGTGCGCAAGCATTAGGGGGATCGCGGAGAAAAGAAGCAGCAGAAACCCCTGCCCCTGGATGGCGCTCCCCGCCAGCGCTGCAGCCGAGTACAGCGAGATCGGCAATAGCAGGAGAGATAATGCCCATACGTACTCCGATAACTCCTTAATGCCGACCCTGTACGAAATTTGGCCGCAGCGGCCGTTTGCGCTCACGGCCGAATAGTTAAAGATATCTTTAAGTGCGTTTTGCCCAAATCCCCGTGGAAAGCATAGCTGCCGCGCTCGTAAAGCTCTATCTTCCAGCTGCGCTCGGCATCCTTTTCTCCCGGGCGGCTAAGCCCAGCGAGGAGTTCTTCCGCACCCTCTCCAAAGCGCTGCTCTACTCCTTCCTCCCTCTGCTGCTCTTCGCGTCGATTTACGGTACCAACCCGCTCGAACTCGCTGCCGGTTTCACCCAAATGGCTGTTGCGGTAGCGGTGAATGTTGCGACCTCGGCAACCGTCTCCTACCTTCTGACAAGGGATTCGGAGATCGTTCAGCTTTCAGTCTACGTGAACGCCGGTTACCTTCCAATACCGATAGCCTACACGTTGTGGGGCCCCTCGGCCCTACCGCTCGTAGGCTTCTACATACTCTTCAACGCGTCGCTGGGCTACCTGCTGGCCCCCGCGCTCATCAAGGGCGATCTACGATCCGGGTTGAAGGAAATGCTCAGGTTCCCCCCACTCTACGCGATTCTAGCGGGCCTGCTCATGTCGCTGGCGGGCGCGGAATTGCCGGGCTTTGTGGCCGGAGCTGTGAAGGACGTTAGCAATGTGGCGCCCTACTTAGCCCTTTTCGCGCTGGGCGCCCAAGTTTCGGAAGCCGGCTTCTGGGTTGACGGCAAAACGGCGAAGCTGGCCGCGGTGAGGTTCTTCATAGCCCCGCTGGCGGTCTGGCTGTCGGCCCCCCTTTACCTGGCACCCAATAGCCTGCCCTACAGGGTTGCGCTGCTGGAGTCCTGCATGCCTCCGGCTGTTACGAACGTGGTTCTCTCAAGCGTTTACTCTGCCGAGCCGGGGAAAACCGCTAGAGCGGTTTTCTCGCTTACCCTAATGTCTATGCTGGTCGTGCCGGTAGCTATGGTTCTGCTAGGCTAACGCCAGCGCTACCTTTAACTTTACGCTGCGCTGGCCCGATACGTGGGCCTGGCACCGGGATCTAAGGCGGT
This sequence comes from uncultured Thermofilaceae archaeon, assembly GCA_938036345.1. Taxonomy (GTDB): domain Archaea; phylum Thermoproteota; class Thermoprotei; order Thermofilales; family Thermofilaceae; genus CALHPJ01. The sequence continues at coordinate 15,798 of CALHPJ010000003.1, read as the reverse complement.
TATAGTCTCCGTGGGCAATGAGCTTCTGATCGGCAAGGTTGTCAACACCAACCTTAGCTGGTTGGGCTCTAAGCTAACCGAGCTCGGTTTTAGAGTGGATAGGGGGATAGTGGTTCCGGATGACTTGGATCTGATAGCCTGGGCTTTCAGAACAGCGGTTGACGCCGGCGCCAGGGTCGTCATCGCAACCGGGGGTCTTGGACCGACCTTTGACGACATGACCTCCGAAGGGCTGGCGAGGGCTATGGGCGCGGAGATGGTGGTGAACGAGGAGGCTTTGGAAATGGTCAGAAGGAAATACGGAGGCGAGCTCACTGAAAGCAGGGTAAAGATGGCTAGGATGCCCAGGGGCGCGAAGCCAATCCCGAACCCCGTTGGCACGGCACCGGGCGTTGAAGTGGAGTGGCGCGGCTCCGTAATCTTCCTACTCCCTGGAGTTCCATCGGAGATGATGGCCATGTTTGAAGAGAGCGTTAAAGCGAAGCTTACCCAGCTGGCGCGGGCCTTAAAGAAGGCAGAGGCCCTCATCCGCTCCGTCGGGTTACCCGAGTCCCTCGCTGCACCGGTTGTGGAGAGCGCGGCGAAGCTGGGGGAGCATACGTACGTAAAGAGCCACCCAAAGGGCTCGGAGACGGGTAAACCCGTCTTGGAACTACACGTGACAGCGTACGGGGTTAGCGAGGAGGAAGCCTTAAGCAAGCTCGAGGAGGCCGTAGACTACCTCCTCAGGGAGTTGGGCAGAAGGGGGGCTCAGGTCCATAGGATCGGCTAGTTGAGGGTGTATGAAGGTCTGGCTAGACGCTCTAACCCCCAAGCAGGGTAGGCTGGCTGCGAGCCTGGCCAACGCGCTCAGGGAGGGCGGGCATGAAGTGCTGGTTACGTGCCGGGACTACGAGTGCACGAGCTTTACGATCAAACTGCACGGCTTAGAGCCGGTTGTGGTCGGCGTACACGGCGGAGCTGCGAACCTGGACAAGCTCGTAGCCGACGGGGAGAGGATACTCGCGTTATCGCGGCTCGTGCATGCCTTCAGGCCGCACGCCCTGATCTCCTACCCGAACCCCTCGGCAAGCAGGGTCGCCTTCGGTTTAGGCTTAAAGTACGTGGCTTTCGACGACACCCCGCATGCCGCAGCTGCCAATAGGTTGGCCCTACCTCTGTGCGACGCGCTAGTGGCTTCGGAGGCGCTGCGGGGCGACTTCGACAGGTTCCTGCTACCCGGTACGCGGGTTGTATACTACAGGGGTGTCGACGAGGCGATCTGGGTTAAGCGGTTCACTCCCAAAGGTACCGCGGTTCGGGAGCTCAACCTGGAGGAGAGGCGCTACGTCGTAGTAAGGCCCGAGGAGTACAAGGCAGCCTACTACTCGTGGAAGGGGTGGGGCTGGCTCGAGCTGTGTGAGGAGCTTGCGAGGAGGGGCTTCGACGTCGTGGTACTCCCAAGGTACGAGGAGCAGCGGCTAGCGGCGCTTAAGCGGGGTTTCGCTGTTCCCCCATCCTGTGTCGATGGGATGGATTTGGCGTACTACGCCGCGGCCGTCGTAACGGGGGGAGGGACGATGGCTCGAGAGGCAGCGCTCCTCGGCGTGCCCTCCTACTACCTGTTCCCCCTGGAGCTGAAGGTTAGCAGTTTCGTTTCCGCGATGGGCTTCCCACTGAGTAGGTGGACTGGGGATCCGCACGAGCTGGCGGAGGAGATAGCGGGCACAGAAGTCGGCGAGATCGAGGAATCCATCCTTAAGGCCAAAGGCTTGCTGGGTGAAATGGAGACGCCCGAAAAAATCCTAGCCGAGATTTTAGCGGAGCTCCTCCAGCCCTAAGCTAGCAGCTCGCGCGGAAGCCTGACCTCAACCTCCTTACCCCTGCTGGCGGATTCGTAGATGGCTTCGAGGATGAACTGTTCTATGACGATCTCGCGCGGGTCTATCGGGGAAGGCCCACCTTTACTTACGGCTTCGATGAAAGCCTTCATTTTCTCCCTATGAATATCAACCTGGGGCAGCGCGAGCGTGGTCGTGGTCATGTAACCCCATTCGTCTCTATAGACCTCTAAGGGGGACAGCCTTAAACCACCTTTAGTGCCAAGGAAGAAGGCCGAGCCGAGGCTATTTGAGTGCATCGCCCAAGACTCCTTTAGAACCATCGAGCAGCCACCCTCCAGCCTTACGAACGCTGCGACGAAGTCCTCAACCTCGAAGTCCTCCGGGCTCCAGCCCCACCCGCACTCGACAACCGCGCTTTTCTGGGGGCCTATCGCCGCTTCGATGGATGCCGACACGCTTACGGGGCGGGGGAACCCCAGAACGTACATCGCGTTGTCGATCGCGTAGCACCCCAGGTCGAGTACTACCCCGCCGCCGGCTAAGTCGCGCTTCAAGAATGTTGGTGAGCCGGGTATGCCCCTCCTTCTTCCACCCAGCGTTGCTTCGCAGTAGTACACCCTGCCCAGCGCACCCGAGGCTACGATCCTCTTAGCTGCGACTATCTCGGGAGACCATCTGGTTTGGAAACCGACCATCAGGATTTTCCCGCTCTCCTTGGCTGCCCTCCACATCTCCAGCGCGTCAGCTGCTTTCGAGGCCATCGGCTTTTCAACGTTTACGTGGATGCCCCGTCTGAGAGCCTCGATAGTCGGTCTAGCGTGCACTGCGTGCGGAGTGCACACGCTCACGGCATCGAGCTGAACGCTCCTGAGCATTTTCGAGTAATCGGCGAAAACGTTGCTCTCCGGCACGCCCCATCTCCTGGCAAAATCAACGGCTCTCTTCTCGTCGACATCGGCTACAGCTACGAGCTCTACACCCGGCAGCTCCCTGTAGTACCGCGCGTGAACGTTAGCTATGCCTCCAGCGCCTATAATACCTACCTTGATGCTGTTTTCCTTCACAGAATAGCGCTACTCCCTCCGGCAATAATATATACCCTATATAAAATTCTAAGACCACTTCACCGCCTTATAACATTAAGTATGACGGTTGCGAAGTGGCAGAGGCACATTAACATGGCATACCGCGTTTGCAAAAGCTCTCGGCCACCATGTAACCCTCGCGAGCCCGCATCCCGCTTCTGCGCTTGAGCACGGCGTGCACCGCTAAAGCTGTGATTATGGCGGCTACAGCTAGTGCCGCTAGCACCGGCAGAGCTGTTCGCAGCCATGCAGCCGGCGCCTCCGCCGTACCGCCTTCGGAGAGGGAGGCTTCCATTCTGCTAAGAAGCACGCTCCCGGAGTAGAGCTCGACTTCAACCGGCGTGTTTACGCTGGGGAACACCACTTCTCTTTCCCCGCCCGGCGGAAGGTAAACTTTCCGAGCCTGCTCGAAATCCCTTGAGAGAGCCCTCACGTAGACGTAGCCCCCGACGCTATCCAGGTTCCTGACCTTCACGCGGAGCCCGTCGCCGCCGACCCACGCGCCAGTTATCTCGGCGGCGACCTCTGGCGGCTCCCCTGAGTACTCAAAGCCCGGAATGGAGAGTATGAATACGTAGAAGTCGGGCGCCTCTAGCTCATTAAAGTTTATCCATCTCAGCAGGCTATCGGTCCTCGCCCTGGGCCCGTGGGCGAACGGCGGCTCCCAGCGATACTCCCGGACTTCAATGTTTTCGAAGCGGAACTCCAGCACATCTATCCAGCTTCGGGGGTCGATGCTGGTAAAGCTGTCCCTGACCTTTACCTCGAAGAGTCCGTTGCCGAGCGGCCTAACGTAGTTGCTCGTGTTAAGGTAGGCCTCGACCCTCAGCAGGTAAGCTCCCTTGAACTCCGCTAACTGTCCAGTGTTAGCGACATCGCAGAACACGGTTTCGTCTTCCCTCCTCTCCATTCTAGCGGTAACCTTGTACCTGAGGAGCCTAGGGTTGTCCGCGAGCATCATGACTATCTCGTCGACTATCCTCTCGGAGCCCTTGATCAGCTCCGACTCAACCTCCCTTACTCCTATGAGGCTGGCGCCGCTGGTGTTAAACGGGTGAAGCTTCGCCTCGACCTCAACTACTCCGCCCTCCCTGAAGGTTACCTTGAAGTTGAGCGCGATCCAGTACGAGGGTTGCGCGTAGGCCGTAAATAAGGCGGCAGTCAGCGCGCACAAGGCCAGTATGGCGGCTTTCACCGCTCCTCCCCCTCAAACGTGTACTCGACGTACTGCAACGTTAAGTAGCTTGGAATGCAGCCGCTCGACAGGCCTGACCCGTAGTACTTCGTTTCCTCGACGCCCAGGATTATGTGCCTAGCGCTGTAGACCCCCACGTTAGGCCGTAAACCGTCGAGCATGTCCACGTCTATCCAACCGAAGGGGATCACGTAAACCTGGGGCCATATGTGCCCACCCCAGTGTTCCAGTATTCTATCGCCTTCGAGCAGAATCGTAGTCATATTCAACCAATAGGTCTCACGGTAGCTCTTCAGGAGGAACCCGTACGCGGTTCTAGCCGGCAGCCCCAGGATCCTGGCCATGGTCACGTACACGTCTGCCACCTCCACGCAGTCGCCGGTGATAGAGTAATCCCACCACCAGGAAACGGCGTGGTCGCTGCCCAGCCGCCCGAAGTTCACCCTGTAGCTAACCCTCCTCACAACCCACTCAGCCAACCTCTTCGCGATTTCGAGCGGTCTATCCGCAAACGAGGTCTTGTAGGCCAACCCGATGAGCGTGGCGTTGTAGATATTCCAGTACCCCGTGGAAGACGTATACCTCCTCACGAGGTCCAAGGGGGGCCACTCGCCTGAGTGCGCCCCCTCGTTAATCGAGTAGGCCTTGACCTCAACGACATAGGTCGCGTTGATCCAAACCCGCGCGCCCGGCTCCGCAGCGACTTGGACGACCGTGTACACGTTGCCGTCTTCGTCTCTCAGGAATCGCATCGGCGAGGGGCTCATTGAAATCACTTTACTGGTCTGGAAGGTGGTGTTCTGGGGCAGTGAAACGTAAACGTGGTCGGTGACCGTGAAGTTATTGTTATTCACCAGGAGGAAGCGCGCTCCAATCCGGTAAACAACTACCGCTTTAACGGTATAGGCTTCGGCTGCTGTCGGGGAGCGTGCTAGTGGGAAGAGAAGGCTGGCTACGACAATACCCGCAATCAGCGTATGTGCTTTCATCCTCTCTTTTGTATGGGTAGGTTTAGTGGTAATATACTTTTGGTGGACCTCCGGTTTTTACAGCCAACGGCTAGGATAGCGAGAACCTCCGCTATCTTAACTGCTTATGAGCATCGAACCCCAAGCCTGTCTCGCCGGTAAGGGCTGTGGGAGGAGGGAAAAAGTGAAATCCCGGCCCGCGGCATGGAGGTTTTTCGGAGGCTTGAATGCTGGCCGCTCGGAGGGAGGGTAGTTTCAAAGTTGAGGGTACGGGATCCTGGGTATTGGCGGCGCCCAGGCTGCGCCTAGCTAAGCTGTGGCTGGCCGAGAAGCTGGCGGAGTTGGCTGAGAGACTGGAAGGGGTGCTGCTGCCGTACCCCGTCGACATGGTGCAGCGCGTAAAGAGCTTCATTCAAGGTTCGATGAGCTGGGAGGAGCTGGTGCAAGCCGCGGCGAGCCTCGGGCTAGCAGGCGCGAGCTCGTGGGCTTACGTCGAGGAGCCCCTCCTGAGGATGCTGAAGACTTTGAACATGCAGGGGGTTCCCCTGAAGATAAAGTGCTACGGGCCAAGCGTGAAGGAGGAGGCAGAGCTCGCGTGGGAGCTGCTGAGGCTGCTGATCAACGCAAGGCTTAGGGGCGTTATCGACTTGGAGGCCTGGAGGGAAGTTCTACCGTCTTCGCCGGTGCCCGCTGAAGAGGGTTACGCAACGGTAACCTCGAGAAGGGTAGAGGGGGCCAACGTACTGAGCTGGGATCACCCCTTCCCGCCGGGTGAGGAGCTTACAGCGGATAACCTAACCCTGGAGTCCGTAAGGGAGTACGTCGACTATGTATTCAGGTACGTGATGCTGTCGAGCAACGTCGACGAAGCCTACCTGAAGTGGCTGGAGAGCAGCGAAGGGCGGAGCGAGAGGGTGCGGCAGCTGAGGTCTCTAGCTGAGTCGCTCGGCATAGTGCGCTACAGCCCGTAGGAAGCCTGCGCCTGGGCCCTCGGCGCGAGAGCGTTTTAAGGGAGGGAGCGGTGGGGTTGCGAGAGTCCTTGGAAAAGCTCCACTTGGTACTCGTGGAGGCCGGCCTCGAGCTGGTGCCTAGGGAACTCTGGAGGCACCCGGCGGTGAGGAAATCGGCTGAGCGAAGGGGGAAGAAGCCCCGCGAAATACTGCTCGATGTATCGCTCCACCGTCCCGCGATGCTTGGCTTGAAGGACGCGGAGAAGCGGGGCCGCCCGGATATAGCCCACTTCTGCGCCCTGCTGGCGCTGGGCTCGCTCCTCAACAAGCTCGGCCTGCTTACACTGCACCTCCACACCTACGACGACAAGGTGATCGAGGTCGCCCCGCAGACAAGGCTGCCAAGGAACTACAACAGGTTCGTCAGCCTAGTAGAGCAGCTGCTCGTGGAGGGTAGAGTCCCCCCGGGCTCCAATGAGCCGCTTCTTAGAGTCGAGCCGGCGGGGCTCAAAGAGCTGATCAGCCGCTTGAGCTCCAGCAGGGTTTTCCTGCTGAGCGAGAAAGGGGTTAAAATGGGGGCTGGCGAGCTGGCTAGGAAGATCGCCGGGGAGGAGAAGCCGGCTGTGCTCATAGGCTGCTTCCAGGCCGGAGATTTCCGGAGCGCCACGTACGAGCTAGCCCACGAGGTCGTAGCGATTTCGCAGCTACCTCTCGACGCGTGGAACGTGGTAGCGAAGGTGCTATCCTCTGTAGAGGACGTCCTGGGACTGTTTTGATAAAAAAAGCGGTAGAAAACTTTGGTTTTCCTACCCGACTCTGTAGACCGAGTGGGAGTATGGCATGAGCACTGTTTGGAAAATTGTTCTATCCTCCGCCTTGACCGTGTGGACGGATTCCCTGAAGTACCTTTCAGCTCTCGGCAGAACATTGCTCAGCTCCGCGCCCCCCTTCCTCACTACGATCTCGAGCCGGGCTACGTGAGGTAGGGAGGACTCAACGATGAAGGCCCTGTCATCGTAGAGAAAGAGGCAAACCTTGCTGGGAGCATCTTCCTTCATGATGAATACTTCGCGCATAACTCGGAGAACCTCTCTCGGTAAGTAGTACAAGTCGCCGAAATTCTCTGGCACGGAAAGGATGTAGGGTGTTCCCTCATCGTACCGAGCCAGGAGCAGAAACGGGCACCCACTTGAACCGCTTAGCCCGGAGACCAGCTCCCCCCGCATCGTTAGTGCAGCACTTTGACTCAGGCGCAACCGCCTCCCTGCGCGCTTCGTAGCTATCCATGGGAAAAAGCATGAACTCCTTTACCGGTACTCTCCTCCCGGTGCACTCGATTTCGATGACGTCTTTGAACCCGCGACCCTGAAGTGCCTTAACTAGGCCTGAAGTTGCGATGAGGGTCTCCCCCCTCACGCAGATGGTTTTTGGTTTTATCGATAATCTCGGGGCCGTGGCACGCGGATTCTGTTAGGAACACCGTGCTGCTGCCTTCGGTGAATCGGGAGTGAGATCCAAGGGATGCCTAGCATTCCGAGGTAATTGTGCAGAGGGTCCCCGCCACTCGAGTTGGAGGGCCTGTAGCTTGGTACGCCTACCGGAGCGCCCAGCTTACCCACGAAGAGATCCGCATCTTCCAAGGCTGCACCAGCCGTCGGGGCAACACAATTCATGCGTCTTTCCGAACCGTCGTCCATCTTCACCCTCTCGAAGAGCGAACCCCAGCAGTAGAGCGTGATTTCCCTAAGCTTGGCAAACAGCGTGAGCTGCACTTGCTCCACCCACCTGTCCAGGCGCTCTCTAGCGTACGGGTCAACCCAGCCCCCTCGTTTTTACCGGGAGCCGTGTTTTCCAGGTGCCCAGCTATGAGGTAGCTTTGGTACTCTTGGAGGTGCTGTTGCGTGTACTTTGAATCCCTCGTCTCCGCACCGGTGTATACGCTGTCGAAAGCCACTGTTTCAACGTTCAGGTTGTAGCCTAGTGCTTGGTAATGCTCGTACCAGTTCGGGTACCCGATGACGGGCTTCACTTTCGGGTTGACGGACTTAGCTGGCTTGATTGTGTGCTCTCTAGCCGCTTCTTCCAGCTTCCTCAAGCGGTACTCCGCCCAGCTCAGGTCCCCCTTCGCCTCCGCGCAGAGCTTGCACCTGCAGTCTGTAAAGAACCAGTCATCCAGGATTATCTCGTCGAAGACTTCTGCGGTGAGCGAGACGATGTTCTCGAGCATCTCCAGCTCCTGCGGGTTAGCGTAGCGAAAAGTCCTAGGTAATCCCGCCTCTCTCCTAACGGGCGCAATACCTCCAGAGGCCCTCACACTCCTTTCCTCGAAGAACTTCTTTACGGTAAGCGAGTCATCCTCTCTCAGTATTAGGTCATCCCTATAAGTTTCCAACAAGTACACTTTTTATTAAATTTTTTAAAATAGCATACTTGGCAAATAAATTCGAAAGTGTCCTCAAGCCATTTGTAGCACGTCGTTAACCTGGCAGTAGATAGCGATATCGAAACTCAGTAACCCCTCTTCACGCTCCATGTTACTCAGCATCGCTTATCAAAAATGGGTATCCGCAACCCCTAACAACTAAGGCGGCTTACTACGAGGGGTTGCTTCGGGTGAGCTTCAACACCCATATATACGGCCGGATGCTGATAGCGCCGTGGAAGGAATTCCTCCGCCTTACGGCTTAAGGTGCGAGTTCGCCGTCAACCCTGTCGGTGTTGACCCCGAATCCAAACTCCGCTTCTCCTGGTTCCTCCAGCACCCCAGGAGGGGCGAGAAGCAGAGGAGCTTTCGGGTTATCGTAGCCAGCTCCCGCGAGCTTGCGGAGAAGGGAATTGGGGACGTGTGGGACTCGGGGGTTATCGAGAGCGAGGACAACTTCGCGGTGTACTCGGGGGGCCCTCTGGAGAGCGGAAAGGAGTATTTCTGGAGAGTTATGTGGTGGGACTCGCAGGGCAACGCTAGTGGGTGGAGCCGCGTGGCCAGTTTTACTACCGCCCTGCGCCGGGAGGACTGGCGCGCCAGCTGGATCTCGGGGGGCAGGCTCCTTAGGAAGGAGTTCGAGCTGCCGGCGCCCGCGAGTAAGGCGCTCGTGCACGTGACCGGCCTGGGCTACTACGAGCTTAGGATCAACGGCAAGAAGGTGGGTGACCGCGTCCTCGACCCCCCGTGGACCGACTACGATAAACGGGTGCTGTACGCAACCTACGACGTTACGAACTACTTGAAGCCCGGGAGGAACGCGGTAGGCATCATGCTGGGACGGAGCCGCTACATCAAAGCCTACGGCTACGACGAGGTTTTGAAGGCCATAATGCAGATGCGCGTGGAGCTGGCCAACGGAGGCGTGGTCGAGGTTGTAACTGATGGGACCTGGAAGGCCGCCGACGGCCCGGTAGTAGAGGATGACGTGTACAACGGGGAGGTGTACGACGCTACGCGCGAGGAGGACGGCTGGGACTTGCCCGGCTTCGATGACAGCAGCTGGAGGCCCGCAACAGTGGTCTCCCACCCGGGCAAGCTCGTCCCCAGCGGGGCATTCCCCCCGATAAGGAAGCTCGGGTACCTCAAAGCCAGGAGGGTGCTCAATCCGGCGCCAGGGGTCTACGTCTTCGATTTCGGCCAGAACATAGCCGGTTGGGCGAGGCTCAGGGTCTCCGGTCCCAGGGGCACCAGGGTTCAGCTGAGGTACTCCGAGCTTATTAACCAGGACGGGAGCCTGAACACCAGGAACCTGCGCGGCGCGAAGGCGACCGACGTTTACGTGCTGAAGGGCGAGGGGGTGGAGGTTTACGAGCCCAGGTTCACCTACCACGGCTTTAGGTACGTCGAGGTGACCGGCTATCCGGGAACCCCCCAGCTGGACTCGGTGGAGGCTGTCGTCGTCCACAGCGACGTGGAGCCGGTGGGGGGCATTGTGACGTCCTGCGACTTGGTCAACAGCGTCCACAGCCTGGTTGTCTGGTCGCTGAAGTCCAACCTGATGTCCATACCGACCGACTGCCCCCAGCGGGACGAGAGGCACGGCTGGGGAGGGGATGCCCAGCTGACGGCCGAGGCGGCCATCCTGAATTTCTGGATGCCTGGTTTCTACGAGAAGTGGCTGGAGGATTGGGCCGACGCGCAGCTCGAGGATGGCAGCCTGCCCGACGTGGTGCCGCCCTACTGGAAGCTGTACCCCGCCGACCCGGCTTGGGGTGAAGCCTACGTGATCATCCCCTGGCTGCTTTACCTGTACTATGGCGATGAGAGCGCTATAGCCAAGCACTACGAGGGGGTAAAGCGCTGGGTGGAGTTTCTTCTCTCCAAGGCTGAGAACTTCGTTCTGAAGTTAAGTAAGTATAAGGATTGGTGCCCGCCCAGGCACATCTGGGCAGTCGAGATCCCCGGGGAGTTGGTGTCCACGTGGGTGCTCTACAACGACCTGGTTACCTTGAGCATGATGGCCAAAGTCCTAGGCAGGGTTGGGGAAGCCGAGAGGTACGCAAGCCTGGCCGCGTCGGTTAAGGAGGCCTTCAACAGGGAGTTCCTCCGCGAGGAGAGCAGGGAGGGTAAGCTGAGGGCCTACTACGTCTCCCCCGACTACCAGACCTGCAACGCGCTCCCTCTGGCCTCGGGGATGGTCCCCCAGGAGAAGGCCGCCGCCGTATTCGAGGCGCTGAGGTGGGATGTGGAGGTGGAGAAGGATTGCCACTTGAACACGGGGATTATCGGGACCAGGTTCCTGCTCCCGGTGCTGTCCGACTACGGTAGACCGGACCTCGCGTACGCGGTTGCAACGCAAACCAGCTACCCGAGCTGGGGCTACATGATCCGGGAGGGTGCGACAACCCTGTGGGAGAGGTGGGAGCTCCTAACCGGCAGCGCGATGAACTCCCATAACCACCACATGTTCGGCACCGTGGACATCTACTTCTACCGGTACCTCGCCGGGATTAAGCCGTCCAAACCCGGCTTCAGGGAGTTCGTAGTTAAGCCGGACCCCGTGGGCCCCGAGCGGGTCTCCGCCACCGTTGCAACTGCCAGGGGAACTATAGACGTCGCGCTGGGTAGGGAGCCCCGCAAGCTGTGGCTGCGAGTCAGGGTGCCCGTCGGCTCTACCGCAGTGGTTTACGTACCGCTCCACGGAATGCGCAACCCCGAGGTGAGAGAGGGGGGCGTGACGGTCTGGAGTAAAGGGCCGCTTGCGAAGCTGCCTGAGGGCATCGAGCTCGCGTGGCGCGAAGGGGAGTACGTCGCCTTCCGGGTGGGCTCCGGCTCCTACGACTTCGAAGCCACCGAGGCCTAGCGTACGCGAGCGTAAACCGCCGTTTAGCAAACTTATTTTTGAAAGTTTCAGATTTGCTTTCCAACGGTTAGAAACCTTTAAATGCTGCCGGCGGAGCTAAGCTCATGAGTGAGATCGTAAAGAGGTACGAGGAGAAGAGGAGCCTATCGGAGAGAATAGCTTTCTACATACCCGGCTACAGGGGTTACAAGCAGAAGGAGGTTAGGAGGGAGGCGGATAAGCTGGTTCGGGACTTCATGGTTAAGAGGCTCTCGGAGGCTAGGGACAACCTGAAGGACGCTGCGAGATCCGTGGCCGAGGCTGAGGCCGCGCACCTCTACAAGCTGCTGAACAGGGTAATGGCGGTGATGGATAGAGTGATAAACAAGATCGAGCACGCGGACTACGGGTACTCGGGCTTATTCGACCTGGTCAAGGTGAGGGAGGAGGAGCTGGACAGGCTGCTGGAGTACGACTATAGCCTCCTGAGCAGGTGCGAGGAGATCGTGAGCATAGCCGCGGAGGTAAGTGGGGCAGCGGCTGCGGGCAGCCTCGACGCGCTACCGGGTAAGCTGAAGCAGCTTGAACTGAAGCTTCAGGAGCTCCAGAAGGTCTTCGCCTCGAGGGAGGAGGTCATAGCGTCCGTAAAGGGTGGCTAAAGATGCCGCAGGTAATCGAGTGGATTGGGGCGTCTGAGAGCGACATTGTCTGGAGGTACCCTAAGGAGGAGATAACCTGGGGTGCGCAGCTGATCGTGCACGAGTACGAAGCCGCGATATTCTTCAGGGATGGCAAAGCCTACGATGTCTTCGGGCCGGGTAGGCATACGCTGACGACTATGAACCTACCCCTGTTAACCTCCGTCCTCTCCCGAGTGGCGGGCTACGACAAAGTGCCGTTCAGGGCAACCGTGATATTTGTCTCGACGAAGCAGTTCAAGGGCCTATTCGGCGGGAGCGCGCAGACCATTGAGCTAGCGCCCCTGAAGTTCTACGGCGCGTTCTGGTTCAAGGTGGCGGATCCGAAGACATTCGTGATGGAGGTTGTTGGCGGGCAAAGCGCCTACACGACGGACGCGGTTAACAACTTCCTCAGGGGTTACCTGAACGAGAGGTTGATCGCCCAGCTCTCGAAGTACGACCTCGTAACCGTGTTTACGAAGCTGGAGGAAGTTTCCTTCAAGGTCAAGGCGGTGATCGACGAGGAGTTCCGAAGGATCGGCGTCGACCTCATCGATCTGAAGTTCGAGGGTATAGATACGACTCCCGAGTACAGGGATAGGCTGTTCTGGATCAAGCAGACCGGGGGAGCTGCCCAGCAGGTTCTGGCGATGGACACGCTAAAGACCGCCGCGGAGTCCCTAAGCAAGTCCCCCGGCGCCGGGGTCGGCGCTGGTGTTGTGCTCATACCCCAGATAATGCAGCAGGCCACCGCTCCCCCACCGATGGTGATATGCCCGAAGTGCGGGGCGCAGGTTCCCTCCACGAGCAAGTTCTGCCCCAACTGCGGCGCCGCACTCCAACCCCCTCCGCAGCAGCCCCCGGGTACGGTTGTGTGCCCGAAGTGCGGGGCGCAGAACCCGAGTACAGCTAAGTTCTGCATGAACTGCGGAGCGCCGCTGCAACCACAGCGGACTAAATGCCCGCAGTGCGGCAGTGAGGTGCCCCCAGGCGCGAAGTTCTGCCCGAACTGCGGCGCTAGGCTTTCCTAGATGGGCCGTATGCCGAGGCAGAGCTACGGGGGTTTGGCTCTAGCAGTAACAGCGGCATCCATCGGCGTAGTAGGCGTGCTGGTGTCCGTAGGGTACCTGAATCCCTACGTGCTGGCCTCCATCCCCCTTCTCGCTCTGGGGACCTTCACCCTGGCGTTCTCGGCCGCAGCCAAGGATAAGGGGTATTACGCCCTCTGGGGCTCCCTCATAGCGGGGCTGGGCACCGCCCTCGCCCTGGAAACCGTGACCGGCAACCTCCTGCTAAACTTCAGCGCGCTTCTCATAGCTCTAGCTTTGCTAGGGGCTCTGCTCGCCCTTAGGAGGGGCAGATGACGTCAGAGACGGTGTTCAAGTGCTCCAACTGCGGTGCCCCCCTGAACTACACCCCGGAGACCATCGCGTGCGTATGCGAGTACTGCGGGACTGTGAACTGGTTCGGCGAAGGCAGGTTTGAAGTCTTTGTCCTGCCTACCAGGGCTAGGAGCGAGGTGATCAACGCCTTCTGGGGCAGAATGAAGAGCGACCCCGACATGAGGAGGGTTTACCAGGAGATAGAGCTTATCGAGGTTCAAGGCTTCTACGTGCCAATCCTAGTGGGGGAGGTTTGGGTAAGGGGCGAGTGGATCGGCTACAAGGTGGTTACAGAAAAGAAAGGTAAATCCTACACTACTAGAACCGTAAGGAAGAGCGGATCCTTTAACAGCGCTGTGAGGCTGGCAATCGAGGCCAGGAGGAGCGCCGCCGAGTATGGCCTGCCGGAGCTGGTCGAGCAAGTCCGATCGGTTCAGAGCGCGCACCCGCTCAGCTCGGTCGACTGGAGGGCGGTTAAGCTGCCCGTGCTCAACACAGAGGTCTCGCCCGAGGAAGCCGTGGACATGCTCAAGGATGCAGCCGAGGATTCGATGAGGCAGAGCATACGCGCCTCACAGGGTTTAGACGGCTTTGACTACTACCGCTGCGACGCGGAGGTGAGGAAGTATTGGATCCTCCTCGCCCCCCTGTGGTGCCTAGTCTACAAGTACAGGGGAGGGATGTTCAGGGCCAGCATCTCCGGCTACAACCTTCAGACCCTAAGGGTTTCAGAACCCGTTTTCCTAGGCCACAGGATCGTCTACCTCATCGGCAGCGCCCTAGCCTCTATCGCCGGCGCTGTGATTCCGGCGCTCGCGTCGTCGGAGAGCGAGTTCCCGATAGGCGTAATATTCCTTGCGGCTGCGGTCGGGGCGTACCTCTCCAGCAAGGCCGTTAGCGACGTGAGGGAGGAGGTGTGGAAGTAGGCTTTAAGCAGGTAACGTGCCCCAGCTGCAACGCCCTGCTCAAAGCCCCGCACGCAGCCTCTGTAATTGTCTGCCCCTACTGCGGGTACACGTTCGAGGTCCGCAGCGGGAGGAGGCTGGCCTACTACATGTTCCCCACCTACGTCGACAGCCCGGCAGCGTGGCGGATAGTGATGCAGTTCATCGTTAGGAGGTACGGGGTACCCGAGGACTTCATGGTCGAAGCTAACCCCCGCTTCTCGGAGCTCCACCTCGTACCCTACTACGTTTTCAGGTGCAGGGCCAGCTCCCACTGCGTTCGTTCGGGTAGAGGCGCGAGTTACCTGGAAACAGCCGACTACTCCGTGCCGGCGGCGCGGACTGGGAGGTGGATCGACAGCCACCTGGACGGCTTCTCCTTTTCGGTTAGGGGTAGGAGCTTCTTTGACCCCAGGCAGGCCCAGAGAGGCAGGTTCCACATGCCGACGGTGAGGTACGAGGAAGCCCACAGGGCGGCGCACCGGTTTATCGAGGAGCGCGCGCTGAGTGAGGCGAGAGAGAGCTGCGGCGGCGCAGCCAGGCTCGGAAGCGTCGAAGTCGACTTCGTGGGGCTAGCGCACTACCCCTTCTGGCTTATGGAGTACGTGTACAGGGGCGGAGTATACAGGGCTCTCCTCGACGCGTCGGGCGGCAAGGTCCTCTACGTCGAGTACCCGCTGAGAGCGGGTGCGAGAGCTATGATGCTAGCGGCCTCGGCCGCCATCATAGGGCTCGGCATAGCCTCGGGGCTCGCGGTCTCGGCCACAGGGTCCCCACTCGGCCTCATAGGTGGCGTTACCACATCCGTAGCGGCTGCTCTCCCGTTGCTGGCGAAAGCTCTTGCGTCTAAGTCTAGGGGGGCGGAAACCATATCTCGCGGGGGTGCGCGCTATAGGTGGGTTAAAGGTGGTTGAGGTCTACGTAGGGACCTCGGGGTGGCTTTACGACTGGAATGAGGGGGGCGACCTCGAATGGTATGCTTCCTGCTCCGGTTTGAACGCCGTCGAGCTTAACGCCTCCTTCTACAGGTTCCCATTTCCGGCCCAGGTCAAGTCCTGGGTTAAGAAGGGGGAGGGCTTGAGGTGGTCCATTAAGGTGCATCGGTCGATCACCCACCTGAGGAAGCTGGGTTCCAAGGCCATTGAGACGTGGGACCGCTTCAGGGAGCGCTTTAAGCCCATGGAGCACTTGGTGGATTTCTACCTCTTTCAGCTGCCCCCCAGCTTCTCCGCAGCGGACGGCAACCGCAACCGGTTGAGGGAGTTCGCCGCCTCCGCCGGCCTAGGGTGGAGAATGGCCGTTGAGTTCCGGCACGAATCGTGGTTCTCTGCGGAGTCCGTGGAGCTCTGCCGGGAGATAGGGGCGACGCTCGTCTCCATCGACGCGCCTATAGCTAGGTGGATCGTATCCAGCAACGGGATTGTATACTTGCGCGTGCACGGCAGGGACGCGTGGTACGCTTACGATTACAGCGACGACGAGCTCAGGGGGCTAGCCAAGGGAG
>CALHPJ010000002.1 GCA_938036345.1 uncultured Thermofilaceae archaeon | reverse complement strand
GGGGCTCTGAGCACATGGGGCGGCGCGTGGAACTCCGTAATCGTAGCCGAGTACGCGGAGCTGGACCACGTTAAGATCGACCTCGGGGGTGCCGGATCCCTGCTCAGCAGGCAGGCGGCAAGGGGGGATGTCGAGGGTTTGCTGCTCACCGCTCTTGCAATGTCTCTACTGATAGTAGCCGTCAACAAAACTATTTGGACAAGGTTTTTCCGGTACGTTGAGAAGAGGTACGGGGGAGGTGAATAATGTGCCCCTGTTCTCACTGGTAGAGGTGGTCAAAGCCTTCAAGGAGGATAGCAGGCAAGTCAGAGTCCTCGACGGTATAACCTTGGACGTAGAGAACGAGTTCATCGCGATCCTCGGACCCTCGGGTTGCGGTAAAACCACCCTTCTGAGGATAATAGCCGGTGTCGAGAAGCCCGACAGCGGGAAAGTGGTATATCACGAGAAAAACATGAAGGTCGGTTTCGTATTTCAGTTCCCCACTCTGCTCCCCTGGGCTACTGTACTGGATAACGTCGCCTTACCGCTAAGGGCTAACGGGGCTAAGTGGAGCGAGGCAAGGGAGAAAGCCAGCAAGTACCTAACACTTGTCGGCCTTCAGGGGTTTGAGGATTTCTACCCAAGGGAGCTCAGCGGCGGGATGAGGCAGAGAGTTAACCTGGCTAGGGCTTTAGCGATCGAGCCCACGGTACTGCTGATGGATGAGCCGTTCTCGCACCTTGACCCATTAACCGCTGAGTCGCTAAGATTCGAGGTTTTGGACTTGTGGTCCCTCGGGGTAACTACGGTCAAGGCAATAATCATGGTTACCCACAGCGTCGATGAGGCGCTCCTAATGGCGGATAGACTCGTCATACTGACCCCGCGGCCAGCTAAAATAGCTAGGATAATCGAGGTTCGGATTCCGCGGCCGCGGGACAGGCGATCGCCGGAGTTCCAGCTGCTCGAGGATAAAGTATACGAGTGCCTATCGGCGTAAGCCAGCCGCGCGAGTAGGGGGCAGGGAGCCCGAATAACCGATTTATACCCGAAACAGACCCTAAAGAGGCATGAAAAAAGTGCTGGTTTTCACGCACTCGGCGGGTTTCCGGCACAGTTACATACCGACGGCTGTCGAGGTCCTCGTCAAGCTGGGGGAGAGAAGCCGCGAATTCGAGGTACTCGCTACTGAAGAACCTGCGGACCTCGACCACCAGAGCCTTGGGGAGTACTCGGCCTTGATCTTTCTCACCAGCGGCGAGCTACCGCTGACGGAAGAGCAGAAGCGGGCCTTGATAGACTACGTCAGGGGCGGAGGGGCCTTCATCGGTGTGCACAACGCCGCCGACACCTTTTACAGTTTCAAGGAGTACGGCGAGATGCTTGGGGGCTACTTCCTAGCCCACCCGTGGACCCAGCTCGTTAAAGTCAAAGTAGAGGATCAAAGTCACCCTTCCACAAAGCATTTGCCGCCCAGCTTCGAAACCCTCGAGGAAGTCTACACTTTTAAGGAGTGGAGCAGGGAACGCACCCACGTGCTGATTAGCCTCGATAACTCCTCCGTGGATTTGAGCAAAGGCACCCGTCCCGACAACGACTACGCACTGGCCTGGTGCCACAACTACGGGAGCGGCAGGGTTTTCTACACAGCTTTTGGGCACTTCACGTGGCTCTGGAGGCAGGAATGGTTCCAGAAACACCTTATCGGTGGCATCTTGTGGGCGACCGCTAAGGCGTAAAGGGGTACCGCGGCTTCAATTAAAATTAATTTTAAGCGGTTTTGCTTTTCCTCTTCCTAAAAAGCAGCAACCCCGCTGCTGCACCTACGACGACAATCGCCGCTGCGATTAACCCTGCATCGAGGGTTAAACTCTCTACCTCCTTTAGCTCCACTTCGCTGGCTAAGCCCGCTGTTTCAATCGCTGGCAGCACTGTCCCCGAAACCCATAGCCCCTGGAACTCCGGGTACTTCGGCCAGTGGTTGACCTGCACCACAATGTTTTTGTCAGCAAGTATGCTGTGTAAGCCCGGCTGCGTCAGGACGTAGAACTCATCGGGCTTCAACTTAACCGTCGTGATCTCGTCTATCGTTAAAGTCGTCTCCTCCGAGGCATACACTATAATTTCACCCGTGGAGTTGACCGGTAGGTAAGCCGCGGCTTTCCGCCCCGCGGGTACGCTGTAGAAGATTATGCCGGCACCGTAGGCGTTCTCTCTGTTAACCTGCCTCCCCGCCATTTTAGTTGTACCGCCGTCATGGATTAGCATAATTTGGACCGGCTTGCTGCTGCTCACTCTTACCGCCTGGGTTATGGCTTGGAACCTGTAGGTGCTGAAAGCGTCCACTTCGAACTCCATCAGCACGCTCTTCTTCTCCAAATCGTATACCCTCACCTTGGTTGGCTCTAGGGCGAGCACCCGGAAGCCTATATCTTCCATGGGATCCCACTGTGCATTGGAGTAGGAGAAGAAGTCGGTTCCAATAAAGCCGCCGCTAGCTGAGGGCATCGCGTAGCTCTCGTGAGTATCCCAGTAGCTGTGCGGGTCGCCGCACTGCACCATGACATAGCCTGTGGAGGCTACCTCGTACATGTACCAGGAGCGGAGCAAAACGCGCTTGTACTCATTCGCCTTCAGCTTGAATGTCTGCTTATCGCCTCCGTCCTCCCTAGCTATAGTTACCTCCGAATCTTCCAGCGCGAAAACAGTATACCACGGGTTTAAGTCTGAGGATGCGAGGAGGACAAAGCGTTTGCCTACGTATGAGCCGTCGACGGCTGGGTAGAACGCGTGGGGGACCGGGCCCGTACTCGCGTTGGGTGGAGCTTGAAGATTGAGCAGCAGCACGTTAACTGGCTTATTGGAGGAGACTTTGAAAAAAGTACCATTGCTTAAAATCACGTACCGCTTCTCAAATTCCTTAAACGTGTGCCGGAAAATTGCTTGCTTTGCCCTGAGATCTACGACTTCTACGCTTGTATCCGGCTCGATCGCGCCGATGGCTAGCAGGAAGGACGATGCAGGTCCGTTAAGGAGCTGCCAACCGCCGCTCGTTGTGTAGGCGTAGCTCCACAAGCGCTCGGGTACTTTTCCGTAGTAAGTGTATCTCGCGGGTTGAGCGGCCGCGGGAAGCATATGAGTGAAAAGCAGCGTGAGCAAGCTTGCCAATGCAAACGTTGCAGCCATAGCCGAGGTTAAGTAGCGCTTAGCTGCCACGCGCATCAGGGAAGGCGTCATACAGTCTTTATAAGGCTACCGCAGCAACGTGCGGCGAACTCGCGGAATAGGAATAACAGTTTTGTACGACCCTGCTGCACTTATGGTGATGAAGCCAGTTATAGTGCCCGAGCCGGTAAGGCTGGAATTCAGGGGTAAGTGGTTCGAGTTCGACGGGTTCTCCAACATGGACGAGTTCCTGCTAAAGGAATTCGGAATCCCGAGGGGGTCGTGGGAAGTCAGGGTTGTTGAAAAGGAGGGGTGCGGGATTGACGTGAGGGAGGGCTGTGTTGAAGTTTGGGGGGACGCGGCCGTCTGGAGAGCGTCGCTAATCCAGCTCGTTCTGCAGGGAGGCCGCCGCTGCATCCCGGATGTCGAGGTGAGAGAGAGCCTCCGCTTCAGCTTTAGGGGTTTCCACCTCGATGTCGCCCGTGGCGGTGTAGCTACGGTCGAGGAGCTGAAGAAGCTTCTACGCTGGCTCTTCCTTCTCAAGTACAATTACCTTGCGATCTACGTTGAGGACCTATTCCCCTGGGACAAGTACCCCGACATCGGCGCTAAAAGAGGCAGGTACACCAACGATGAGTGGAGGGAGGTCAAGGAGTACGGGAAGAAGCTAGGCATTGAGGTCTTTCCCTCGCTTGAGCTTTGCGGGCACATGGAGTGGATACTTACCCTACCTAAGTACTGGAGGTTCAGCGAGTGGCACAGGGCTGAGGAGGGCTGCCTCAATGCAAGCGACCCGGAGGCCCGGAGGTTCGCGGAGGACCTGCTGGCGGAGGCGTTGGAGAAAACCGACTCAAGGTACATTCACGTGGGAGGGGATGAAACCTGGGCTTTGGGGAGGGGGAGGAGCCTCGACAAAACCCTGAAGTTCGAGGGGCCGCGCCTCTACGCCGAGCACCACTCGAGGCTTATCCAGATGGTTAAGGAGAGGGGAAAGGTTCCGCTGATCTGGGGGGATATGATCGCCGGCATGTACTTGAGGGAGGAGGAGAGAGACCTGTGGAGGGAAATCCTCGAGAAACCTGTGTGGAGGGATGCGTTGATCGCGAACTGGGACTACACGCCCGGCACGGTCGAGTACTTTAAGGAAAAGGTAAGGTTGTTCAAAGATAGGGGGTACGAGCAAATCGCCTGCCCGGGCCTGTGGAACTGGAATAAGTATTACCCTGACTTCGAAACTGCTTTAGCCAACGTCCGCAACTTCCTCGCGGCCGCTAGGGGGGAGGAGTGCGAGGGCTTTATGGTAACTGCCTGGGGGGATGACGGCGAGGAGTGCCTCTACTCGTTCCTCTACCCGCTGATACTGGCCTCGATGGAGTACGCAGAGGGTAAGGGGAATTGGGAGGAGAAGTGGCTGGCGCTCAGCGGCGAGCCGAGGGAGGTGCTGGAGGTTAGGAAGGCGTTCGGGAAGGGGGCGGTAGCCAACTACATCAAAAGGGTGCTGTTCTCGCCAACCGAGGAGATTAAAAACCTCGGGATCTTCGACGAGTGGAGAAAAGCACTTGAAGTGGCCCGCGGCATTAGCCTGCCGCCCGACCTGGAATTCATCCGCCGCTGCCTTGAGGTAGGGCTGAGGAAGGTTGAGGAAAAGGCCACGGCGGCGGACTTCATCGGCTTAGCTAGCCTCTACGCGGATCTGTGGTTAAGCGAGCGTAAACCCGCGAACTTAGCTAGAGTGTACTCGAGGTTCTTCGCCTCGGCCGCACTTCTGGAGCTGGAGAGGAAGGTGGGTAGGCTTTACTGATTTCCATACCGCCATTTTTCTTATATTAGCTCTTCGGGAATTCCATCCGGGTAGTAGGCTACTCTAGGCCAAATCCCAGCCTTCCTTAACTGCTTCACCACATGCGGGTACAGGAATACGTACTCCTCTTCGAACTCCGAAACTAGGGATTCGTCGATGCTTGCGAGCCTCGACTTCAGGTCTTCAACGTTTCTCGCCTCTGAGAACGACAGCATTACAGCCGGGTGAGCGGGTACGCCGTAGTTGAGGAGGTTTTCCAGGGCTTTCAGCTGTAGCTCGAAGGCTTCCGGCTTCGCCCCGGTGAGAAGGTGGAACTCCTCCGGGCTGGCCCCCTTTATCGATACCCTTACGTGGACGCCGGAGAACTTGGAGAGATCTCTCGCGTAGCCCTTATTGCTGCCTATCAGAATCCCGTTGGTCTCCAGGATGAACTTTAGGTTAGCTCCCTCGATCAGCTCGATGACGTTCAGCAGGTGCTCCCAGCATAGCGTAGGCTCGTTGCCACTGACCCTCACCTGGGTGTAGCCCCTGCGCTCAGCAATGCGCTTGAGGTTCTCGAAAACCTCTTGGGGGGTGTAGAGCCTGCCTGTTTCCCGAGGGGCGTCGCGGGCTGGCCAGCCCCAGCAGAACACACAGCGGAGGTTGCAGCCCACGCAGTCGGCGGTAGCGATACCGCCGTACCACCTACCGCCGCGGAACCTGTAGTACTTCCTTCTAAGGCCTTGGCACACCACCGCTCTCAAGCCTTCCGCAAGCTTTACGGGGTCGTAACCTCTCCCGCTTTGCTCCGCGCCTCCAGCTGGGCACACAAAGTATGGAGGAGGCGACGTTGATAAACCTCCTCTTTTCCCTCGCTGACTCCCTCGATCCGCAGCAGCAATTACGGAGTTTATGCGAACCCCCTCTCATTCGACGAAAGCAGCTAAAGGGCCGAGTAGAGCCTGCTTAGATCGCAGGTGCCTTCGGTTTCAATTGCTACTCAAGGGGCGCGTCTGCAGACATTGGACAGGGTGCACGAGCTGCAAGCTCTCTTCGCGCAAAACATCGTGTCATGCATGTAGAAAGCCGTCTGAACCCACCCAGCCACGGGACCATACAGCTCGGTTAACCGGAACCTGAGGCAGCTTCCTGAGGCTGGGCACTTGGCGCAGGGGTGACGGGCGCACAGGTCCTTCCTCGGCGGTACGCCCGGGAGGCCGAGCCTTGCCGCCATCCTTAGGGCGTGGCGGTCCACCGGCGCGGCGCTTGTGTCGATGCCGGTGAAGAGCAGGTATGCGTCAGCGAGCTTAGGCCCCACGTGCTTAATCCCAAGGAGCCTCGCCCTCAGTTCCCCCGCCTCGCTCGCGCGTGCCACCCCGGCGTACTCGTTTAACGCTTCGCGGAGCTGGCGCAGCTGGAAGCTCCTGCCGAGCTGGGTGAAGTCTAGCTGGAGGAGTGCCTCCAGAGTGCTGGCTCTCGAAAATATGTCCCTGCACCACCTAAGCACGTTTGCCTCCCAAGAAGTAGCTCTACTGAGGAAAACAGCAACGAAGATTAGGTGCTTGTCGTACGGGCTAAGGGAGAGGCCGAGACCCCTGTGCATCTCCGCCAGCAGGGGGGCCTTTTCTTCAACGAGCCGCCGGTCCAACCACAGCCCGCTCCAGTAGCTGAGTTCCTCCGCGCTACACCCTTCGCCGACCACGTACTCCCCCTCTTGCCGCATAACCGCGCCCTCGCTCCGGCCGGCGATCTTCACGTAGCTATCGCCTCTCCTCTCAAACAGAGCCCTGGCAAAGGAGGGGGCTAGGGTCAGGTGAAGGCTGTAGCCTTCCCAGGCTTTCAACCTAGGCATGGCAGAGCCGTGATGTAGAAAAGGTGGAGTGCGGCGAACTTCTCCCTCTGCCCGCGCCGCCTACTCCTGCAGGTTGTCGGCCAGTTCGCCTAGTCCAATCCTGCGGAGCCAGTCGACTACAGGCTTCTCAGCGGCGCCGGCCATGCTCCCCCGTACGGCGAGGGGCTCGAGAACCCTCGAGTTGGGGCACAGCTTCTTCAAGTCAGCGAGCATGTTCTGCACCCCGCCCCCGCCGTGTGTGAAAAAGGGCGCTACGACCTTCCCTGAGAAGTCGTACTCGGAGAGGAATGAGGCGACCGGGGGAGCTATAGTCCCCCACCAGTTGGGCGACCCGACAAACACTACACTATAGGGCTCAACGCTCGCGAGCCCCCTCTTCAGCGGAGGCCTGTAGCCAGACTGGATCTCCCTTCTCGCCCGCTCAACGGTCGCATTGTACGAGCTCGGGTAGGGCGTAGCTGGCTCAATCTCGAAAAGGGTACCTCCAACGACCTTGTGTATGGCTTGCGCGAGCCTTCGCGTGTTTCCGGACCGGCTGTAGTACGCTATCAGAACCTGGTTGGGCATAACCGGCCGGATTACCGTACCCGATCGGTATAAATGCGTTATGAATCGAGGTCGCAGCCGGCTTCGCTAGGGCCGAGCGGCAGCCCCCGGTGCTACGGTAGCTTGGAAAGGGCCTCAAGGGTGGCTAAGAAGCGCCTGTAAACCTTGTCGTAAGCTTCGCTGCTCTCCGGCTTGAAGACACGGATCCCCCCGTTTATCGCTTTAAGGCCCTCCTCAAAGCTCCCGTAGACTCCTGCGCCCTTGAAAGCAGCAACGGCGGCGCCTATAACCGTAGCCTCGCTGAAACGCGGCACAGAGACGGGTAGTCCCAGCACGTCGGCCCTAATCTGGTTCCACAGATCGTTTTTGGACCCGCCGCCCACCACCCTCACCCCTCTAGCCTTGAAGCTGAAAGCCCGTTCAAGGGACTCGAGCGCCAACCTCAGCTGCATCGAAAGCCCCTCTACGGCCGCCCTGTAGAGCTGACCCCTACTGGAGCTGAGCTGGAGCCCCAGCACAACCCCCTTCGTACCGTACCTGCTTAATGGCCCCGAATCGGGAACAAAGCTCGGTATGAAGATGAGGCCCCCTGAACCCGGCTCAACTCTCCTCGCTTCATCAACCATGGCTGCGTACTCGCCCGGCCCCAGCTCCGGGTAGACGAGGCATTTCAGCCACTCGAGCACAGCTGAGGCGATCATCAGCAGCTGCGGGTTCCACTTGCCCCGCTCCGCATCAGCTTCGATTATCACGCCCAGCCCAAAAGCTCTCTCGTTTGGATCGTAGCCGCTTGAGCGCAGAGCTAGGATCTCCCACGTCCCGCTTGATAAGATTGCTTCCCCCTCGCCGGCGCCAGCGGCCAGGATAGCGAATTGCGTGTCGTGACCAGCGGCAACGACCGGTACGCCGGTGGGGATCCCGGTTAGCTTCGATGCCTCTTCATTCACGAAGCCCACGGTTTCCCCTGGCTCAACCCACTCGGGGAAGAAACCGGGTTCAAGCCCCGCCAGCGCGAGCATCTCGGAGCTCCAATCGCGCTTGCCCAGGTCCATCGCCATCATCGTCGAGGCGCTTGTCGGATCCACGTGGAACTCGCCGCAGAGCCTGTGGACTATCAGGCCCGGCATCATCAGCCACGTGTGCGCTTCCCTAAAGGCCTGAGGGGCTTTTCTCCTGATCCAGTAGAGCTTGAAGAGCGTGTTGAAGTATATCACCTGGTAACCGGTGATCCGGAAGATCTCCGCAGGGCTCATCAACTTGAGAACCTCTGGCACCACCTCCCTCGTCCGCTGGCATTGCCACGAGATTGCCGGGTAAGCTAGACTGCCGTCCCGCCTAACTAAGGCCCCGTCCGCCCCCCACGTGGTGACAGCCACTGCTTCAACCCTGGCCTTCCCTATGAGCCCCATAACCTGCCTCGAGAGAGAGCAGAGCTTAGCCCACAGCGCGTCGAAGTCCCAAACAAGCCATTCCGCGTTGTCTGGCTGCGGTACCGGGGAGTTCGGTGCGCTAGCCTGAGCCACGATCTCGCCTCGCTCGTTGACCGCCGCCACTCTCACGTTAGTCGAGCCGCAGTCGAATACTAGCGCCACGCCCACATGCTTACAGCAGGGATGTCTTTAATTACCCTAACGTGACTTGGGTGACAACCGGTGCAAGCGGCGCCCTCCTGCTCCGCCTGCTGCCCGCCGGAAGCGCTCATACTTACACCTATTTGCGTAACCCATTTTTCCGAGCAGGTGACCTTAACGGTATGAGCGGCAAAAGGTTGTACCTACCTCCAGGCGCCGAGAAAATCGGGATCTACCGCGAGGGCTGGATCGACTTCAACAAGAACGGGGTGAAGGACCCGTACGAGGACCCCTCTAGGCCGGTTGAGGAGAGGGTGGAGGACCTGCTGAGCAGGATGACGCTGGAGGAGAAGATTGCACAGCTTCAGTCAAGCTTCGAGTTCAAAGATGTGGGGAACCTGTCGTGCATTCTCAGGGCTTTGCCGCCCGAGGAAGGGGCGAAGCTGGCCAACGAAATTCATCGCAAGTTTATCGAGGGTACACGCCTGGGCATACCGGCTATTATACACGATGAGTGCTTACACGGGTGCATGGCTAAGTACTCGACGCAGTTCCCCCAGGCGATAGCCCTCGCCGCTACTTGGGATCCTGACCTGGTCTACAGGGTAGCTAAGGCTATAGCTAAGGAGGCCCGAGCAAGGGGGATCCGCCAGTGCCTCTCCCCAGTCGTCAACCTGGCTAGGGATGTTAGAGCCGGTCGGACGGAGGAGACGTACGGGGAGGATCCATACCTGGCTTCGGTGATGGGTGAGGTCTACTGTAGGGCCCTCCGCGAAGAGGGCATCGTGGCAACCCCGAAGCATTTCGTCGTGAACTTTGAGGCAGACGGCGGGAGGGATAGCCATGAGGCGCACTTCTCAGAGCTCGTACTCCGGGAGGTTTTCCTGCCGCCTTTCCGCGCCTGCATCAAGGCCGGTGCTCTTTCGCTCATGGCGGCCTACAACTCGCTGGATGGAGTAGCGTGCAGCTGCAACAGGTGGCTGCTCACCGACCTGCTTAGGAGGGAGTGGGGTTTCGAGGGATTCGTCGTATCGGACTATGGCTCGGTACCCGGCATCATCTACCAGCACTCACTGGCGAGCACGAAGGACCTCGCCGCTAAGCTCGCGCTGGAGGCTGGTATGGACGTCGAGCTGCCCAGCGTCGACATCTTCGGAGAGGGATTGCTGAAAGCTGCAAAGGAAGGCATAATACCGGTGGAGGTGATCGACGAAGCCGTTCGCAGGGTCCTCAGAGTGAAATTCTTGATAGGCCTCTTCGACAACCCCTTTGTCGACCCGGAAGAAGCTAAGAAAGTCGTAGGCTGCGAAGAGCACAGGCAGTTGGCGCTTGAGGCTTCGAGGAAAGCCATAGTACTGCTTAAGAACGAGCGCAACCTCCTCCCGCTGGACAAGGGCAAGCTGAGGAAGCTTCTCATAGTGGGCGGCGCGGCGAAGCAACTTAGGCTGGGCGGGTATAGCGGGGAGCCCAGCAGGGCAATCACGCCGCTAGACGCAATTAAGGACAAGCTGAAGGGGACGCAGGCCGAGGTTGTCTACGTTGAAGCTTGCCCCATGGGGCTGGGTTGTTGGAACGCTATCCACAACTGGGTCCCAGGTGCTAGGCTTGGCTACCTGGCCCCGCCCAAAGGCATGAAAGGCGACGGCGTGCGCATCGAGATCTTCGACGCTCCCGACTTCCAGGGTTCACCCGTGGTAGATACTGTTGGCTTGTACTGGGGCGGCTTCAGATACGAGTGGGGCTATAGGAGACCCCACCCCTCAGTTGAAAGCGAAAACTACTCGGTTAGGTTCTCCGGCCGCCTGCTTCCGCCGACCCCCGGCAAATACGTACTCTGCCTAGGCGTCGCAGGTGGCAAGGCTAGGCTTATGCTCGGCGCGCGCGTCGTAGCCGAGGTTGACGCGACAGGGACTAGCACCTACAGAGCGGTTGAAACCGAAATTGAGGGGGAGGAGGACTTCGTTCTGGAGTTTGCTAGGACTAGGGGTTACGCGGCTGTGAGGCTTGGCTGGGATATTGTCGACAGTGGGGAGATGCGGAGGGCGCTCGAGGAGGCGAGGGACGCAGACGTAGTGCTATTCTTCGCCGACGTGATTGAGGGGGAGGAGAAGGATCGAGCGGTTCTCAGGCTCCCCGAATCGCAGGAGCGGATGATTGAGGGGTTGCTGGGGGTTAACTCGAACGTTGTGGTGGTGCTGTTCACTGGTGGTCCGATTGTCGGGGAGTGGGTTTACAGGGTGCCCGCGCTTCTGGAGGCTTGGTACCCGGGGCAGGAGGGTGGGGCGGCTGTGGCTGACGTCCTGTTCGGGGGCTGCAGCCCGGCCGGCCGCCTGCCTTTCACGTGGCCCCACAGCGAGGGCCAGCTGCCCCTCTACTACAACTGCAAGCCGTCCGGCAGAGCCTACGACTACGTAAACATGACTGGGGCGCCCCTCTTCCCATTCGGCCACGGGCTAAGCTACACGAAATTCGAGTACAGCGGTCTGAGCATCAACGTCGCAGAGGGGAGCAAGCTGGTTGAGGTCGCCGCTACCGTGAGCAACGTCGGGGACCGCGAGGGCGAGGAGGTGGTCCAACTGTACATCAGGGATCTCGTCTCCAGCGTTGCCAGGCCCCTGAAAGAGCTGAAGGGCTTTAAGCGCGTGCACTTGAAGCCGGGCGAGCACGCGCGGGTAGTGTTCCAGCTGGGGCCAGACGATCTTGCCTCCTTCGACAGGAAGATGAAAAGGGTAGTAGAGCCAGGCGAGTTCCTCGCGATGGTGGGCTCGTCGTCTGAGGATATAAGGCTGAAGGGTACGTTCACCGTGGAAAGGCGGTTCGAAGCCAAGTTTGAGCTGAAAGGCGTGGATTTCGAAAAGCGAGGAGGCAAGGTTGCCGTGAAAGTAAAAGTAACAAACGCCGGTGACGTAACGGATACGGTGAGGGTAGTACTCCGCCTAGACGGCGCTCCAGCTGAGACGTACCCCCTCGAGCTGAGTCCGGGCGAGACGCGCTCGGCAGTGTTCGTGCTGGAGGAGAAAGAGTTCGAGGGAAAGCGCCTAGAAGTCGCACTGGAGTGAGGCGCGCCCTATCCGCTTGACGGTTAGCAGAAGCCGGGCTTCCCCCTCGGCAACGCGAGAGACGCGAACCTCGTGGAAGCCATGTTTATTAGCGCAGGTAACACCAGTTGCCTGTGAGCCGCAAGCGTAAGCTTACTATAGCTCTTGCCGCAGCTGTAGCCGGGATGGTTTTACTGATTGCTGGCTTCGTGGCTCCCGCACAGAAAGCCCCGCCGGATACGTTCAGCTTATTCGAATTCTACATTCCCTGGGACGACTCAGCCGAAACCGCGACAAGCGTTAGGTATTGGGTTTCCGAGTGGAACAGGACTATTGGGAGGGTGCGGGTCGGTGAAGATGGGCACTTCTACGTGGACGGGCGCAGAATCAGGTTCTTCGGGGTGAACATAGGCGGCGGAGCCTGCTTCCCTCGGAAGCAGGATGCGGAGAAGATCGCGGGAAGACTGGCTAAGCTGGGGGTTAATCTAGTCAGGCTGCATGGAATTGACGCCTCGTGGGAGCGGATCAATGTATTCGGAGGGTACGCTGCTGAAAACACCAGGCACCTTAGCCCGGAGGCCCTCGATAGGTTTGACTATTTTGTGGCTAAGCTCAGGGAGCACGGTATCTACGTCAATATTAACCTGTTAGTTAACCGGAGGTTCAAAGCCGCCGACGGATTGCCCGCGGAAATCGAAAGCCTTGACAACAAGGACCAGCATGCGCTCATGTTCATCGATCCCCAGATCAGGGCTCTTTACAAGGAGTTTGCGTACCAGCTTCTGACGCACGAGAACCCGTACACCGGTACGAGGTACTGCGACGACCCGCAGGTGGCATTTGTAGAAATCGTCAACGAAATGGGGGCGTGGTTCTGGTACATGCTAACCGACCTAGTCAGCAGGCTGCCGGACTGCTACAAGGCGAGGCTGGAAGACCTGTGGAACTCGTACCTCCAGTCCAGGTACGGCTCCGTAGAGAAATTCCTCGGTGAGTGGGGCATCGGCGGCGCTAGGGCTCCCGCCCTGACTAGCAGAATGTACTGGGCGGCGCCCAACTTCGTTAGAGAGGCCTGGCTGGACTTTGTGTACCAGCTTGAAGTGGAGACCTATACGGAGCTTTACAGGTTCCTGAGGCGGGAGGTCGGCTACAAGGGGATTATCGTGGGCAGCACAGCTGTCTTCAGTCCCTTAAACGTGCAGTCGCGCTTCGACGTAATTGACGCCCACGCCTACTGGCAGCACCCGGAGTTCCCCGGGGCCCCCTGGGATCCGCAGAACTGGTATGTTCTCAACGAACCGATGGTTAACAACCCGTTGAAGAGCACGATAGTCAGCCTAGCCAGTTACAGGGTTTACGGGAAGCCGTTCGTGGTTAGCGAGTACGACCACCCGAATCCCAATATGTACGGTCCCGAGGGAATCCTGACGCTTGCGGCGTACGCTGCGCTTCAGGATTGGGATGGTATAGTCTTCTTTGCTTACGGAAGCCTCGACGACCGGGATTCGAGGAGGCTGAGGGGCTTCTTCGACATCGACCAGAACCCCGCTAAGATGGCGCTGATGATTCCAGCTTACATGCTATTCGTTCGCGGCGATGTGGAGCCCGCTAGGACGTACGTGGTGGCAGACTTGCCGGATTACCTGGAGAAGCGTTTCCTGAGGGAGTATAACTATGCAGATGGGCTCGACGCTGGTATCCCAGCTGAAGCGCCCTTAATCTACAGGGTGGGTGTGGCAACCTACATACCCCCGGGTGAAGGGGTGGAAACCCTGGACACGGTAACTCTCCCTGGGGAAATCAGATCGGGCGTGTACAGGTCCGACACAGGGCAAATCGTCTGGGATGCCTCGAAGAAAGACGAGGGAGTCCTTGTCATTAACACCAGTAGAACTTTAGCCCTCGCCGGATTCATTGGAGGCAAGAGATTCGATTTCAAAAACCTAATCCTAGAGGTGGACGGTACTGTGCTCAACGGCTGGGGTATAGTCTCGCTTATCACGAAGCAGGATGAAAACCTTGATGACTGGAGCAGCCTGCTGCTGATAACCGTCGGCTACGCCACTAATGCTGGAATTAGAATCAGAGACTACGATACGCGAAGAATAATAGCCGCGGGCTCGACTCGCATGAAAAGTCTTGGAGACGCTAAAGGAAGGAAAATTACATGTCCCTTCCAGTGGGGGCAGGTAGGAGACTGGGGGGAGGGGCCAACCATAATTGAGGGATTGAACATTACCGTAAAGGTGAAAACCCCGAGAAACGTGGAGGTCTGGGCTTTGGATAGTATTGGCAACAGAAAAGCTAAGGTGCCGGTCTCGGCAGACGGTGAATATAGAATCTTCAAAGTTACTTCAAAGTTTGAAACAATATGGTATGAAATAGTATCTATTCCTTAAAAAGGTAAAATATTTTTAAAACTTCTTTTATTCAACCAGTTTATCAAGAATGTTTTTCAGTTTCTTCACCTGCTCGAACGATCGCTCGAGGTACATTAACCCTTCTTCAGTTATCCTGTAGACTCTGCGGGCAGGCCCGCTCTCAGCGGTTTCCCACGAAGAGACAACGAATCCCTGTTCCTCCAGCCTTCTCAGCAAGCCATAGACAGCTGGCGGGGGGGCTTCTATCCCGTACTTCTCTTTAATTACCCTTTGGACCTCAGCCCCATGCACCGGCCCATCTTTGAGGCACTTTAGAATCGCTAGGTGTAGGAAGCCTCTGAAGTGGGGGGGCTTATGGGGAGGGCCACACCAGCGGTGCGGCGGGTGTTCATACGGCCATCCAAACGGGTGTCCCTCCATATTTTCACCTCACTTATATTAGTAACTTAGTAACTTAAAAATTTTCCGCAGGTTAAGCTTTTTACTAACACTTCAAGTAGCGCAGCTGTGCTGGCGGCGTCGTACCATGACTCCGGGGTCAAGGCTCTCCGAGCGGCGGTAGAAGTTCTTCTGAGGGGAGGGGCAGCGGTCGACGCGGTTGAACTCGGCATAGCTGCAGTTGAGGACGATCCCGATGAGAGGACCGTTGGCCTGAGCGGCTGGCCCGATTGGATTGGAGAGGTTACGCTTGACGCCGGGATAATGGATGGAAGCACTCTTAGGGCCTGCGGAGTTGCAGCTGTGAGGCGCGTTAAGCACCCGATCAGCTTAGCCAGGAAGTGCCTCGAACTGCTCCCCCATTCCCTTATAGTGGGGGAGCCTGCTGTGAAGCTGGCCGAGCACCTCGGGTTGGAGCTCGCTGAAAAACCTCAACCGCCGCCCGAAGCCGTTGAGAAGAAAAGAGGGTTGGAAAGGGGGATAACCGAGGGTTCCGCGCAGCTCCTCAGCTACTACAGCAGGATATTCCGCTTAGCCTCGCGAATCTGGCACGATACGATAGGCGTCATAGCGGTGGACCGGTGTGGGAACATCGCCGCTGGCGCATCGACGAGCGGAATCGCCTTCAAGTTCCCGGGAAGGGTCGCCGATTCCGCGGTGGTCGGAGCCGGCTTCTACTCGGACAGCAGGTACGGCGCAGCTATCTGCACGGGCGTTGGAGAAGTAGCTATGAGAACGGCGGCTGCGTTCAGAGCCGTAATGCTGCTATCGCAAGGCTACGATCCCTCCGAAGCCGCTAACTTGGTGATTGAAGCGGCTGCTGAAGTGGCAAAGCTGGACGGGGAGAAGTACTCGCTCGGCATAGTTGTAGCTTCAAGGGAGATCGTCTCGGCGGCTGCGCTGAATTGGGAAAATTTCAAGTACGTTTACTGGCTAGGGAATAACATAGAGGTTCGGATAGCGGATAACCTAAGACATAAATATACCCATGGCGCGTGAGAAACGTGCCGCTCAGCCGGATATGCTTGGACGGCGAGAGCTGGAGAGTTTTTAGCCTGGAAAGGGAGGTCGAAGCGCCCAGGGATGAGCACGGCCGAGTGCTGGCGAGAGACGTTGACGGGAATCACCTAATTCCCACAGTTTCCGAGGAGCTTTATGAGAAGGGCTTCCGGGTGGAGTGGCCAGGAGGGAGGCGGTTTGCCGTGTGCTTAACCCACGATGTGGATTGGGCGTACCCACCTTTATGGCACGTTAAAAAGGCGTTGGAGGCAGCCTGCAGCAGGCACGACTTGGGCGCGGCACTGCTCTGGGGACTCGGCAGCGTTAGCAAGTGGCACCTGTACAACCCCTACTCCCTTAGGCAAGTCGCTGAGATCGAGGCAGGGTACTCGGCCACATCTAGCTTTTTTGTGAAAGCGACGCCTAGGGAGCTGCTGGACGAAAGGTACGAGAGGTACTATGACCTGGAGTTTCTAGCTGGCGAGCTGAACAGGCTGATCCGTGAGGGGTGGGAGGTTGGGTTACACGGCGGGTACCTCTCCTACAACAACCCCGAAGCGCTGATAAGGGAGAAGGCAATTCTCGAAAGCGTATTGGAGGGCTATAAAGCGGCTGGTGTGCGTATGCACTACCTGCGCTTCACTTACCCCTCAACGTGGCTCGCCGTAGAGACGGCCGGTTTTAAATACGATACAACGCTAGCGTTTCCCGATTCGCCGGGGTTTAGGAATGGGATGTGCTACCCCTTTAGGCCGGTTGTTGACGGCAGGGAAATCGGCATACTGGAAATCCCGCTGGCCGTCATGGACACCACATTCTGGGGCTACATGCGCTTGCAACCGCAGGAAGCTTTCGGTTTGATAAGTAAGATTGCGGCCGCTGTGGAGAAGGTTGGGGGTGTTTTGACAATCCTGTGGCACAACAATACGTTTAACGAGCTCCTCTACGGGGAGTGGAGCAGGATGTATAGGAGAATGCTGTCGCACTTCAAAAGCAGGGGGGCGTGGCTGACCGACTGCCTGAGCATATACGAGCACTGGCTTAGCTTCTACGGGTAGGAGCATGGGCAGGGTCCTCCTAGCTTCCATAGCCTCCAGGAAGGCTTTACCACTTTCCTCCTCCCTGAGGGAGCACGGCTTCTCAGTTTACGGGGTAGCGCACTCAATCCACCCAAACGCTTTCTCCAGGTTCTTCGAGAGGAAAGTCGTGGTCAGGAGCACCCGGGAGGGGCTCTCCTGGGCCAGAGTCGTTGCGGAGATTGCGGGGGAGTGGGAAGCGGACCTTGTGATCCCCGTTGACTTTGTGGACGTAGCTACCTTTGCGAAATGGAGAAGCTTTTTCGAAGAAAACGAGGTAGCGCTTGCTGCACCAAGCTTCGAGGCTGTCAAACTCGCCTCCAGCAAGGAGAAACTACCCGACCTTCTGAGGGGGCTGGGCGAGACGCCTAGGCAGGTGGTAGTGCTGCGGCCCAGCGACGCCGCTGAACTCGCAGACCTAGAGCCCCCGCTGGTTGTAAAGGGTTTGGGGGATGCCTCGAAGCCGGAGTACTTCCCCACCCTGGAGCTGGCCGCTGAGAGAGCCGCTGAGAGAGCCCCCTGCATAGTCCAAGAATACGTGCCGGGCGTTGGCAGGGGGTACTACGCGGTCGCGTTCAACGGTGAGCCCCTCCTCGAGTTTACTCACGAGAGAATTACCGAGTACGATCCGGCTGGCGGAGCGAGCCTCGCTGCAAGGGGCCCTGTACTGGATCCGAGGTTGTTCAAGCTGGGCCGAGGGGTTGTGGAGCTGCTGAGGTGGACCGGCCCCATAATGGTGGAGACAAGGTTCGTCGCGGAGACCGGCGAGTACTTCGTAGTGGAGTTGAACCCGAAGTTCTGGGGAAGCTTGGACCTACCGGTCTCACTCGGCTACCACTTCCCAGCTATATTGGCCAAGGCCTATACAGAGGGGGTGGAGCAGGCAAGATGGGCAGCGATGGGCTTGAGGGTGCGCAGCGGCGGGTACTACTGGGTCCTTGACGGCGCGAGGTACCTCGCTAAGATACCCAGCACATGGTGCCGCATGGTTGCTGGGGTTGCACGCGGAGGGTACTGCGACGTCGACCTCTCCGATGCAGCTAGAGTGGCGGTCCAGTTCACGTGGGCGCTCAGGCGGCTGCGCCGCGAAAAGGGGAGCTGGAGCAAGAGCCTCGCTAATGACGCTCGCAAGCTGCGGTGGTGGGTTCGTTCAGCTGTGAGAGCGGGAGTGAGGGAAGTAGTATTCGACCTGGATGGCACTCTTGCGAGCCTGCCCGTAGACTGGAGGGCAGTCCGGGTAATTCTTCAGAAAGAGGGGTTTGCAAAACCCTGGGAAGGGGTTACTGAAGCACTGAGGAGGTTATGGGCCGCCGATAAAGGTAGGTACGAAGTCGCCTCATCCCTCGTGGAGGAAGTCGAGCTTAAGGCGGCTGAGATGGCAAAGCCTTTGGTGAACCCCTCGCTCTTCGACGACCTGCCCTTGGAGGTTAAGGTGGCAACGCTTCAAACCTCGCGCTCGGCTAGGGAAGCTCTCCGGAGAACCGGGTTTACTAAGCTATGCGAGCGCGTGATTGGGCGCGATAGCGAAGCCGGCCCCTACAAGGAAGCCATGTTCCTAAGCATTTGCAGAAAAGGGGCCGTTGTAGTCGAAGACAACCTGAGGAACGCAGTCTGCGCTAGGCGTTTGGGCTACCTGCCGGTGCTCGTCGCCGGCGACGCTTACGCTCAGGTAAAGGCCCTAAGGCTCGGTTTCCCAGCAGTACGGCATTCGGATCTGCTGCACCTGCTTGCGTTGCTAAGCTCCTGCAAGGGATAGGATGCCCACAAGTAGCGCAATAGTGGCCATAAACCCGGTTAGCGCCGGCCCGTGCTCCCTCGCGAGCTTCATTAAGGCTCTAATGCAGAAGTAACCGGTAACTGCGGCGACCGCGAAGGCCGCAAGAAATTTGGTCGAATTCTCGAAAAGCAACCCTCCACTAAACAAGAGTACTGAAACAAGCGCTCCCGCGTTTGCGGGCACGGACGCCATGAAGCTCAGGTTCAGCGCGTCGTAGGGAGTGAAACCCAGGTACAGGAGGAGAGTGACCGTAGAGCCGGATCTGCTGACCCCAGGTAAACTGGATACCCCCTGCACGATTCCGAGGAGAGCGGAATCCAGAGCCTTCACGTTCTCGACGCGCCTCGAACCGGCCTTGCTTGAATGGCCTACGAGTGCCTGCGCTGCCAGCAGGGCAGCTACAGATAGCGTGGGAATAGCCGGGTTGATAGCGTTCTCTAAAGCCCTTCTGGCAAAAAGGTATAGGGGAACCCCAACAACGCCCGTAAGCAGTGTGGCTAGAACGAGGAAGGTTAAGATCCTTTTATCCCGAAGTGCATTCATCCAACTGCTCCGGAAGTACAGAATGGCAGAGGCGATAGTGCCCGCCTGCAGAGCCAGGGCTAAATCGTAGGATTCGGCAAAACCCTTCCCAAGCAGGAAGGACGACGCTAGGAAAAGGACTGTTTTACTGGAGACGGGAAGCCACTCGCTAATACCCTGAAGTAGACCCAACAGCAGGTAGTCTAGCACAGCCCCTCGACTTTCATTCCATTTAATACTATTCGAACTCTGCTAAACGCTCCCTACCGCGAAACTCGGGGTTCTATTCATG
This sequence comes from uncultured Thermofilaceae archaeon, assembly GCA_938036345.1. Classification (GTDB taxonomy): domain Archaea; phylum Thermoproteota; class Thermoprotei; order Thermofilales; family Thermofilaceae; genus CALHPJ01. The sequence goes on along the minus strand of CALHPJ010000002.1, from coordinate 143,587 downwards.
CTGCTCGGGGGCGGGGGAGGTGGAAGACGCTTTCCGCTGCCGAAACCTTTTCTGCGTAGGATTACGGCTATGAGCGTTGCAGCGAAAGCGGTAAGCGTTATAGCCAAACCGATCTTAAGGTTGTTGGACTCAGCTAGAACTTTATCGTACTCCTTCTTTAGGCTCGCTAACTCCTTGGTCGCCAGCGAGTAGAGATCCTCTATATTTGTCAACCTCGAGAATAGCCCGCTCCTCTCCTCCCTTAACGCTGCGTTTTCCGACCTCAACGTCTCCAGTTCCTTCCTCAAGGACTCTAGCTCTGCCTTAAGCGCGGAGTTCTCGCTTTCTAGCATACCAATCCTATTGCTCAAGGCTTTATTCTCGGCCATCAGCTCGTTCACCACACCGCTGAGCGCGCTAGCTCTCCCACTCTCGTTGGCCAGCTTCAGCCTAATGTTGCTTAACTCGGCGGCCAGCGCGTCGGCTAGCTTTGCCTTCTCCTGGGCCCTGGCCAGCTGATCGGTCAGCTCCGTGTAAGTTAGGCGGGGCACAAGCGAGATCGAGGCCCTGTACTCATAGAATTTCTCGGTAGTGCCCACGGTATAGTTCATTTTCATTGTAAGCTCGACGAAGGGATCCCTGGGGGGTTGGGGTGCGGGTATGGCAGCCTGGAAATCTATGGAGGTGTGGTACTGCTCCCCCTGCGTGAAAGCCTTAAACTTTAGCAGGGTCCCCTCGAAGAGTGTGACTGACCCGCCTTCGTGCACCAGGACGAACTTAACATAGAGGGTATTCACGAGCGCGTCGCGCAAAGCCGTTAAGTCGAGGATCACCCTTACCCTGCTGCCATACTTTACCTCCAGAGGGTAAGCCATGATGAGCTTGAAGTCCCTATCGAAGTTGATGGATAGAGGTGTAAGAGTCTGGGAAAAAGCAGTGCACGACAGGAGTAGGGTAACGAATGCCGTCGCTACTACTTTCTTCATACGGGGTTTACGTAGGCGGCGTCAACACAAATACTTTTTGCCATCCGACGTAGAAGACGGTGATGAAAGCGTACATTTCCGTGGATATGGAGGGTATGCCCTTCATTGTATCCAAGGACCACCTATCCCCTGGGATGCCCCTCTTCGAAGAGGCCAGGCGGATAGCTACAACGCTCGTCATCTCGGTGGCCGAGGAGCTGTACCAGCAGGGTTTCACCGAGGTGATCGTAGCCGACAGCCACGGGAGCATGGTTAACCTGGACGTAGAGAGACTTCCCGCGTACGTAGAGGTGATCAGGGGGTTCCCCCGGCCCCTCAGCATGGTAACCGCTGTCGAGGAGGCGGACGCTGTGCTATTCCTCGGCTATCACGCGAAAGCCGGCACGCAGGAGGCGACGTTCGACCACACGTACAGCGGTAGGGTGATCGGGGAGGTGCTCGTTAACGGAGTTGAAGTTAGCGAGTTCCTCTTGAACACGTACGTAGCGGGACATTATGGGAAGCCGGTGATACTTGTAGCCGGGGATGAGGCGCTGCTGGAATGGGACGTTGCCCTGTACACGCCTTGGGTCGTTAAAGTGCCGCTGAAAAAGGGCCTCGGCAGGTACTCCGCCCGTAGCCCAAGCTTAGAAAAAGTCATCGCCATGCTAAAAAGAGGTACAGCGGAGGCCGTCCAAAGGTTCAAGGCTGGTGAAACAAGAAAGCTCGTTGCTCGTGAACCTATCGAGCTGCGTGTCACTTTCTGCTCTACGGCATATGCAGATGCGGCGTGCCTCACTCCCGGGGTTGAGAGGCTTTCGCCTCTATCTGTAAAATATACTGCGAAGAATATACTCGAGGCCTACGGGCTGATGGAGCTATGGATTTTAGCTTCGATTGCCCTAGAAAAATAATTAGGAAAGTTTAAAGAGTTTTTATTTCTTAGCTTTCAATCACGTTTAGTATCACGAGTGCAATAGCTGTGTGCCCCGCGAAATTTGGGTGCACGGGTTCGGGCGCGTACGCTACTGGCTTGCGGTGAATTATCATCGAATTGGAACATTACGTGAGAGATCTATGAGGATCGCTGAGAACTCCCCGCTTAGCCGCTTCACCTCCCCTATGCATCTCGGAATCGTTTCGAGAACTCGCCTGCGGTGAGTGTTCCCCGTCGTCGCTCTGCCTATGTAGAAAGGCGCTAGAAGGATCAGCTTCGCGTTTCTGCATCTCTTCTCGGTTAAAGCCAAGATGCCCCTGTAGTCTCTGTAATAGCTCTCAGCGTCATATCCCTGCTGACCTGAAAGCACGCGATGTACGTCGTTCTCTACTAGTATGGAAACTCGATCTGGGCTGAAACTTAACACATTGTCCTTCCATCTGCTCTGACGGGTCAGCTCAATAGTAGTATTCCCCCACCAACACCAAATGTCTACAATATTTACCTTAAACACTAAGGTGCTTAGCTAAGAGCAAGCTATGAAGATGTAAACGTAGCCGTACCCTAAAGGCGGGTGCTGCACCCTCCCGCGGTCAGTGACGCCGTCGCTAGCAAAAACCACGGTATCGCCGCTACGGAGCTTCAAACTAGGCATGGGTTTACCATAATCTTCGAGTGTATCAGTTAAGCAACAGAAAAAGCTAGGCCTCTGCTGGGATTAGCCTCCGTACTTTCGTATGCGGTTTCCATAACCCTATAGCGTGCAAAAAGTAGTGAAGCAAGGCTCGGATCGCACGCAAGGAGCTCGTGTCGGCGGAGTTTGAAGGGGTCAGCGACCAGAAACTCGATCACAGCCTCAGCTGAGAGTTCACTCATCACCCCCTAAGTTTAGTAACAGTAACTCAAATTAAAAACGTTCCCTTTACCAGTTTAGAGACCCGCCCTACTAGTTAGGAGAACGTAGAAGCCGCAAGCTCCCATACGGCTGTGCTGCGCATGGAGAACCCTCTCCAAAGTGGTTAAAAACAGCGCCGTACCGTGTTGATGTGCTAGGGGAGCTCGCCACTGCCGCGAAAGCGGGTTGCCTTCCCGGCAACCCAGTCATGCTAGCCGCGCTGAGCCGCGCAGGGAAACTAGCCCCGCACCCGCTTCTAAGGCTGTGCCTTAAAAATGGGCTAACCGTTTACTCTACGCTCGGTCTCCTCGAAGCCGTCCTGAAGAACGCACTACACGTGTTTTGCTACCGAGACTACGAGGTCGTAGCCGACTTTAGGCCCAAAGCAGGCTGGAGCGTCGTGGATCTAGGGGCTTTCATCGGACTTTACACGTTGAGGTGCGCTAAGCTCGCCGGAGCTGGGGGGCGCGTGGTGGCGGTCGAGCCGCTTCCAGAGAACTTCAAGCTCCTTAGGCTTAACGTGGCTGAGAATAATCTCAGCAACGTCAGATTACTTAAAGGATGCGCTTGGGTTGACTGGAGGAAGCTTGTCCTCTTCCAGCCTCGCAGTCCGGTCAACGCTACCCTACGCGGGGACTATGCTGAGCTGATGGGCGGAGTGGTGCGCCGAACTTACGCGCAAGCGTTTCCACTCGACTCGCTCCTCAGGTCGCTAGGCTGCATCGATCTTCTGAAAATGGATGTCGAGGGGGCGGAGCTCGAGCTTATCGGCGGATCCCGGGGTGTGGAGCCGAGGCGGGTGCGGAGAATCGTTGTAGAGGTGCACCCACCGATCGTTAGGCCAAGCGAAATCGCTGAGGAGCTTGAGCGGCGGGGTTACTCCACAATCATATATCTCCCGGAGCGAGCGCCCAGCCAAGCCTTCGTGTTCGCCTTTAATAAGTGAATTTTAGACTAGTCGAAGCATTTATGTACCTGTCTACTCCCCGTAGTTGGGATGAGGAGTGAGGATTACCTGGCCGTCATATACAGGTTAAACGAGGCCGGGATAGAGGCTAGGCTTAGCTTTATCGCTGAGAACCTAGGTGTAAAGGCCTCGACGGCTACCCGCGTGCTGTCGAAACTCGAGCGGGAGGGCTACGTGGTCAAGAGGGGCCCCGTGTACTCACTGACCCAGAAAGGTGCTGAAAAGGCCCTAAAAATAGTGTGCAACCACAGGATTGTTGAAAGATTTCTCACCGATATCCTGAAAGTCGATCTGTGGGAAGCGCACAATTTAGCCCACGAGCTTGAGCACGTCGACTCTTTTGCTGAACTTTTAGACGAGTACTTAGGGAGGCCCTCTCAGTGCCCCCACGGCAACCCAGTGCCCACGCGCGTCACAGAATACGCCATACCTTTAAGCAGCGCTGGGAAAGGCGCCTACACCGTCGTGAGGATTGGTGAGGTCGGTGGGCTTGTCGACTGGGGGCGTAAGCTAGCCTTGAAGGCGGGGGATCTAGCCGAGGTTTCAGGGTTCGAGGGAAACGACATAATAGTGAGCGTAAGTGGCCGGAGGCTTCGCATCCCCCTGCACATCGCAAGGCTGATTTACGTGAGAAAGGTGGTAAAATGATCCGATCCCTAGCCGATGTCCCCGCCGGGAGCAGAGCGGTCGTAGTGGAGGTCGCCGGCGGGCGGGGTGCCAAGAGGAGGTTACTTGAAATGGGGCTCTCGCCTGGATCTCGAGTCGAGGTAATTGTCAACGGCTTCCCCGGACCCGTAGTTGTAAAGGTTAGAGGGGTTATGGCTGCGCTGGGTCGCGGCCTAGCGGCGAAAGTGCTGGTCAAGCTGGAGGAGGGCGAGAGGGAGGCTCAGCATGGCGTGTGAGCGGGCGCACTTCAAAGGAGCGGGCTCCCGTCACTATAGGGTGGCCGTTGTCGGAAACCCTAATGTTGGTAAATCAACTCTATTCACCGCTTTAACTAAAGAGATTGCACACATCGCTAACTGGCCGGGGACTACCGTTGAGCGAAAAGAGGGTTTAATCCGGGTAAGCGGTAAAGAGATAGTTTTGATAGACCTTCCGGGGATTTACTCGCTGTCGGGAATCAGCGCGGAGGAGAGAGTTGCAAGGGATTTCCTGTTAACAGGTCAGTGGGATGCTCTCCTCATCCTCGTAGACTCGCTGGCTATTGAGCGCACGCTGTACTTGGCGGTCCACGCCCTTGAGCTGACTGGGCGAGCCGTCGTAGCATTAACTAAGTGGGATGCCGCTCACAAGCAGGGGGTACATGTGAGTATTAGCAAGCTCGAGAGCGAGCTTGGCATACCCGTCGTCCCCGTTTCGGCAGTGACGAGGGAGGGGATTGGAGAACTAATCGCGAAACTCCTCCAAGTCCTGGAGGGGGGCACTAAGAGGCCGCTCAAAGTGGAGTACGGTTACCTTGAGAAATATATAAGCGAGCTGGAGAAGGAGCTGGCTAACGTAAGCTTGCCCTTCAAAGCACCACCCAGGTGGGTAGCGCTGAAGCTGCTCGAGGGGGATGAGCACATTTCGATGCTGGTGCGATCCGCTGGAGGGGAGGGGGTAGTGCGGAGAGCTGGAGAGCTAAGGAGCTTAATCGTGCAATTTACCGGTAGGGAGGTTGATGAGCTAGAGATCCAGTACAGGTTTAATTTCGTAGATGAGCTTTGTAAAGCCGCGGTGGTTAGGAAGCGGGTTCGCGAGGAGATAGGGGTCTTCGAGAGAGTGCTGCTATCCCGAGCTGGAGCAGCGGCCTCGCTGCTCATACTGCTGCCCCTCTACTTAGCGGTTTTCACCTTTAACACGGGCTTCCCCCTAACCCTTATCTTAAGGGTAGTCGGCGCTGCCGAAGTTGCCGAGTTGCTGGAAAGCTCCACTTTATCTGGCCTCATTTCCGGGGCTTTCGACGGCGTAGCTGCACTGGTGAGAGAAAGTTCGCTGCCCACCGTTGTGAAAAGTGCAATTGCCGACGGAGTACTCCAAGGGGTGGGATTGGTTCTCACTTTCCTGCCTTTAATTTTCACGGCCCTGCTTATACTCTCGCTGCTCGAAGATAGCGGCATCGGACCCTACGCCGCAGCCTCGCTTCACCGCTTCTTTCAGCGGCTAGGGCTATCTGGCCGGGCGGTGTACCCCCTTTTAATCAGCTTGGGGTGCAACGTCCCCGCCGTGATGGCGTCCCGAACAGCGCCTGATGAGGTGGAAAGGAGGCAGCTAGTATTCTCGGTTCCATTCATACCCTGCCAGGCGCGACTAGTCATCATCGTGGCATTTGTTTCCGTTTATTTTCCATCCCCCTTCGTCGCCGTCACCGCTTTGCTGGTCACTTACGCAGCTGCCTTCGCGCTCTTCGCCTTTACCTCGACTATCATCAGGAGGTTTTACGGTATAAGAGAGCCGCCGGAGCTTCTAATAGAGCTGCCTCCGATTCACTTTCCCTCCCTCAGGGTCTTATGGTGGATAGCCTGGGATTACACGAAGCATTACCTGAAAAGAGCTGGAGTCGTAATTTTCGGGTTAAGCCTAATTATATGGGCGCTGACATCCGAGCTAGGCGTTTTTGCGGCGGCCATCGGTGACGTTTTATCGCCTCTGCTAGCTTTAATCGGAATTACAGGGGAAAAAGCGACGCTTATTGGCTTCTCACTTGTAGCGGGGCTGGCAGCTAAAGAAGCCGTGCTGCTTTCCATATCGGCAACCATGGGGGCAGACCCCATAGATGCGCTCAGGTCCCTCCAGCTAACTGGCGCCCAAGCCCTGTCCCTGCTTGCACTTTACACCACGTATATGCCGTGCATAGCTACCGTTGGGACGATATATAAGGAAACGGGGAGCCTCAAGTACACGGTCTCTGCTACAGCGTGGTCACTTTCATTATCGCTAGTAACAAGCTATATCGTCTATATTTTGGCTTCGGGACTCAATCTCTAACGGCGCGTTTTTAAGAGGCCATGGTTTTTCCTCATGTAAGGGGTGAAAAGCCTCGGCTTACATGAAGCTTGTCTGTAATTTGCTTAAATAAAACTTCCTGAGCATCTTTATAAGAGACCTTTCCTTTATCCCACAGGGGGGTTTGTGGAGCAATTCCTTTCGGCTAGAACACGGTTAATGAAAGCCTCCCAGGTGAGAGCCCTTCTAAGATGGGTAGGTCGTGACGTCATCTCGCTCGGTGGGGGGGTTCCCGACCCGGCTAGTTTCCCGGTTGACGAAATACAGGATATCTTAAGGGAAGTCCTTTCCACGAAAGCTGCAGCGGCACTGCAGTATGCCCCAACGGAGGGTATCGATGAACTGAGAGAGGAGCTCGCCGGCTTCGTGCGCAGAAGGGGCATAAAGGCGAGCTTTGAAAACCTGCTAGTGACCTCGGGCAGCCAAGAGGCTTTAGACCTTTTAGGACGCATTTTGGTCGATAGAGGAGACTGGATCATAGTGGAGAACCCCACATATCTGGGGGCTCTTCAGGCGTTCGCAGTATATGAGCCGCACATAGAGGGGGCGCCCATGGATGAAAATGGCGTTAACGTTGAAGCCGTGGAACAAGCCCTAAGAAAGGCCAGCAGGGGGGGTGCTCGAGTGAAGTTCGTGTACACTATTCCCACATGCCACAATCCGACGGGTTCGACGCAGTCGCTTGAGAGGCGGAAAGCGTTGCTAGAGCTGGCCGAGGAATACGATACCTTGATAGTTGAGGATGACCCGTACAGCTACTTTACCTTCGAGGGAGAAGAACCCCCCTCGTTAAAATCCATGGACAACAGCGGGAGAGTTGTATACGTGTCCACCACCAGTAAGTTGCTGGCCCCCGGCCTCAGACTGGGATGGGTTGTTGCCGATGAGGCGCTTGTAAATGCCCTTGCCGTAGCTAAGCAGGCGGTTACGCTTCAGTCGCCAACGCTGTGCCAGTACGTGCTGCTTGAAGCCCTGCGGAGGAGTCTGATAGAGAAGCAGCTGCCTCGCATAAAGGAAATTTACAGGAAAAGGCGCGACGTGATGCTGGAGGCCCTAGGTGAGCACATGCCTGAGGGCGCACGGTGGACGCGGCCGAGGGGCGGCATGTTCGTGTGGCTGACGGCGCCCCCCAAGGTGAACCTCGACGCGCTTCTGCCGCTTGCACTGGAAAAGTATAAGGTAGCTTACGTCCCCGGCACCTCTTTCCACGTCGATGGATCCGGCCATAACACGGCCCGGTTGAGCTTCTCTTACCCGCCTCTAGACTCGATAAGGGAAGGAGTTGCCCGTTTAGCTAGGATGATTAAGGAGCACACGTGACTTTTGTGTACTACGGCTGGCCCCTTACGAGTTTGCCCACCTCGCTCCAGCTCTCCTCTATCTGCAACTTTAGCGATTCCAGCGCCTCCCGGCCCTCAGGCCTTAGCAGGTGGCTGAACCTTCCCTGCAACTTCAGGTACTCTTCAACCGGCTTTCTCTTCGAGGGATCGAGAAGGGCTTTACTCCTGCCGGTGAGTTTAAAGACTCCATCCTCGATTTCGTAAAGAATCCACATGCCTGTTTCAACGGCCAGCCTACCAACCTCAATCGTCTTGCTTGGAGGGAACCTCCACCCGGTGGGGCACGGAGCGTGCAAGTGTATGTACTTGAACCCCTTCTTCGCTGCGGCTTTTTGAACTTTCTCAACGAAGTCCAGCGGGTACGCGACAGAGGCGGTAGCGACGTAGGGCACCTTGTGCGCGGCGACAATCCACGGAGCATCCTTCCTCCTCTCCCTCTTGCCTAGCGGAGTTGTCGTTGTCCACGCCCCGTACGGCGTCGCTCCGCTACGCTGAATGCCGGTGTTCTGATAGGCCTCATTGTCGTAGCATATGTATAGGATGTCCTCGTTCCTCTCAGCTGCACCGCTTAGGGACTGCAGCCCAATGTCGACCGTTCCCCCGTCACCCGCCCACGCAACTACTGGCACGTTCACACCCCTCAGCTCTAAAGCAGCCTTTAGCCCGGAGGCGGTAGCCGCTGTTGCAGCGAAAGCTATGTTAAGTAGAGGGACTTGGGAGGGAGTACAGGGGTAGATTCCCTGAATTACGGTAGTGCAGCAAGCTGGCACTACCAGTATGAAATTACCTCTAAGAGCTTTGCCTAGCATTCGAAGCCCCAGAGAAGCTGGGCAACCGGAGCACGCCGAGTGCCCAGGTAGCCAGTGCTCCTTCCGATCCAGCTCCTTAACGGTGACCACTACCAACACCCCTCAACCCAACCCATTCCACTTTACCCGTTTCCCCCTTCTTAAACCCCTTGAGGGTTCTTTCAAAGACGTTTACGAAATCCTGCGGCGTGACATCCCTCCCCCCAAGCCCGGCTATGAAGCCTTTCACGTACGGCTTCGCTCCGTGCTCGTACAGAGCGGCTTTCACCTCAGATAGCAGGATGCTCGGAAGCCCTGGTGAAAGGCTGCGATCCACGACCGCTACAGCGTCTACATCCTTCAACGCTTCCACTAAATCCTCCGCTGGAAATGGCCTTGTGGACCTCAACCTTAGTACGCCCGCTTTAACCCCGCGGCTCCTCATAATATCAGCTGCCTCCTTGGCATCGCCCGCCCAGGATCCGATTAGTACAGCTACAACCTCGGCGTCGTCGCAAAGGTAGAGGTCAATCAAACCACCGTAACTCCTACCCGTTAGCCTTCCCCAATCTTCGTCCACCTCCTTTACCACCCTCTTTGCCCCCTCCATCGCCTCCTGTAACTCGTACCTGAACTCCATGTAGGTCTCGGGGCTCGCGATTGTCCCGTACGACCTAGGGTTCGTTACATCAATCCAGTACGGTGCCGGTGTTTTCTCCGGTAGGAAGGAATCGACCAGCTGCTGGCTCGGCACCTCTATAGGTTCATACGAGTGGGAAACTAGGAAGCCATCAAGGCATATCATGACAGGCAGCATAACACGCTCGTCCTCCGCGATCCTGTAAGCTTGGATCACGGTGTCCAGAGCTTCTTGGACGTTTTCCACCCAGAGTTGCACCCAACCCGAGTCCCTTTGGGATAGCGCGTCGTTGTGGTCGCACCAAATACTCCAGGGGGGTGCGATTGCCCTGTTAACGACAGCCATGACCACTGGTAACCGAGCGCCGCCGGCCCAGAAAACCATTTCACTCATGTAAAGCAGCCCCTGAGAAGAGGTGGCTGTGAAAACCCTTGCGCCTCCGGCAGCCGCGCCGATGCAGGCTGCCATCGCGCTGTGCTCGGACTCAACGTTAATGAACCTGGCTTTCAGCTCTCCGCTTTCCACGTACTCGGCTATCTTCTCCACTATAATCGTCTGGGGGGTTATCGGATAAGCGGCGACTACCTGCACCTTAGCCAGCTTGACTCCTAAAGCTACGGCCTCATTGCCCGAAATCACTGTTTTCTGCATTTAAATCGCCTCGGGCACCATTTCGATAGCTTTTACCGGGCACTCGTTGGCGCAAATCCCGCACCCCTTGCAATACTCGTAATCTACCTCCACGCTGTCGTCTTCACCCCTAGTGATGGCTCCTTCCGGGCAGTAAAGCCAGCACAGCAGGCACTTCACGCATTTCGAACTGTCTATGAGTGGCCTCTCCGTTCTCCACAAGCCGGTTCTGCCGGCCGAGCCCTTAGCAGGACGTGCAATAGCTGTAACCGGAACCTCAGGCACCGCCTACCACCTCCCTATAAGCCTCCTCCGCAGCCCTGGCGTTCAGATCGCCCAGCGTACCCGCCCACACGGACTTAATAGCTTCAAGCAGGCTGTTGATCGCTACTATCCCGGTTACCCTTGCGAAGGCCCCTAGCATGGCGCTGTTCACGGCTGGCCAGCCGGCAAAGACCAGACCGTACTTTTTCGCGATCGAGGTTGCATCAAGCCAGTACACTTTAGCGTGAGCAACCTGCGGTCTGGAGGGGGAGTTTACCAGCACTAGCCCTTCCTCTTTGACCTTAACGCCGCTCTTCGCTAGGGAGCGGTCGAACACCAAGAGCGCGTCGGGCTCGCGTATCTGGCTTCTAAGCCTAACAGGCTTGTCCGATATCCTGGCGTATGAGAAGACCGGCGCACCCCTCCTTTCCCCTCCAAATAAGGGGAACGCTTGCCCCCATAGCCCGGAGAGGCACGCCGCGTGCACCAGCAACCTGGCCGCTATTACCGCTCCTTGACCACCCCGGGCATTGAAACAGATCTCGTAAAGCACCGTCCCACCATAGGCAATTAAAAAAACTTTAATAAGTACTTTTCCAATAGAGCTTAAATGTGACAGCCGGCGCAGAAGCCTTCCTGCGCCCGAGGACAATAGCCGTGGTAGGGGCCTCGCGTGACCCTACGAAAATCGGGTACAGAATACTGCGCAACATCATTCTATCAGGCTTCCCCACAGATAGGGTTTTCCCGGTCAACCCAAACGCAACCGAGATCTTAAATCTGAAATGCTACGCCAGCGTGCTCGACATACCCGGGTACGTCGACCTCGCAGTTGTAGCTGTGCCGGCGAAGTCCGTCCCCGCCGTGCTCGAGGAGTGCGGGAGAAAGGGTGTGAGAGGGGTAGCGGTGATCTCCTCCGGCTTTAAGGAAGTGGGGGAAGTCGACCTGGAGGTAAAGCTGGTGGAGATAGCGCGGAAATACGGTTTCAGGCTGTTGGGCCCGAACATCGTAGGAGTCTGGGATACCTCAGCTAAGGTAAACTACAGCTTTATTGACGCGGCGCCCCTCCCGGGATCGATCGCTTTCCTCTCCCAAAGCGGCGCGTTGATCACCTCACTCATATGGTGGACGCGTGAAAGGGGCATAGGCTTCTCCAGCCTTGTGAGCATAGGTAATCGGGCAGACATCGGTGAAAGCGACTTCCTGAGCTTCTTCAGAGAGGACTCCAATACGAGAGTGATTGCCATGTACATTGAAGGCCTCGGTACGGGGGAGGGGAGGAGGTTCCTGGACGAGCTGGCTAAAACGACGCCGGAGAAGCCGGTACTCGTTCTTAAAGCCGGCAGAAGCCCCGAAGCAGCCGAAGCCATAAAATCGCATACAGGCTCGCTCGCCGGTTCCAACGAAGCATACGAGGCGGCTTTGAAGCAGGCTCGTGTACTAAGGCCGTCGAGCCTAAGGGAGCTTTTCAATTGGGCCCTGGCGCTTGCCCTATCCCCTGAACCGAAAGGAGGCAATGTGGTCATCTTGACTCACGGGGGTGGGGCGGGGGTGCTTGCCTCGGATGCCCTAAGTGAATGGGGGGTCAAGTTGGCCAGTATTACGCCCGACCTCGCCGAGGAGCTTAGGAAATTCATGCCCCCGTTCGGTAGCGTCCGAAACCCGGTTGACCTCACAGGCATGATGACGGCCAGCGACCTTGAGGGAGCTCTGACGACGCTGCTGAGATGCGACCACGTCGATGCAGTGCTCTTGTGGGCAGGTCAAGGTGCGATTCCCACGCCTGACGAGATCGGGGAGGCTGTCCTAAGGGCCGTATCCGAGGCTGGCCTAAGGAAGCCGCTGGTGGTCTCGGTGACCGGAGGAGAGGAGAGCCGAACTGTTCTAAGGAGACTCATTTCAGCCGGTATACCAAGCTACGAGTCGCCAGAGGAGGCGGCCAGTTCGCTTGCCGCGGTGTACGCGTACTACAGAGGCAGGAGAAAGCGGGGAAAGCGGCTACAGGCTGTCGGCGACAGGAAAGCTGCAGAAGCCGTGATTAGGGAGGCGTTAGCCAAGGGATGCGCGATGCTCGCCCCTATGGAGGCGTTCAAGGTAGCGGAAGCCTACGGGATCGCTACCGTTAAAGCGCAGTTGGCAACGTGTAAGGAGGAAGCGGTTGCCGCTGCACGCGAACTCGGATACCCCGTGGCACTGGCAGTGGAAACACCCGACATAGCTCATAAAACCGAGGTGGGCGGAATCGCTCTAAACTTAGGCTCGGATAAAGAGGTGGAGGAGGCGTACACAAAAGTTCTCAATAATGTAAAAGCTGCCTTCCCAAATATCAGGTTTAACGGAGTTTCCGTTAGGAAAATGATGCCGAGAGGGTTGGAGGTGTTCGTGGGTTGCCGCCGCGACCCCGTTTTCGGGCCTACGGTTGCCTTCGGGTGGGGAGGCCTCATGGTAGAGTTGGTCAAAGATGTTTCCATTAGAGTGGCGCCTTTAACGGAGGAGGACCTGGAGGAGGTGATCGCGGAGACGAAAGTTGGTTCTGTATTGAAGGGTTACCGGGGGAAACCCCTAGATATCGAAGCGGTTAAAAGGGCAGTACTGGGGGCCGCCACCCTGATAGAGTCCTTCGAGGAGGTCTCAGAAATAGATGTAAACCCCCTCTTCGTTTACGAGAAAGGGGCGGTCGCTGTTGACGTTAAAGTTTACCTTGGCTCTAAAAGGCAGGAAGGCTGAGCGCTCTCCCTGCGAGGAGCACTAAAAGGGCGGAAAGCGGAACCGTTATGTTATCATCGAGGGGCTTAAACTCGAAGTGCTCGATCACGCTCGATACTACGCCGGCTAGGCCTCCCCAAACCCCAGCGATCGCGTAACCCGTTGGGACGCACACCAAAGCCATAGCCAAGTTTCCGGCCCATGCCTTGGTGCGCCTTCGGTAGAGGAGGTTCCTAACCACCCCCGTTATACCGTCTCCGAAGGACATGAAGGCGGTAGGGACAATGGCGAACTTCATATCCCCGAAAAGTAGCCAGCTAGCCAGCACGCTGAAACCCCACATGATGCAGAAGTGAACTTCGTATATGTTCTCGGGGTCCTGGAACCAGTGGAACAGCCTACCAGTCCTATGCGGGAGGTATGTGAAGATGGCCAACAGCATCGCGAAGCCGAAGGGGAGCCACGGAGAGGAGAACGCGAAGGGTACAACTATCGCTACTACCCCACCAGTTAAGGCGTGGATAACCTTCCTGTTGTAGTATATGGCAATGTTATGTGGTAAGCCTCGCGCTTTCATCAAGTCGTACAGCTTCTTGGTAAGTAAAGTTACCACGAACACTACCCACACGAAAAGTATCCCCGCAATAGCAAGTTCGTTTACTGAAACATCGTCCACGCACACCGCCATTTGGAGGCCTAAAAATGCTTTATCTTCCGACGTTAGTCGAAGAGCTCAGAAGCGAGAATAGGTTCTTAGGATTCGATAGCCTGGGAAGAAGCCCAATGCTGGTGCCCAAGTCGAACTCCTGCGCTTTCTCGTAAATATAGGTTAACGCTGCCCAGTCCTCCAACGCTATCCCCACTGAGTCGAAGACTGTGATCTCCTGCTCGCTTACCCTACCTTTCTTCGCACCAGTTACTATCTCCCATAGCTCGGCGTAAACCTTCTCGGGGCCAACGTTTTGAACCTCCCCCTCGACCGCGGCCTGCTCCAAGTACTCTACGACGATTTTCGCATCCACCAGGATTTGCGGATCTAGCTCCGTCTTCCCGGGTGCGTCACCGCCAATCGCGTTTATGTGCATGCCGGGTTTCACGTGCTCTCGGCTGATCACCTTCTGCTTCCCCCTCGCGGCCGTAGCTGTAACGAGCACGTCAGCCGCCGAGGCAACGGCCTCCGCGCTCGGGGCCCAGCAGGTTCCTAAACCAATACGCTGAACATTGCTCTCGAATTTATCCATGGCCAGCTGATCCACGTCGTAGAATACGACTTCGCTAATGGGTAAAACCCTGCTGATGGCAACGCACTGGAACTCAGCCTGCGAGCCGGTGCCCACTACCCCGAGGACTTTGCTGTTCGGTCTCGCTAAGTACTTGGTGGCAACCGCGCTGGCCGCGGCAGTCCTGAAAGCTGTTAAGAGGGTGGCGTCACAGAGCATCAGAGGGTACCCCGTTTCAACTTCGGCTAAAAGCCCCACGGCCACCACGGTTAAGAGGTTTCTACCTGGGTTTTTAGGATGCCCGTTGACCACCTTTACAGCGTAGTACCTGTCGTCGCTAACGGGCATTGCCTCCATTACGCCCTGCGGGTAGTGGAAGCTAACCCGCGGCACCATCCTGAAGCTGTGCCAGCGCCTAAATGCTTCTTCAACCCTCGATATCATTTCATCCATGAATTTGAATAGGCCAACCCGGTTCACCACCTCTACCACGTCTCCGCATGTGAGCAGCCTTAGCTGCATCGACATGGCTAGTAGAGCTGGCTCTTAAACTGTTTCCGGACGTTAATTACGGGCAGTTAACCATTTTACGTAGTCCGCTCTTTATCGCCGCGTGCCGGAGGGAAGCGTAAAAGTGGATACTAGGCATATCCACGAATACGAGAACCCCGCTATAGTCGGCGTGAATAGGGAACCTCCACGGGCCGCATTCCTTCCCCACCCCTCACGCGAAAGCGCTTTAAGTTGCGAGTACTTGGAGTCACCGTGGAAGCGCTCCCTAAACGGGCCGTGGAAGTTTAAGCTCGTTAGGAAACCGAGCGAAGCTCCTAGCGATTTCCACAAGCCGGAGTTTGACGACACTGGCTGGGATGAAATCGAGGTACCGAGCAACTGGCAGCTTCTCGGCTACGACATACCGATATACTTGAACGTGCGCTACCCCTTCCCCCCGAATCCGCCCTACGTACCCAAAGACGACAACCCGACCGGCTTATACAGGAGGAGGTTCTCGCTAGATGAAAGCATCGAGGGCAGGAGGGTCTTCCTCGTCTTCGAGGGGGTGAACTCGGCGTTCTACGTCTGGGTAAACGGGCACTACGTCGGCTTCAGCAAGGACAGCAGAACGCCCGCTGAGTTCGATATAACGCCCTACGTGCGTAGGGGCGAGAACCTTCTGGCTGTAAAGGTTCTGCGGTGGAGCGACGGCAGTTACTTGGAAGACCAGGACATGTGGAGGCTCAGTGGCATATACAGGGATGTCTACATCTACACAGCTCCCGAAGTGAGAATAAGGGATTTCTTCGTGAAGACCAGGTTTGACAGCCGGTACGTGGACGCTACTTTGGAGGTCCTTGTCAAAGTTAAAAACTACTCGAGCTCCGAGCGCAGCGGGTTCGCAGTAGAGCTGGAGCTGCTGGATGCGGATGGGAAGCCTGTGCTGGATAAGCCGCTTACGCGGTGGGTTAACCCGCTGAAGCCGGGGGAGGAAGTATACATAACCTTCAGCAGCGGTATCCACAACCCGCGGAAGTGGTCCGCGGAGGACCCCTACCTGTACAACCTGCTGCTGACCTTGAAGGAGGGGGAGGGCAGAGTACTCGAGGTGGTAAGGGAGTACGTCGGATTTAGGCAGGTTGAGGTGAGGGACGGGCAGGTGCTCATAAACGGGGTTCCTGTGCTCTTCAAGGGTGTAAACAGACACGAACATGACCCCGTTAAAGGCCACGCAGTCCCGAAGGAGGTTATGGAGAAGGACGTGCTGCTAATGAAGAGTTTCAACTTCAACGCGGTGAGGACATCGCACTACCCGAATCACCCCTACTGGTACCACCTCTGCGACAAGTACGGGCTCTACGTAATTGACGAAGCCAATATCGAGTGCCACGGATTGGCGAACTTCCGACACTTGCCGCTGAAGAACGAACCGGCTAACAACCCTGAATGGCTCCCGGCTTTCATGGACCGTGTGATGAGGATGGTTGAACGCGACAAGAACCATGCCTGCGTCGTCATGTGGTCCCTCGGGAATGAATCCGGGTACGGGTTTAACCACGCTGCGGCAGCCGAGTGGATCCGCAGCTACGATCCCACCAGGATCATCCACTACGAGGGGGCTACCCACGCGTACTGGGCTTTAGGCTACATACCAAAGTGCGTCGACGTTATTGGGGTAATGTACCCCACGCTAGAGTTCCTGGACTGGTTGGCTACCGAGCTAAAGGATGAGCGACCGGTGGTTATGACCGAGTATGCGCACGCTATGGGCAACAGCCTCGGGAATTTCAAAGAATACTGGGAACTGATAAGGAGGCGCAGGCGGTTAGTAGGTGGCTTCATCTGGGATTGGGTAGACCAAGGTATTCTGAAGGAGGAGAAGAGTGTCAGGTATTTCGCGTACGGTGGCGATTTCGGGGAAAAAGACCATGACGGCAACTTTTGCATTAACGGTATAGTGTTCCCCGATCGAACCCCCCACCCAGCCGTATGGGAGTGCAAGAGAGTCCAGCAACCCGTGGAGGCCGAACCACTCGATCTGGAGAGGGGTGAATTCAGGATAGAGAACCGCTTCGACTTCCTCCGTCTCGACGAGGCGGTGGAAATATACTGGGAGGTTAAGGCTGACGGTAGAGTTCTGCAGAGTGGGAAAGCGCAAACGCCTGCCATCGAGCCACATAAGAGCGGGGAGGTGAGCATACCTTACAAGCTGCCGGAGCCCGAGCCCGGCACAGAGTACTGGCTGATACTCAGGTACAAGCTCGCAAGGGACTTCCCTTGGGCCAAAAAAGGCTTCGAGGTGGGCTGGAGCCAGTTTAAGCTTCCAGTAAAGCCGGGGGAACAGGCCCCCCTGGAAGTCGCCAGGATGCCTACCTTAAAGCTCGAGGAAAGCGCTGGCACGGTAAGAGTGACCGGCAGCGACTTCGAGCTCGCACTGGATAAGTCGACTATGAGCTTCAGCTACGTTAGCGGCGGCAAGCTGCTGGTTAAAGGCTTCAACCCCCTCGAAGTCTGGAGAGCCCCGACCGATAACGACGAAGGCGGGTGGATGGCTAGGATGTCGATGAGGTGGAGAGAGGCGGGTCTTAACCGCGTGCAACATACCGTAAGGTGGATAAGGGCAGCACAGCTGGCACCTCAAGTAGCCCAGATAGAGGCTGGAATCCGCACGGAGGCACCGGATACAAAACTCGGCTTCACGTCCACGCTGCGCTTTGTCGTCTACGGAAACGGCGACGTAAAACTATCCATCGATGTCCACCCCGATGAGAGGCTACCTCCGCTACCGCGCGCAGGCTTTACCGTTCAGTTGCCCAAAGCGTTCTCCAACGTAACGTACTACGGGCGGGGGCCTCACGAAAACTACGTTGACAGGAAATTCGGCGCGGCTATCGACGTTTACTCCACGACGGTTGACGAAATGTTCGTCCCCTACTTGAAGCCGCAGGAGTGCGGGAACAGGTGCGACGTGAGGTGGGTGGCCGTTCGCGACGACGAGGGTTACGGGGTGCTAGCGATTGCGGAGAACCTGATGGAGATCAGCGCTCACAGGTGCACGCCCCACGACCTCGAAGCTGCGAAGCACCCGCCGGAGATCAAGTGGAGGGAGGATGTATACCTGCACTTGGATTACAAGCAGAGGGGATTGGGTGGAGCAAGCTGCGGGCCGGATACTCTGCCGCAGTACGAGATAATGCCCGAACCCTTCAGCTTTGGAGTCGTGCTCAGGCCGCTAAAGCCTAAGGACGACCCAGTGAAGTTGGGAAAGCTGAAATTTTACCAATAGGAATCATCGTTTTCGTCTTTAGCCAGCTCCTCTTTTTTCATATGCTTAAAGCTGTTCAGATTTATAGGGTACCTGCCAACGCTCTTTGCGTACTCTACCTCGTACTTCAACATTTCGGGCGGAATCTCTGCGTACGTTTCCCCGCCATTGTCGAAGACATAACCGCCTCCTGGGGCTGCGTAGTAAACGCACTTCTCTACCTCCTGCTCGATAAGCCTGAGGTTACCGCTGAGTAAAACGCGCCAGTTCGCGTTGCCGTCCACTACAACTTTACCCTTGAACTCCCTCGCAATTACGCGGATATCGTTCTCCACGCCAACGTCCACGTACCCAACTTTGTATACGTCTCTAATGATGTCGGTGATGTGGTCCATGTGCGAATCCATGTGAAGGTACCGGTACCTCGTCCCAAACCGCTCGTAGAGTCGGCTGTTGTAAGGTAGGGCGAATTTCTCGTAGAGCTTCCTGCTCAAGTACCCCGCGTGATCGTCGTTTAAAGCCAGGTAGCCGGGCTCGCTGCCGGTCACCTCGTAGTAGTACTCCTGCAGGAGCACGTAGGCCTCCTCCAGCTTCCTGAAAAGCTTGTGCATTTCGTCGGGGTACCTGAGCATCCACGTGTACAACCTTTGCGGACCCAGCAGCGACCCAGCCGCGGAAACCGGGGGGTGTATCTGGAACATGCCTCCCACCGATAACCCTTCGTAATGCTCCCGTGCTAACCGGCGCAGCTTCTCCAGCTGGCTGTAGAACTCTTTTACCCCTTTATGCTCGCGGGGGTCCGGAACCTCCAGCCCATCTATATCATCCAGCGATTTAACAGACGGTATTATCCAGGGGCTTCGCCATGGGTCCCTCTCATCCGGCATCGCAATCTCGCAGTTGAAGAACACGCCTTCGGCGATAGGCCCCCAATCCAGGTTAACTCCTACGTAAACCAAGTCGTCTTTAAGCCAGTTCAACCGCCACTCGAGACCCTTCACCTGCACTTCAAGCATGGTTTTCAAATTTCTGTAGTAGAGGGAGAGAGGGATGCCGAAAAGGCGGGCATAATATGGGCCTTGAACGTTGATGAGCACCGGAATGCGGTCAGGTTCCTCGAAGCGTCTTGCGATTTCGAGCCTCCTCCTATTCTCCTCCAGGACCTTCTCGTAGCGCTTAAAGTTCGAGTACTCCACAAGGTAGAGATGGATAAACGCCCTTTAAAACGAGTTACGAAGCTTCGCGTATGACGCCCTCATCTGCTAGTTCCCTCTCGATCTTAGCGAGCTCATCCGAGTTAAGCCTCCATTCAAGCTGGCGGCGGAAGCTGGGGTGGGGTTGAAAGCTTTTCGCGTAAAGCCGCCAATCGCGCAGGCCCACTACTTCGACTCCGTTAGGATCCGCCACCCCGTAACCCCATTTCGAGAGGTAGTAAAGGTACCCAACGTTGAGCGGGTTGAAACCCATCATGGCTGCCGCTACAGCGTCCACGGACACCGCGTTGCGGCCTCCGAGGGAAACGCCCAGGACGATGGGACCGCCATGCGTGGGGCCGGCCCCCTGCATACCGATGTAGCCATCGACGAGGGATAGCTTAGGCATCATCTGGGTTGCTAAGTAAGCTAAGTTCACATTCATGGCTCTGTACCCCTGATGGATTCTGTGACGGCTGCCCGGTTCCAGCGCGCCAACTGTCACGTTCTTGACGGTTAAGGTGACGATCACGGCGTCGTGGGTTTTCGGGCGAACCACCGACACCAGCCAGTTGCTCCGTAGTATGGTCCTCGAAACCCTGACCCTTACGTCGCGCTTCAGGCTTCTCCCCCACACGTAGAAATCCTCGTAGTCATCTCCGCTCAGGTCGAAAAGCTCGACACCGTACTCCAGGAGTCTTTCGTAGCCGTACCTTCGCACGGCATCCTTGAAGCTGCCGATGGTCGGCGCTTCGGCAACGATAACCCTACACCGGTTCGAGAGGAATTTAACCAGCTCCTCGACCGCCTCTACAGGCGTGGCGCACAGCGGCTCGTAAGCTGAAACGAAGTTCACTTTTACTACAACCTCCCCACTCATGCCCCCTAGCTCCATCAGGTTTAGAAGCTCGGGGATGCCAGCCCCCGGGTGAAAGCATCTGGTCGCGTAAACTCGACTCACGGCAAGCACCTCCACCCGCGGTTATTAAGCCCGACGCGGCGGCAGGCCTACTATTCTGGGGAACCCATCCACCTTGATCGCATAGACTCCGCTCTCTGAGCGTAAGCGCTCAACACCGCCGAATAGGTGGAAAACCTCGACCTCCGGCTCCTCCAAGTTTAGTTCGACTTCGACCTCGGGGCCTTCGCTCCACAGCACGATCCGCCTCTCCCCATCCCTCTCGAATACTAGGGAGTACGCGCCGCTAGTATTCAGTGTGCCGACGGGGGAGAATCCGCAGAGTAAACGGTTGAAGTTGTAGATGGCGAAGTAAGCCGGCTTGACTAGGAACCATTCGTGGCCCCTCACCACGTGATGGGCTACCAGGCCGAAATTGTGCTCGCTATCCTCGAGCGATAGCCCATCGTCCTTCCAGTCGTAAATTATGGTGATCGGAGCCCTTGTAAGCAGGCTAACAAGGTACACCCTAACGATGTACTGCGCCTGCTTTATCAGGTCGACTCTACTCCCGTAGCCTCCCCCGGTGGGATACCCCCACTCGCTGATGACTATCGCTTTCCCGCCCACTAAATTCCTCAGGTTCTCCAGGTCGTTTAGTGCGGTCTCCGGCGGCGCGCTGCGGTATGGATGAACCGAAACCGCGTCGACGTGCTCAAGAACTCCCAGCATTGAAACGCGCGCTATGAAGTCTGCATCTACGCCGGATGTCGCTGGGGCCAGCACGACGCACCGTCTGCATACCTCGCGGATCCCCTGAATTGCCGCCTTCGCCAGGCGCGCGTAATCGCTCGCGTTTGGCATTGGCTTCCAGAAGCCCGGGATGTTGGGTTCGTTCCAGATCTCGTAAATAGCGTAGTCGCCAAATGTCTCAACGCATTTCCTAGCATACATAGCGAAAGCCGCCACACCGCTATCCGTACGCGGGGGTAGGCCGTTTTCGTAGAGTGGGTTTCCGTAATCGAGGATGTAGAGGGGGCGCAGGCCGCGCTCCTTAAGCTCGCTTGTCAGCACATCGTAGCCCGAAAAATCGTAGGACCCGGCGCTGCGCTCAACCTCGTGCCAGAAGAGGTCCATCCTAACGAGGCTAAAGCCGGCGTAGGCGATCATGTCCAAGTCCAGCTCTTCCACCTTGCCCGGAGCTATGAAGTGGATATTGACCCCTAGTCCCCTGCCAACGGTTAACTTCGGCAGCCCATCGAGCGGATCCCCTAAGCACCTAGCCGGTCCACTGAGCACGGCTAGCAGCCAAGGGTACGAATCCAGGTTCGTTGAGTTGAAAGGGGCGGTATTCGCCTCGATCTCCCCCACTCCTTCCACGTTTGCCGAAATCTTGTACAATCCCCCTTCTAGATTGCATGTGTCGATTTCAAAAGCAACCCTTTTCCTCTCACCCGCCTTAACCACTTCCTCCTTGACTACCGCCGCATCGCCAGTGCTCAGAGGCTTAAGCAAGAACGTGACTCGCAAATCCCGTTGAAGGAGGTTCTCAACTTCAAACTCGAAAGATGCCCTCTCCCCTTTCTCGAACCAGTTTCTAACCAGCAAGGGGTTTGGCGAGACCCCGCTTCTGCAACCCTCATAGAGAAGCCTCATCCTGAGAGCCTGGTTACATCTACCCGAAAACCACGCTTTGTATGCGAAAAGCGCCAAGGCCATTACGGTAATGACAGTAGCAGCTGCCAACCAGGGGATTCTACGCATAAGAAGAAAAGGAACTCAACATTTAAAAAATAACCTACGCCTCAATTGGGGTGCCCTTGAGCGCAGCCAGGAAAACGATTCTCTTCTCTATTGGCGGATGGGTGGACAGCAATTCCTCGAAACTAACATAGGGGTCAGCTAAGGCGTAGATAAAGAGCATTTTTAGCTTGCTACTGTCCACTTTAGCTTTCGCTGCCTTATATCTACTGTAAAACGAGTTGAGAGAGCGCAGTGCCTTAATCATGGAGTCCGGCGTGGTTACTTTAGCGCCGTGAGCGTCTGCGTAGAATTCACGCAGCCTGGAGAGCGCTAGGACGCCAAGCTGGATTAGCACACTTACGGCCATTAGGGCCATGCCCGCTAGGAGGAAGAAGAAGCCACCCTCACTCCTCCTATTTCTGTTACCGTCATAGTAGTACCTTGAGTACATGCCCACGTACACGAGGTACCTGCCGAGGAAGTAGATGACAGAGGGCAGCAACCCAAAGACGAGCATTACGGCGTTATCCCTGTGCTTGTGGTGCCCCAGCTCGTGGCCTATAACAGCCTCTAGCTCCTCTACCCCGGATATCTGCAGCATGCCCTCCGTCACGGCGACGTAGCTGCCGAATACAGGCGAAGAGTAAGCGAAGGCGTTAGGCTCCCTCATTCTAGCAATCATCGCCTTGGGCGGCTTCATGCCGGCTCTAGCGGCAACTCTGTTAACGATCTCCTGAATGGAGGGATCGGGGCGGCAGCCGTAGATCAAGTTGATGAGCACCGGCGACAGGAGCCAGGAGAAAAGCGAGGGTATTGCCGCGTAAACTAGCGAGAGGAAGGTTAACTGCGAAGTCAGCCCTGGATCGAGGAGAGTCGAGAGGAAAGCAAGAACGAGTACCCAGCCGCCTACGACCGCTGCGCCAGTGGCAAGCATGGAGGCTCTTAAGCTTCCTAGGCTAGCTGGCGTTGGAGAGAGGCGTCTCCCGAAAAGGCCGTACGCTGCGACAAGCGTTACCATCGATATGGCGTATCCAACCAGGCCCACGAGCCACCACGAGTACGGTAGCAATAAACGAGGAGCGAACCATCCCGCGGCCAAGTCCACGATCACAAGTGCCATCATTGATATGGCTACCAGGCTCAGCAGCAGGAGTATCTTTTCCCTCATACCGTTCGATCACTACGTAAGCCGCTGCTTAAAACTTTTCGGAACCTACAGTCTAGTTTAGAGGGATGGATGATCTAAATGGTGGACCGGCCGGGACTTGAACCCGGGACCTCGGGTTCCCTCGGAGCTTTTCCGAGGGAATCTCCCGCATGCCAAGCGGGCGATCTCCCAGTCTGATCTACCGGCCCGTTGAGGCTTTGGTAGCGGCTCAATAAATTTTTTACCCTTCAGCAGTCCTAGTTGGCAGCTACTGGGACGGGGCTACTTCGATACACGCCAAGCCGAAAACGCCGCTCCCAAGTAAAGGGTTATAGCAAAAATGGCTGCCATCGCTCCGCTTCCGAGTTGAAAACCGCTTGCCACCCCTGAAGCTCTCAGTTCTCCGACCAACTCTTCAGCGAAATAGTTGAGCACTGTAAGCGATGCTGCTGAGAAAACCGCTGACGAGGTGCAGCTGCTAATGGATGCGGTAATCGGGGTCAGCAGGCAGACAATCAATGCTAGGGCGAAGAGAAGCGCATGCAGCAGAAAAATGGAGTAGAGGCGGGCAGCCGCCTCCAGGTTTTCCGCTATGCCGAGCAATTCTAGCGCCGAGGCTCGTCCCCCGCTAGCCAACCAGTCGAGTAACCCATAGGGGGTGTAGCCGATCTTTAGGCCCTCTACCCGCACGATTAGCCAGGGGTTTCTAAGCGAATATAAGAAGACGAGTAAACCGAGCGCGGATAACCCCCGCGAAAGCCACTTAGATGCCATGGTAACATAGTTTCTGCTAAACTCGGGTAAAAAAGAATTATTGCGAACTTGCTCTTATAAGTAGAAATTTTTACTAACTAACTCGGTAGACAATATGGTAAAGCGCTAAAGGGTCTTACTACAAAGTTTATAAAACCGTTTAAAGCGATAACTCGTATGGGAGTGTTCAAGGAACTCTGGCTGGAAGCGTGCCGCATCGATAAAAACAAGGGAAAAATAACCTCCTACAGCAGATTCGACCGCTTCTTCATTGTGGGCCTTGCAAGCTTGATATGGTTCCTGTTACGTACCGGTACTAAGCCTTCCCGGATTCAGTACCCGTGTCAAAGAGCCGCTTTAACCAATGCGAGCTTATGGTTGGCCATCTACGTTGTGCCGCTGGCGGCCCCCCTCACGCGGATTTTCGCGGGGAGAAGGATCGCACTACTGCTGGCGCTCGCCGCGCTCGTAGCAGCGGGGTTTGCAACCTACATGCTGGTCTATAGACCCAGAGCAATCCAGCTAGAGATAAAGGAGTGGACGGCCTCGGAGGAACCCGCCTCGAGCATATTCGTTGTAACTGAAGCGAGGGGGAGGGTAACCGACCTCGCAACGCTAATCGAGCTAATGGGGGAGCGCGGGGTGAAGTTCTATAAATCGGATAAAACCGGTGAAAACGCTGGACCGGACGGGTTAATCGCGGCTGACGACGTGGTCATAATTAAGGTGAACTCCCAGTGGGATGAGCGCGGTGGCACGAACACAGACCTGGTGAAATCGTTAATCCACGTGATTATCAGCCATCCCGACGGGTTTAGGGGCGAGATAATAATAGCCGACAACGGGCAGGCGCAGTACGGAAGCCGGGGCACTGGAGGTAGCCTGAACTGGGAGAGGAACAACGCGGAGGATACGTCCCAGTCGATGCAAAAGGTTGCGGACTTCTTCGCCGAGCAAGGTTACAGGGTCTCAACATACCTGTGGGATACAATTACGCTCAAGCGCGTGAGGGAGTACAGCGAGGGGGACATGGAGGATGGCTACGTGGTCTACGATACGCCAAACCCCAGGACGGGAGTCATAGTCTCCTACCCCAAGTTTAGGACCAAGTACGGCACCTACATCAGCTTCAAGCTCGGTGTGTGGGATCCGGAGAGGAGGGAGTATAATAGCTCGAATCTAAAGGTTATAAATGTACCTGTGCTGAAAACCCACTCGATATATGGCGTAACGGCGTGCGTAAAGCACTACATGGGCGTGGTCAGCGACCGACTGACGGACCACAACCCGCATAACAGCGTAGGTAGGGGAGGCATGGGCACCGTGATGGTGGAAACGCGGATGCCCGTCCTAAACATTCTCGACGCGATCTGGATAAACCCGCATCCCAGGGGAGGGCCCTCAACCCCATATGATCGGGCAGTTAGGGTGAACATTGTGGCGGCTAGCCGGGATCCTGTGGCCTTGGACTACTGGGCATCGAAGTACGTGCTGATGCCCGTAGCTAAGCAGCTAGGTTACTGGGACCTATCGACGATCGATCCCGATAACACGGCTCCCGGCTACTTCGGCTACTGGCTGAGGCTTTCAATGGAGGAGCTGACTAGAGCCGGGTACCTATCTACCGTTGAGGAAGGTAAGATGAACGTTTACGTACGCCACGCTGGTGGCTAAACAGCATGCGATATAATCCTTTCCGTCAATGTTCTATTCCAGAATTTATCTTTAAACATTTTATTCAAATTAGTCTAAGAAAGTAAAGTTGAAAGATATTTTAAGAATTGAGAAATTTTTTTAAGAGAGTCTTTCAGGGCTCGGTTATGGCCAGCAAAATTTACTTTGCAAGCGCTCGATTCACCCCGCCAAGCGGCGGAGATTTTAGCCGGGCTAGGGAGGGGAGCCTCCCCGTAAAGTTCAGGAAGGCCCTAGGGGAATCGCCACTCAACAGCATCGTGGAGAAGGGGAACATCGTGGCTATCAAGGTTCACATAGGCCCAATGGAGGAGGGTGGCTTCCGCTACATCAGACCGGTTTTCGTGCGCATCCTCGTCGATTACGTGAAGCAGCTAGGCGGGATCCCCTTCATAACCGACACTTGGGGGTTGAGGCATATTATAGCTGGGATCAGTAACGGCTTCGGCTATGACGCTGTTGGCGCGCCTCTCATACCAGCTAACGGCGTCAAGGAGAACTTCTTCTACGAAGTTGAACTAGATACCTACTACCACCTGAAGAAGGTTCAAGTAGCTGGCAACGTGTACGATGCAGATGTCTTAATAAACTTCTCCCACGTCAAGGGGCATGCCGCTCCCGGCGTCGGTGGAGCGATCAAGAACCTGGCGATGGGGTGCACAAGCTATAGGACTCGAGGCGAGATTCACCAACTCGAGAGGCTCGACAGCATCGGGAAAGCTTTCCAGGAGGGGCTCGTAGACGCAGCAAAGGCTGTCCTCAGGAATAAGAGGAGAAAGGCCCTGCACATCAATTACGTTATGGATGTTCAACCGATGTGCGACTGCGCACCCTGGTCGGATATACCAACCGTGCCCGATATAGGTATCCTGATCTCCGAGGACATAGTCGCTGTCGAGTACGCCTCGCTGAAGATGATCGACGAGGCTCCAAATATTCCGGGCTCTGTTGCCGATAAGCTCGGCGTGAAACCTGGAGAGAACAAGTACCTGAAGATCCACGGTAAAGACCCCTACATCCAGGTGGAGGCTGCGGAGAAAGCTGGTCTCGGCGTTAAGCAGTATGAAATTATAGAGGTTCTACCTTAACTGAGGGGTATGCCGCGCGTCATAGTTGACCAGAGTAGGTGCATTGGCTGCGGGACGTGCTACAAAGTCTGCCCCAGCGGGGTTTTCGTGATTAAGCGGGGGAAATCCTACCCGGTTAACGAGGACAAGTGCGTGATGTGTAGGGCGTGCATCACGCACTGTCCAACAGGTGCTATAACAATAGCGCACAGGGAAGAGGAGCACCTCAAGCGACTCTATGGCGGCTGATTCAATTTTTAAAAAAGAAATCTCCCTTTTTCTCCCAATATATGGCCATCGCGTGTGGGATTGCTTCCGACGCGCTGGGACGCTTTCCCAGGATTAAAGGGTGGGGGGAAGGTGTGTATCCACCCCTCTGCAACTCTATCGAAGGCCGACCTCCGCCGTTAAGCCCAGCGCGCTGGCGAGCTGGGGTGAGCGGCGCGCATTGCTCTAGCCTTTACGGTATTTGAAGGAGCGGACCCCGCCTTCGACTTCCGTTGGGTTCAGTTCTGATAGCGAGGCTGATCCATACTCCTTTGCCTTCTCTTCTAAACGCCGTAGTAACTCTCGGTAGTGGTTTCTGCAGATATTGAACCTCTTGCCGTTAAGCTCGAGTACGTAAGCTACAGCTTCTGCGCATCCCTTGTAGCTGCAAGTCTCGACGCGCGCTTTAGTCACGCCGCTCTAGGGGGCCCCGTGCTTTAAGCATTGCTATACTTTAAAGCAGGGACTCG
Source organism: uncultured Thermofilaceae archaeon (assembly GCA_938036345.1). Lineage (GTDB taxonomy): Archaea > Thermoproteota > Thermoprotei > Thermofilales > Thermofilaceae > CALHPJ01. The sequence continues at coordinate 116,278 of CALHPJ010000002.1, read as the reverse complement.
CCTTCCCGGACGAGCGCTTCGTGCAGGACTGTGGTTAAAGCTGCCAGCGCCGAGGAAAGGGCGTACTCCGTCGATATAACTATCCCGGGCGCGACATCCAGGACAAAGTCCGCGTATCTGAATAACCCGGTTGGCACACCCTCCCTAGCCCCCACCATCAACCCTATTTCCCTTCCCTTCCGAATGTTGGAGACTATAAACTCCGTAAGCTCGCTTCCCAGGCGGGAGATCGGCTCGCCCTCCGGCTCAAAGATTATTAAGGGCTTCCCCATCCGGGAGCGGACCCACTGGTACATATCCTGCACTTGGAAAAGCGTGCGGTGCACTTCGCGACCGTAACTTTTCCTCTGAATCTCATAGCGGGATCTCGCCCCCTCGAACAACCCCCTGAGGAAGTGGTACAGGGGTTCCGCCTCTACGGGGCCTATCGGAGCTACGTACAGCTTGCCGACCTCGTAAGTTTGAGCCTCTCTGCCTATCCTCACCCCCATACTGTATGCCGCATCGCTCGGGCCGAGGTAGGGCTCGTGTGCCACAGCGAGCTTTCTGAAAAACTTGTACATTGGGAACTTGTACGGCCCCATCTTCCTGTAGAGCTCGGAGCCCTGCACTACTGTTAGGTAAGCTGTGTCGCGCAGTATTTGAACCACCAGCACTTTATCCGGGTTCTCTAGGTCGACTTTAGCCCCCGTCAGCTCTTTGACAGCAGCGCCGACAGCCACGTTGACGTCTAGGGACTTGAAATTATGCTCCCCCCTTCTCACAGTTACCACGGCGAAGCTCTCCTCGGCGTGTATACGGTCGGCGAGCCTCCTCGCGTGCTTTACGATTTCGTCGAGCGAGGCTTCACACGACTCTAAGACTAGGTAGGCTTTCTCCACCTCCGGCACCTTAGCCTTAACCTCCTCCAGCGCCCTGCGGGGGTCCTCCACATCTGAGACAAGAACCAGGCCGAGGAAGCCGTGGGGCGCCGCTACAACGCTAGCTTGGGGGAGGAGCTCCTTGATGTAGGAGGCGACAACCCTCTCCATCCCGATCCTGCACGTTGCTAGCAGCTGGACCTGCTTGGCAGTTTCAGAGCCCATACTGCTTGCAGAGAAGAAAGTAGCAGTTATACCTTGCTACCTATACTCTTGGCCAGCTGAACCACTCTCCACCTGAACGACGTATAGGCGCCGGTGAATTCGTTTAAAGTCTTCACGCAAGGGCCGTACGATGGCCAATCCGGGGGGCTTATGCCGCCGCTACCGTAGTCACCTTTTACGCCAACTTTGCGCAGCAGCTCATTAACCTCTGGTGAGGCCTCGTAAGCCCTCACAAAGTCCGGTACTTGGCGCAGCAGGGCGAGGTACCTCTCCTCCACCGGCTTCAATATGGATTCGCGGACATCGTCGAATCGAATCTCCCTGGCGGCCTCCTCAACGTTCAGCTGATGGTCGGGGAACTCGGTATTGGTTACGTTCCTTGAGGAGAGGGTGAGCAGCGTATCGGCGGGTTTCCTCTTCGAAGCCGGTAGGAGGTCCAGCCTGTCAAGGACGACCTCTGCATCCTCCTCGTCGATGCCTACTTCCCTAACGAGGTACTCGACCCACTTGCTGCGGTTCCATGGAGCGAAGAAAATCTCGTAAACCCGTTTGGCTACAAGGGTTCCCGACATTCTAACCGCCTCCTCCCACTCCGAAAACAGCTTTGCCGTCTCTTCTTCCGATCCGAAAAGGCCGGTTTTCGCTAGCGCCTGAACGAAGCGGGTGTCCACCATGCTCCTGCCCAGTACCCTAACGCTGCACAGGAACTCAACGGCAGCCCTTATACCCCGGCTCTTCGCACTACCCCACTCCTCTGGCTTCACCCCGAGCTTCGAGGCGAGCTCGTCGAGTATGGCCAAGCGCTCCTCCTCGCTTACTCGCTCGAGTCCCTTCAGCAGCAGGTCGGCTGCTACGACCTCCCTGAGGTGGTCCTCCAGCCTGCCGGACATATTAGTGTCATAGGTCTGGGTGGGCAGCAGGCCCTTGCCGATGGCTCTGGCCATGCCCCTTAACGCGGAAGCGCCTAAGAGCACCTCCTGGCTAACTGTGTAGCTGAGGGTTATGTTCTGCCCAATACCCATTTCGTTAATCCTCTCCACGATCTCCATCGCTACGGGGTAAGCGGCTGCCACCTTTACCACTAAGTTGGGTCTGCCCTTCTCTGGTACATCGTACCCCCACCACAGATATTCGTCGTACACCTCCAGATCCCTCTCAAGGCGGCTGACGAAAGCCTTCACGGCCTCAACGCTCTTCTCGGCGTCGTGGGCTATCAGCGGGTTCAGCTGGTAGCTGACTAGCCCGTCGTGGTAACCTGAGAGTATGAAAGGGACGCGGAACACGTAAAAGTTATCCATTAGAGCGTACCTAGTTGCCTCCATCGCCAGCTCGTCTGAGTAGCTTTCCGGGTCCTCAAACCACTCCGGGTGCTCTGCAGCTAGCACCCTGCGGGCATACTCCTCGAAGCCCCGCCAGAGCTCGGGGTCATCATCGTAAGCACGCGCGGCGAGCACTGGGTTTGTTGACACCTGAACGAAGCCGAGATGCCTGAGGAAGCGGAGGCCTAGAGCGTAGTCGTTGCCGAATTTGCATAAACCCTGCTCGTAGGCGCGCCGGTAAAAGCTCCCTCGAACGCAGTCGACCATGGACTTCATGAAGCTCACCGCCAGGTTACCGGGTTCCAGCCTCTCGCGCGCTAGCTTGGCTACGGCTGCGACGAGGCTTTTACCCTTGTTCACCTTCTCCATCTTTCTGAGCTTGCGTTCGATTACCGCCTCTAGGATGCATGGCTCCCCCAGTTCCCGTTCCTCGAGTTTCTCCCACTCCTTGAGTGCGCCCACTATGTTGCTCAGAGCTTTGTCAACAAACGAGGGCTCGAAGCGGGCCCAGTCGGATTCGCAGCCAGCCAGGTTTAATGCCGCTTCGATGAACATGTCGTATATCCTAGCCCGGCGGGCGACGCGGTCTCCGATTACCCCCTCGCCAGCGCAGGCTATCGTATGCGTCCTGAGTGCGAACTCCGACCTCCTAACCAGAGAGGACACCAGCGCGGGAAGCGTATCACCAACTTCGAAGTGCAGCATGTGGTCAGCGGCCAGCTCGCTCCAGCCCAGCAGGGCGGTTTTCACCACGTGGTCGGCGTGATCCACCCTGGGCCCCACCAGAGGCGTCAGTCCCTCAGGTCTTTGCGAATCAAGAAGCTTGTTAACGAGCTCTTTCGATAATACCATGATGCATCGTCGGGGCTATGTCGTGGCTCAACTTTAAGAGTAGCGTTGACATGGCAGCCCTGTGGGCCCCTCCCCTACGCTTCCCCCACAGCCTCCTGGGCAGGGCATCCCTCGTGCACAACCCTGCTGAGTGCTTTGAGGGCCTGCCTAGGAGTCGGATGCTGCCAGACGTTCCGACCTACAATCACCCCCCGCGCACCCGCTTTAAGAGCGTCTTTAACCTGCTTCAGGAAAGCGGTAAAGTCCGCCACCGGAGGCCCTCCCAGCACCAGTATTGGTATCGGGCATGAATCGACGACCCGCTTAAAGCTCTCAGGGTCGCCTGTGTAGTATGTTTTCACAGCGTCGGCGCCAACCTCCCACCCAACCCGAGCAGCCAGCGCTACGCTCTCCGGGTTCAAACTACGGCTTCCCCCCGAGAAGTGGTGCTTAACCAGGTCCACCGGCAGCATCTCAGCGACGAGGGGCACGCCTAACCTCCTGCACTCGCCGGCTACCCGTGATAGCTTCCTGATCTGCTCGCGCTCGTTCTCCACACCCACGTAGCCGAAAGCGACAACCGCATCCGCCCCCGCTCTGACGGCCTCCTCGACCGTAAACAGAACAGTGTCATCGGTAATGCTGGGACCTATCGACGTTGCCCCGCCGTCGACTCGCGCGATAGCATAGAGGCCTGAGAGGAGATCTGAGACATGCTCGATGATGGGAGGGGTTGCCATTACCGCGTCTGCCCTCTCCTCGGCTGCTACTTCGACCACTTTCCTCGGGTTCTCGATCCCCTTAAGTGGACCCGCCTTCAGGCCATGGTCTATCGCCACTATTAACGCCCTACCCCTCCTGAAAATTCTAGACAACCTAACCTTTTTACCCGAGCTCATCAACCAATAGTGAAACCCCGTCTATATTACTGTCACGGTCCGCTTTCTCGAGCAGCTTTTAGCCGATACCTCGCGGACTGGGGGTTAGCAAATAACCCTGGAAAACGGTTGGCGCCGTATACCCCCGTTGCAGCGATTGCTTCCCTACAAAGCGGGTAGCACGATACTTTGGTTCTACCCTACTCGGCGAAAGCGCCTCCGAGTCTTTCGACTTCCTCTAAAGCCGATATGTCGCCACCGAGCATGAACTCTGGACCCATAGTCTCTCGTACTTCTTTAAACGCCTTAAGAGCTGGCAAAGCTTTACCATTCATGTCAAACAACGCCGCGGTACCACCAAGCCAAGGTTTCAAGTCCCCCACAGGTACAGCCTCCGGGTACCACCACAGCAAGCCCGCACAGCTTGAAGCATCGATAGCAGCAGCTAAATCCAGCAGGTAGCTTTTCTGGCCTTCGGGCGAAAACTCCCATGCGGCATACTTAGGGTTGGCCCACGGAACTTCGCTTAAGTTTACGTAGCGGTGGGGGTAGGCGGTTTCAACGATAATAACCTTTTTACCGAATACGGTAAACGAATTCTGAATGTTCATTTTCAAGCTGGTTAACGAGCCATGCCACCACGGATAATAGCTTAGTCCTATTAAGTCGTAGGTTACTCCGTACTTTTCCACGTTTGAGAAGAACCATCTGGTGACCTCCCAGCCTGCACCGTGAATGTGCAGCATTATTTTAACCGGCTCGTTCCCCGAACCTTCTCTCACACCCCTTATGGCGGCTTTAAGCAGAGTGGTGAACTTACTCCACTGCTCGTGGGGGTTTTCAACATCACAAACCTTACCTTCGGGCCATAGGAAGCCGCAGGTTATCTCATTGCCTATCTGCACTATGTCGGGCAAAGCCCCCTCATTACGCATCCGCGAAATTACGCCGCTCGTGTATTCGAACACCTTGTCGATTAACTGTTCATAGCTTAGACCTCTCCAAGCCTCTGGGGCATCTTGACGCTGGGGGTCGGCCCAAGTATCTGAGTAATGGATGGCGAGTATTAGCTTCGCTCCAGCGGCTTTAATCCTCCTAGCTAGCTTCACTGTGTACTCTAGATCGTTACCGGTAAACCCCCCCCACTCATCGCGCGGGCTGGGGTTAACAAACAACCTAAGGCGAAAACAGTTGGCGCCATACTTCCTCATTATGGTAATAGCGTCTCCGGCTCCCGGGTTTGAACCCCTTCTAGGGGGCGGAGCTTTAGATTCCTCCTGGGGGGAGAACCTGTGCAACATAGCGGTAAAGGCTATACCGAGCGATACTGCAAGTAGCAGAGAAGCCGCAGCTATTTTCCAACGTTTGATTACCATGCCCTCTACCCGTAAATAACAGCGGAGAATATAAGAAACTTTCCACGTTAAAGGCCTTTTAGGTATTTCACGCTTTTAGCTAAATTCTCCTCCTTTGGCTCTGGTACGTAACACTCCATCGCCATGTAGTACCTGTACCCTCCCTCCCTTAAGGCTTTGAAGGGTTCCCGGAAGTCCAGGTGCCCGAAGCCGGGCAGCCAGCGGTTGCTGTCCGCCAAGTGTATGTGCTTCAGGTACTTCAGCGCACTCCTCAGAGACTCCGCGATGTTTGCTTCCTCGATGTTCATGTGGAAGAAGTCGGCCATAACGGCTACACCCGGCGACCCAACCTCTTCCACGATCCCTACGGCCTGCTCAAGCCTATTCAAAAAGTGAGTCTCGTACCTGTTCAGCGGCTCAATCAGTATGCTTGCCCCAGTCTCCTCGGCTTTTCGAGCTAGATTTTTGAGCTCGCGTATAAGCAGCTCCCGCTCAAGATGCCACACACTCGGATACAGTGGGCCGAGGTCCGGCAGCTTCGGTCCACCGAACGTTGGTACAACGATAAGCCCGACTGCGCCGAGCTCGGCGGCCACCTCCAGCAGCGCCTCGATGTCGCGCATGGCGAGCGCCCTCTCCTCCTTGCTTGCCGAAAGCAGATCCCCCCTGTACCCTGAGCAGACCGTGGAGGCTTTAATCTTGGTCACTGAGAGCGCCTGCTTAACCTCAGCTAACCTCTCGCGCAGACCGGAGCCCCAGAACTCCACGCCCTCGAAACCCAACCTCTCGGCCAGCGCCAGGCGCTCGGCTAGGCTATCTCCTTTGAGGAGGTTCTCCTGGATAGCGAGTTTCACATCGAAACAAGTTATCGGTGCTATTTATCTGTGCGCTATCTTTTTTGCAGCGCGACTCCATACATAGGCGTGAGCGAATCTAAACCGTTAAGCAGGCTGAAGAGGAAAACCGGCGTTGAGAACCTATGGTTGTATGTGCTCGCCGAGCTCAGCAGGAGTGACTGTTACCCCTACGAGGTGGCCAAAGCTATCGAAAGCGACTTCGGGTTTAACCCTGGGAAAGTGCTGCCCTACGTCGTCTTAAGCAAGCTGGAAAGCGAGGGTTTTGTCGAAAGCTACTGGAGCGAGCGTAGGAGATACTACAGGCTAACGGACAAGGGCAGGAAACTGCTGGTTGACGGTGTAACGCATCTGAAAGAGCTGGCCACTAAGTTGGAGAAAGTTGCTTTGCTCGACCGCTAACGCGCGCTGCCACTTCGGGTTACCCCCACCCCTCTGCCCGCCGTGCTCCCTTTCAGAGAAAAAGCTTATAATCATATGATATCTAATGCAGATTAGATATCCATGGTGAGGGTTTTACTGCTGGGACAGGGCTACGCCGCCTCGGTTTTCGCCTGGGGTCTGGCTAGGCTGAAGAAAGGGCTGATGGAGCCGTGGGGGATCCCCCTGGCGAAAGTTGACTTCGGTGTACCCATCGAAAAGCTAGAGGTAGTCGCCAGCGTGGATGTCGACGCCGGAAAAGTGGGGAAGAGCCTGTACGAAGTAGTCGAGAGGTATGGCCTCGAGCCCGAGCCCGAGCTGAAGAGCGTGACAGTAGCCCCCGGCTTAAAGCTGAGCAGCACCCCTTCATACATTAAGACGGAGGCGCTGGACGAGGGGCGCCCCCTCGAGGATGCGTTGGTAAAGTTCGAAGAACTCATCGACGACGCCAATCCCGATGTGGCAATAGACGTCACCACCACAGCGCGGACGAGCCCGCTTTACACCTGGGAGGAGGTAGAGGAAGCCGCGCTGAGGGGCTCGCTGCCCCACCCCCAGGCCTACGCTTACCTGTTCCTGAAGCGGGACAGCGTAGCATACGTGAACTTGCAGCCAGCGCACGTAGCATGCAGCCCGGCTTTTGTCGATAGAGCGCTCAGGTCCGGATCGCTGGTGTTGGGCGATGACGGTGCTACTGGAGCGACGCCTCTAACTATCGACATCGCGGAGCACCTGGCGGAAAGGGGTCGCAAAGTGCTATCAGTTGCGCAGTTCAACATCGGGGGGAACAGCGATTTCCTATCCCTTATCGAGCCAGATAGGAACAGGGCTAAGGAGGAGACTAAAAGCGGCTTTCTCGAGGATGTGCTCGGTTACGAGCCGCCCCACTTTATCAAGCCGACCGGCTACCTCGAGCCTCTGGGGGACAAAAAGTTTGTTGCCATGCACATCCAGTGGATCACATTCGGCGGCTTCACAGACGAGCTGATTGTTAACATGAGGATTAACGATAGCCCAGCGCTCGCCGGCTACATGGTGGACCTCGCAAGGCTAGCCTACGCTTCGCTGAGAGGCGGGATGTACGGGACTGTGCCCGAGATCAACGCCTTCTACATGAAGCGCCCTGGCCCCCTAAACCTCAAGAGGAAATCCAAGATAGCTGCCTACCAGGACTTACTAGCCTTTGTGCACAAGCTGGGCAAGAGAGAGCCCCACTCGCTAAACCTCAAAGCATTGAGCAGCGAGCCGGTAACCCGTTAGTAGAGTTCGCGTAACCCCCGCAGATCCCTGATACTGCGTGACGGCTAAGGAATTTCCGAGGCTCTTTAGCTTGCGCGAAGTACCCGTTTTTCTTTTTAAACCCTATAAGCCAAGGGCTCCCGTGAGCGGGGAGAGGGTGAAGATCCTGGTAGTCTACGATAGCTGGACCGGTAACGTAGAGAAAATGGCGAAGGCGGTCGCGGAGGGCGCTGTCGAGGAGGGTGCAGAGGTGAAGGTGGTCAAAGTTGATGAGGTGAACGTTGACGAGGTTCCCGCCTACGATGGGTACGCTTTCGGCTCCCCAACGCACTGTGGCACCATGAGCTACAAGATGAACTACTTCTTCAACAAGCAGCTGATCAAGTACTGGGGTAAACTCCGCTACAAGGTGGCTGTGGCCTTCACCTCCTCAGGGGGGCTGGGTGGGGGCAACGAGATGGCGCTATGGTCCCTCATCTCGGCGATTCTAAACTTCGGGATGATGACCTTCGGCGTACCCGACTACGTAGCTCGCGGGGTTACGCTCCACTACGGTGCAGTGGCGGTAGGGGAGCCGGACGAAAACTCGTTAAAGGCCTGTAAACTACTCGGTAAGAGACTTGCAGAGCACGCGAAAGTCCTCAAAGCCGGTCTAGAGGCGCTCGGGCAGCAGTAGATCGGTTATCCCGAACAAGCGCCCATTATTTCCCTCTTTCTGGCTGAGAGAAGAGCCATGAGCGAGGCGCTTACGAGCCCAAGGAAGGCGCTGTATGTAAAGGCCGCACCCCTGCCCAGGGAGTCCCACAGGTACCCGACAACAGCCATGCCCACTAGCGAGGTTGATCCGTTAGTCAGGTAGAAGAGGCCATAGGCGGTGCCCCTGAGCTCATCCGGTGCGTAGCATGGGACAGCGGCGCGGGAAAGCGTTTCGTACATGCCGAAGAAAAGGCCGTAGAGTACAGTAAGCGTTATCGCGGCGAAATAACCTTCGAGGAACGCCATAGCCAGCGAGGAGGCAGAAAACAGGACGAGGCTAACTCCAAGGAGCCGTTCCCGCCCCACCTTGTCCGAAGCATAGCCAACCGGGTAGCCCACCGCGGTGTGGAAAAGGTTTAGAGCTAAATATACTAGCGGAACGAGGTGCGGGGCTACGCCGAGCTCTGTGGAGCGAACTAGAATAAACGAGAAATCGTAGTATCCGAGGCCGAGGATGGCGAGCGCCAGGAGCAGCAGGAGGAAGTTCCCTTTGAGAAGGCTGCGCGCTCCCCTCAGCAGAGCGCCCTTCCTAGGCCCAGCTTTCACGTCGGCGACGAAAAGCCAGAGAATCAGAAGCGCGATAGCCGCTGGAATAAAGGAGGCTATGAACAGGTTCCTAGCCCCAATAGCCTGCAGTAGCAGGGTGGCCAGCAGGGGGCCTAGGATAGCCCCCGATTGATCCAGGGTGCGGTGGAGCCCAAATGCTTTACCCATGCTGCGCTCTCCTACAGACTGGCTGATGAGCGCGTCCCGCGGTGAGGTTCGCAACCCTTTACCCGTCCGGTCCGCCGCTCGCACAACCAGCACGTCGAGCGGGGACGAGGCTAGGGCGAACATAGGCTTCGAGACGGTCGATAGCGCGTAGCCGGCGAAGACCAGGGGCTTCCTCCTACCCAGTTTGTCTGAGAGAAAACCGCTGACCATCCGGAAGAAGTAGTTGAGGAACTCCCCCACGCCCTCTATTAGGCCTAGGAAGGCTCTGGTGGCGCCGAGCTCCTGCACAGCGAAAACCGGGAGGTAGCCCATAACCATTTCCGTAGAGACATCGGTGAAGAAGCTGACGGCCCCAAGCGCGTAAATATTACGCATCCCGGCCTTCTCCCTGTCATCTTTCATGCGCATGCGGGGGAACGTGATCTTAAAAACGTGACCTCGAAAATCCAACTGCTTAAGCGCGCCTACCGCCGATGAGCACGTCTGCAAGCCGCTTGAGAAAGCCCATAATCGCGTCGGCAACTTTCTCGAGGAAACCGAGGATCCTGCTCACCAAATCCTCCCCCCTCTTTTCTTGCGTTCCACTCGGCTGAGGTGGCTGCGGGTTCTCCCGGACCCCCCCGTGCTCCGCAGCCGGGCTTTCGAAACCTAGCGACTTGGCGAGCTCTAAAGTTAAGGTGCTTAAGTGAGTAGCTTGCTTATACATTGGTAGAGCGTCCTGCGGCGTTACCAGGGAGCTAAAGTTGAGAAAGTAGATGCCGGCTAAGAGGTCGCGCGCCTGGGACACCGCCGCCACCGCCTGCTCCCGAGAAATCCTAAGGTAAACGTCGCTGCCGGTAGCCGATGACTGCAGCGACAAAAGCGCTGCCTCCGCTATCGCGACGCTTTTTGCCGCTGCAACCGCCGCCAGCAGGCTGCGCCCAGATGAGTAAGATGAAACTGCGAAGCTATAGTAGCTGCCGGCTAGCTCGACGAGGGTTGTGCTCCCGCCCGACGAGCTTATCACCGCGTACGCGTAGGGCCACGTCGACCTCGCAACTGAAAGGTAAGTCTGCGCTGCCTGGTGGGCGGGGAAAGGCGGCCCCCTACCCAAGTTTTCGGCCCACGCCTCAGCCTCCTCTAGGAAAGCCGAGGAGTAAGCTAGGTTTTGCAGCGCCGCCTCCGGGTCACCGGACCAAAGGCGGGTGGACTCGTTGTAGAGGCGCGCTGAGCGGACAGCTAAGTCGGTTGCTATCACCAGGTAGTTAAGCTCTTGGAAGTTGCGGGGGCTCCTCTCCCCGAGGGACGTGAGGAACGCGTTCAACCTATCGATGTAGTCTGACACGTACCGGCTCAGCTCGTCGCCCGAGTAGTAGCTAGCCAGTAGGGAAACCCAGCGGGAAATCGAGATGCTGTACGTCAGCAATTGAATGGCTTCGACCCCTCGCAGCGCTTTAGCCCTGGCCAGGTAATCCCTAGCGTCAGAGAGCCGCCGGCCCAGCAACGCCCGAGCCAGCCGGCTTAGCTGGGAGGAGTTGACTAGCGCGGAGGCGCTAGCCAGCTCCCCCTCGGCTTTCGAGAGCATCCTCTCTCTAACCTCGGCTACTTTTTCAAGGACTCTACCGCTGACTGCGATTGCCCCAGGGCTGGGCTGGGGGATTTCCACGTTAAAGAAAGCCCTTATCACATCTACGATTGTGGAAACCTCCCTCACGGCAAGCCCCCACTCCTTCATCGCGTACTCCGTGAGGTTGATAACCCTGGGCTGAGTGCTGTAGACTCGAAACGGCCCCACCCTTCTCTCCACTGTGACGTATGTTACAACCACGCTCTGCCCCGGTGGTACAAGGAACACCTTGGCGCCGCTTCGGGCAGCGGCCTGAGCTTTTTCGTACACCCCTCCAACGGGGCCGATAGTGCCATCCGGCGAAATCATCCCGGTGATCATCACCGACTTGTTGATCGGGGCTCCTGTAATGGCTGAGTACACGGCTATGGCCATGGCCGCGCCCGCGCTCGGCCCGCCGACAATGACTGCTGTCCCTTGGACTTTGAAGTAGAAATTGTAACTAGAGAAGTTTACCCCGAGCAGGCTGCAAACAACCCGAGCGGCGGCTGTCGCGGCGCCCTGGAAGTCCTCCTGAGTAAGCGAGTACGTCGAAACGTAAACGTCGCCCCACCCTTCCGTCACCATAACGGTGACGTTCGTTGTTGTCCCGGCATACCCGCTTTCGGTTCGTATAACTGCCGGTGCTAAAATCCAAGAGTGACCTATAACTCGCAGCTGCTGGGGTAAGCCGAAAGCCGGGCCCAACTGCGCTAGGGTTAGAATCGCGGCTAAGGCTAGAGGAAGGGGGCTCGGACTACGCACGGGGTTTCTGAGCGAATAATCGGCTTAAAAACTATGCGGACTAAAGGTGCTGCAGGCAGCGGAGAGCGGGCATTCGTTGCACAGGGGCTTGCGGGCCTTGCACACCAGGGCGGCGAAGTCCATTAAAGCTAAGTTCAACTCACAGGTACCCGCTGCTCTCACCTCCTCGGCCAATATGCTTTCAATCTCCCTTCGATCTTTGACGCCGTAGACCCTGCTGATTACACGGACCACATTGGCATCAACCACCGGAACCGGTTCGCCGAAGCACAGGCACCTCACTAGGGAGAGCGTGTAGGGTCCTACCCCGGGCAGCTTGCCTCCAATCCCTTCCCGAATAGCTTTAGCCAGCTCGTACAGCTGCCTGGCGCGGGTTTTGTGTAAACCGAGTGGCTTTAGAAGCTCGGATAGACCCTCGACTCCGAGTTCAAGCGCCCTCTCAGGAGTGCTCAGATCCGAGAGCATTTTCCCGTAATATTTGGCTACCGTCTCCGCCTTTGTCTTCCTGAGCAGGAAAGCTGTGACAAGCGCTTCCCACTCGCTGCGGATCCCGCCGATTCTCCAGGGGAACTCTCTCTTGTTCTCCTTGTACCACCTCATCAGGTTCTCGGCTAACTCGCCCTTGCGGTGCAAGTCCCACCCCGGGAGGCTGCTCTCCTCCAAGTTTATATATAGGTGGGGTTTTCCCGCCCTCAAGCTGGTAAAAAACCGCAGCTAAGTTTCGCTTTAGCGTTACAATTTCTTAAAGCCTGCAAGGCTTATATAGCTTCGAAGAGGGGGCCTGTGCGTGCTCTGCAGCTCGCTTAGGCTGAGCAGGAACCTAGAGGAAAGCCTACGGGTGCTCCCTAGCTTCACGCCTAACACTGAGCTTCAAGCGCCAGGATACCTTAACCTGTTACCGCCGTTCCCCGCAGTGCCGACCAGCGGGATGTCATTTAGCGTGGAGTGATCATAGATGAGTATCCCGAAGAGTAAAACTCGGCTGGATGATTACAGGGAGCGCATCCTAACGGGCAACATCATCGTAGTTCTGCTACGGTTGGGAACACCGCAGATGGTCGCGCAGCTGGCCAACATCGCCTACAGCGTAATGAACTCGCTGTGGTTGAGCTTATTCAGCGAAAACGCGATAGCCGTGCCCAGGCAGGTTTTCCCCGTCCAAATGTTCTACTCGGCTGCGATTAACGCGCTCAACGTTGCGGGTACCAGCCTGGTATCCCAGTACATTGGTGCCCGCATGTACGGCGAAGTGAGGAGAGAGAGTTCGCGCATCCTGACGGCCTCGGTAGTAATCGGAGCGTGCATATCTGCAGCGTTCTTCGTAACCCGCCCCTTAGTTTTCACGTACGTGGTGTCGACGCCGCCGGAAATCTACGGCTACACTATGGATTACACCGCTTTGACTTCTCTCAACATTCTGCTGGCATCCTCCTCCATGGCCTTAACTACGGTCCTCGTCTCCGCCGGTGAAACTAGGCTTCCCTCGACGATCAGCATGGTGTCCGTAGCCGTTAACTCGCTGTTAGACCCCGTCTTCATCCTAGGTTTAGGCCCGTTTCCCCGGATGGGGCCGGCGGGGTCTGCGCTAACCGACACAATTGGTCTCTCAATCTCAAACCTGCTCCTCCTCCACGTATTCAGACGGCGTCTCCCCGAGCTCATGCCCAGGTTCGCGAGGGATTTCAGCCCGGCGTGGGTTAAGCTGGTCATCCGTATCGGGGGGCCCGTAGCCCTGATGTCCTGCTTGAACAGCCTAGCCTTCATGACCCAGCTCAGATTAGTGAATGCGTTCGGGGTTAACGTTGCAACGGCGTACGCGATCGGCTTCCTTGTGCTGGACATAGCCGACGCCGCCCTTTGGGGTTTATCGGGAGCGATAGCCGTAATCGTGGGGCAGTGTATCGGCGCAGGCGAAAGGAGGCGGGCTAAGGAAGGGGCGTTCAAATGCGCCTTATTCGTATCGTCGCTAGTTGCGCTGGGGGCGGGCGCGCTGTACGTCGTTAAGCCCGCTATCGTTAGCTTTTTCTCGCAAAACCCCGAAGTTGTCTCCGAGAGCCTGGAGTTCCTCGACACCATCCTGCTCGGCCTACCCTTTTTCGCCTTCTTTATGTCGGGCTTCTCAGCCGCTAGGGGGGCAGGGCGCACGTTTGCCGCCACGGCCATAAATATTGGCAGGCTGTGGCTAGTACGCGTTGGACTATCCTACGTCCTGGCGTTCCCCCTGAACTGGGGGTCGCAGGGCGTCTGGACCGGCATCATGCTGAGCAACGTAGTGGGAGCCTCCCTGATGGCTATCTGGCTTTCAACGGATTGGGCTAAACCGGTGATCGCCAATAATCTGGGTGGTGGCTAGGGTTTCAAGCCCCGAGGACTCCGTTTCCCGAGCGAGCTCCGATAGGCTCCCGGCGAGCGCCTCAGCGCTGAGGGCCTGGCTCGAGTTCGGCAGCGACATTCGGGTGCTGTGCACTAACGAGGCGCGGACCTCGGCCGTGGAGGTGCGCATGGGCTGCAGGTTCGGGCGCTGGGGAGCGCTCAAAGGCCTAGAGCCTTCCCGAGGAACGCAGTTAACGTTTTATCTTTCGCAGCTGCAGCGGGGACGTGCTTACAGTTACCGTGCATGCGGGTAGCCACGACAGGCGCGAGGTACCTTGCGAAGTTCCGGTGAACCTCCCCGACGGGTACCTCTTAGTGAAGGATGAATCGGGGAACCTCTACCCCGCCCAGGTCGCGGACGGGCGGCTATCCTTCGTGCTACCTTTCATGCGGGAGGGTGAAACAAGAAGGTTGAAAATCGTGGACGAGGAGCCCGAGCCCTTGCTAAATATCGAGGATACGGGCAGCGAGGCCAGGGTGGTACGGGGCTCACAGTTAATCGCGAGCTACAGGTACCTCGGCGGCAGAATGCCGTATGTGTATCCACTCAACACGTGGACCGGTTACTGCGTTACTGAAGACTCCCCGCGCGATCATCCGCACCACCACTCTCTTTGGACAGCTCACGGAGATGTAAATGGAGTCGACTTCTGGGCGGGCGAGGGGGTGATAAAGCACCTACGGTTCCTGAGGCTAATCCCGGGTCCCGTTTACGCAGAGATTGTAGCTGAGTGCTCCTGGACAGCGGAAGGTAGGGTGCTCCTTAACGAGACGAGGAGGATCAGGTTCTGGAACCTGCCCTCAAAGGAGCTGCTCCTCGACTACGTAGTCACGCTCAGCCCAGCCGAGGATAGCGTGGTGCTGGGGGATACGAAGGAGGCCGGGATTGTTTCGCTACGGGTCGCCCCCTCCATGACCGTGCAGAGAGGGGGGCGGCTGACTAACAGCTGGGGTGGTGTAAACGAAAAGGAGGTGTGGGGGAGGAGGGCAGTGTGGTGCGACTACAGCGGCCCTCTCGGAGACGGAGTCTACGGCATAGCGGTTTTCGACCACCCATCAAACCAGCGGCACCCCACTTACTGGCATGCCCGCGACTACGGATTGATGACGGCTAATGTTTTTGGTCTATCCCAGTTCGTGGGGACGCTGAGGGGGGATATTGTGCTCGAGAAAGCTACGACCTTTAAATATAGGTTGTTCGTGCACAGGGGGTGGGCTGGCGAGGCAAACGTAGCGGGAGGTTACCTTAATTTCTCGTGCCCCCCGGAGATCCAGTACCGGGAATAAAACCTTAGGGAATTCTTTCGATCTTGGGCATGCTTGAGCGGTCGGAGTAGTTATACGTGAAGAACTTCGGCTTAAGCGATCTTAGAATGTGCTCGAAGGCCTTGAAGGGATCGCTCTGCTCGCCGCAGGTGTATACGTCCACCGTAGCGTAGCTGTACTCGATCCATGTGTGCACAGCTATGTGGCTTTCCACGACCAGCGCGATTACCGAAACACCTCCTTTACTTCCCCCGAACCTCCAAGATCTCAGGTCCCATACCCTCATTTTACCGAGCTCCGCAGCTTCCCTCACCACCCCTCTCAGCTTCTCCTCGTCGCCAGCCACTGTTAAATCAACGTCGTAGAGATTCCCGTAGACGTGCTTGCCCACAACCCGTCGGCTGCCCCCCTCAGTGTTACCCCTTTCTTCCATCTCCGGTACTCCGCGCTGACACAAAAGCCTTTTTAAGTGTATCGTTAACCTGGCACCAATCCCCTGAAAATTTTTCTAAGATGCTGCTAAGAGCTTCCGTGCAGAAGGTAAGGGTTACGGTTTGGAACGAGTACATACATGAGAGAGAAAATCCCGAGGTCGCGCGTATATACCCTAAGGGTATACACGAAGCCATAGCAGAGTACCTTCGCCAACAGCCCGACATCGAAGTTCGAGTCGCTACTCTCCAAGAGCCGGAGCACGGCCTGGGAGACCAGGTACTTGAGCGCACGGACGTACTGATATGGTGGGGGCACGCGGCGCACGACAAAGTATCGGATAAAGTAGTTGAAAAAGTATACCGGAGGGTAGTTGAGGAGGGCATGGGCTTGATCGTCCTCCACTCCGGGCACTACTCGAAGATCTTCCGCAGGTTGATGGGCACCAGCTGCAGCTTGAAGTGGAGGGAGGCTGGCGAGAGGGAGCGGGTATGGGTTGTAGCTCCGTGGCACCCGATTGCTAGAGGTTTAGGAGAGTACTTCGAGCTCGAGCATGAGGAAATGTACGGGGAATTCTTCGACATCCCGCAGCCGGATGAGCTAGTGTTTATCAGCTGGTTTGAGGGGGGCGAGGTGTTCAGGAGCGGCTGCTGCTTTTACCGTGGGCGAGGAAGAATCTTCTACTTCCGACCGGGGCATGAAACCTATCCCACGTACTACAACGAAAACGTTCGGAAAGTCATAGCCAACGGAGTGCGCTGGGCAGCGCCCGTTTGTGGACCCAGACCCTACTACGGGAATGTTGAGCCGCTTGAGAAGCTTGGGCACAAGCAGCTTTAATAATAAATTAAGAAAAATTAAAACTAAAGAGAAAGCTCTTTTTCCAAGGCCCCAGCGATAGCCGGTGCTATTGGTATGCGGCTTATCGGGCTCAGCACGGCGTCCGTACCCGCTAAGTCTAGCAGGTCCAGCTTTTGCAGCTTAGCGTACGCGTTCCCGGAGAGTATGGGGTGGACGCACGTGACAGCGACGCCGGAGGCCCCCAATTCTCTAAGGACCTTGACGGCCTCCACTATTGTGCCCCCGGTGGATATTATATCATCAACTACTATGGCCTTTTTACCCTCAACGTCGGCGCCCCGCGCCTCTATCCTGACCTCCGTGGCGGAGTACCTCTTCTTCTCTAAAACTGCGTAATCCAGGCTTAAGTCCTCCGCCATTATCCTGGCCCACTGCTCGGCCTCCTCGTCGGGCCCTATCACGATGGCGTTCTCCCTGAGCTCGGGCTGGTGCTTAACATACTTTGCGAGCTCGTGCACGCCCGTCAAGTTCCTGAACCTCGCGCCGAACAGCTTGGAGGGGTCGGTTACACGGTGCAGGTGCATGTCGACCGTGTAAATCGCATCCAGCTCAAGTGACTTGAAGAGCTTAGCAATAGTCACTATGCTAACGGCTTCCCCCGGCTTGAATCTCTCGTCCTGGCGTGCGTAGGCCATGTACGGTATGACAGCGTGCACTTCCCTGGCCTCCAGGTCCCTCAAAGCATCCAAAGCGAGGAAGGTCTCCATCAGAGCGTCGTTGGGCGAGGGCTGCAACGTGTTGACGTACACCACGCGACGCCCCTTTACGTTGGGCAGGATCCTTATGTACATCTCTCCATCGGGGAACCTGGTAACCTCAACTTCACCCAACTCAGCCTTAAGCAGTCTGGCTAAACCTACTGCGATATGCTCTGCCCGGCTTCCACCGAGTACAACTACGGCGCTCATTGGTCAATGCCTGGAGAGGACTGGGATAAATTTTCTTGCTCACTTTTACGGCTTTTAAGCGGCCGGCTTAAGCAGCTTATCTACGCTTGCTTCTTCGACTCTCCCCTCCCTCAGCACTGATACCCTCCGCCCCTCAGCCGCGGCTGCAAGCGCTACGGTAGCGCTCAGGACCCCATCGTCCGAATCTATCGCGACAATGTCTGCCTTGGGAATGAGGTTCTTGATCTCCGTTGCCAGTTCGTCGACGCTCTTGCCTTTAAGGTCGACTAGCTCGATCGCTGGGGGACGCAGCCCCAAACCGCGAACCCTGCCCCTAATCTCCCTAACGATCCTCGGATCACCCCTCCTGCTTACAACTATTACGAGCTGCGGGTTGTAGTGGCGGATGAGCTCCACTACGGAAGTGGGGTCTACCCCTACGGGCGCCAGCAACCTGACCCGGAGCGAAGCCCATTCGAGGGTTACGCTCCTGATAAAGCTCGCTACCTCCTGCACGTGCCTCTGGTAAAGCTTTTGGTACACTGAGTGCGGCTTCACCAGCAGCTGGACGTTGTAAAACCCCTGGTCTGAAGGCCTTATAACCAGTCTGCTTGGCGCTGTAAAGGGCTGGCTGCCACCTCTGCCGTAGGTGAACGCGATTTCGTATATCTGCATCCCCCCTTCAACCCTCTCGTGCAGCATTACGTCTGTTATGGCCCGCTCAATCCCATACCCCTCCTCCTTCAACCTTTCCACAACAAACTCGGCGAACTGCGGTGCTTTATCCGCCGTCACCCTAGCCGGGATTTCAACTCTCCATAAACCGCCTACGACCTCCGCCTCCAGCTTCCACCGCCTGGCTAGGGAGGGGGTGGCGTAGGCCGAAGCCTTAAGGGCCGGCAACACGCCCGCGGCTACGGATGATATCGCCGATAAAGCTATGACGAAGACCATGCTGTTGAGGTCGCTTTTTACATCGACCGGCACCATTGCCGCGGATAGCTGTAGACCCCTGAACACTGCGAAGCTCGCGAGGTAGCCAAGCGCCCCACCGACGAAGCCCAGCAGGAGAGCCTCGGAGAGGAACACCAGGAATATGTGGGTGGGGTTCAAGCCCACGGAAGCCAGTGTAAAGATCTCGCTTCTCCTCTCGTAGACTGATGCTAAAACCACGGACGCCACGTTAAGGAATACGAAGACCACCGGCAGAAGAGCCTCGCTCCCCCTGAATTCAACAGTAGAAGCTGGGAAGTAGACTCTGATGTAATCGTTTGCCGCCCTAGTCACGGCTACGTACCCTCCCTGCGTGCTCAGCCTCTTAGCCAGGCTCAAAAGCTCATGGCCGCTGCCGGTTCTCGCGTAGATTCGCTTTATGAAGCCTCCCAGCCTCGTGGCAGTATCAGGGGCTGCTATCACCATTTCGTCCGGGTGGACCGGCTCAACCGTCCCGTCGGGGCGGATGCTCAGCGGCAAAATGTCGTAGCCCCCGATATCCTTTAAGGAGGAGAGAGCCCTCGGGTCGTAGAAACCGACCACCCTCAGCTTGATGCCGGCAAGGTCTACAGTGTCACCTAACTGCACACCGACATCCCTCCAAGCACTACTCACGAGCACCGCATCGCTGCGCCGTGAAAGCTCCTCAAGGGCGCTCGGTGGCCAAACCACCTTCGAAAGCTCCGGCTTTACCGGTGAATACCCGTGTAGGGCTATGAAGGCCCTAATCGTCCTAGCAGCGTGGTAGCCATAGGGTTCAAGGCGCGGCGCGCTGCTAACCATGAAGCCGGCTTCCAGCGTCTCTGGCTGCGAGAACACGTACACAACGTCGTTGAGGGTTAAGCCGCGCTCGCTGAAAACCATCAAGGAGTTCTCTACACCCTCTTGAACCTTGGCCGTTGTAACTAGCTCTCTCGTGGTAGCGTAGTAGCTTATCGAAGATAGGCTGGAGACGGCCAAGGAGAGAGCGACCACCGAGAGCAGAGCTAGAGCGGTGCGCAAACCCCTCCTCCTCAGATTCCTGGCCGCTACCGACAGCGCTACAGCTGCAGCGGCGAAGACAGGCAACCCCTTTTCGCTTCTCACCCCTTCCAGGAGGTATGGTACCACGGTCAAGAGGATTAGCGCCAAAAAGCTTGCATACATGCCCAGGATGAGCTCGACGGTGTCGACGTCTGTGATGCCCGGGTATGTAACGTAAACCATTACGACCAGAATTACGAGCAATGCTACCCCAACAGCGAGCCTTCTAGACTCGTCCTCGATGAGCATCGAAGCTGAACCGAGCGAAGCGAGTATGATGATGAAGAGGAGGGAGGGGATGTTGACTCTGGCCCCTGCGTAAATTTTGCCTATGCTCTCGCTAGCAGCTACTAGCAGGTTTCTAGCTTCCCTCGCAAGCGTTGCCGATACCTCGGGTGAATCCTCTACTACTCTGCGGGCTTCGCTAATCGCCTCGGAGGCCCTTTTAACCACCTCCCTGGTTAAACCTGCGTAGAAGCCCCGCTTCTCAAGCCACCTCAACCTGGCTAGAACGTTCGAGAGCTCCTTGCTGCAGAGCTCCAGCGCTTCGCTGGCCAGCAGTTTAGCAAGCCTATCGTCGACGTACACCTCGCCTCTGCTTAAGTTAAGGGGTCCCACCGTGAAGGACGCCTGCCTCGAGCCCCACTCCACCTCGTAAGATACGTTGAGGGGGATCCCCGCCGGCAGTACGAACTGGTAGCCCGTTAGGCCGAGCGCTAGAGCGATGGCAGCGTTGGACTGGTCGTACGACAAAATGTGCGGTCCGGGTAGTTCCGAGAAGGTTTTAACCCTTAATCTGACCCTCGGCAGCGAGCCGTCCAGCGATGGCATCGGCGTTCTGATAACGAACAGCGCGCCTTCGACGAGCTTTAACTCCAGCTCTACAACCCCGTTTTGCAGGGCACCCAAGTCGTACGCTATCGGTAAATAGGGGGAGGACGCGTTAAGCACCGGGCCGTAGATCGTCGCCCTCGAGCCTGCGGGGAGGGAGAACGCGATTCTCCCATCCCTAGATTGCAGGTAGAAGGAACGCCCCTCAGCGCTTACGTAGAACTTCAGAGGCTCGGTAACATCGGCTAGCTTAACGATTACTTCGCTTGCCGGTGCAACCTTGAAGCTGAAAACCTCCCTATCAACCTCTACTCCCTCCATCAGCAAGGCAACCCTGAGCTCAACCTCGTGCTCGCCATCCGTGTACACGGGGGTCCAGGAGCTGATCGACGCGGCTAATGTGGCCGGCTCCTCGCTGCGGGGGATTGCCACCTGGGAATGCCCCTTATCCAGCACCCAACCCGCGCTCAGATCCACGAGCTCCCAACTCAAGGAAGCCACACCCGAAACATTCGAAGCATCGTTAACCACCCATATTCTCGCTTTGAAGAGGCTTCCGGGACCGTACTCAACGCCCACCCCCCTTACCTGCAGGTCGCCCATCGGCTCGACGATCACCTTTAGGGGTTTCAACATCTCAGCAACCGCGTAGTACCCCAGCTTCGGGACCCCGAAGTAGTCGACGATGGAGAAGGACACCGACGGGAAGCAGTCTTTGAAGATGAACATGGCAAAGCCGGCTGTAACGTTGAATTTCAGCAGCCTGTACCTGGCTATGGCGGCTTTGAGCAGCCGCGCTTGGTACTCCTGGCTCGCCTTAATGTAGTCGTCGAGGGTGGGATAGTCCCTGGGCAGGCCGTAGGGTATACGGACGTATCCGCTGGCCCAGTAGAAGCCCCTGTAGGCTAGCTCGAAGTACTCCGGGTCGCCCTCATTTACGGGCCACCTGGATATTTCCACGAGGCTCCAGAAGGGCGAGTCGGCGCTGGGGAGAGCTTGGGCCCCGAACTCCGTCGGGAAAGGCGACCGGTCTCTGGCGAAGTCGTCCCAGTTGCCGCTAAACCAGCCGTAGTACACGTGCTGGTCCTCGAACCCACTCCCCCTTATCACAATCCTGCCCTGGGAATCCAGAGCGGAAATTACGGCGGCCAGCGTCCAGTCCAGATCCCGATTGACGCCCCTCCGGTAGAGATCCCCCATCCACTCGCAAGCCCACGGCGGCTCGTTGTGCACGGTCCAAATAATCACGCTAGGGTGGTTGTATAGCATGAAGACCATTTCCGCTATCTGAGCTTGGCACTTTCTCACGAATCTGGCGTAGTCCCCGCTTCCCAGCCAGGACGCGTAAGCCCAAATCAGGGGGGCGTCGGCCTGCACTGCTATACCCGCCTCGTCGGCAAGTTCGTAGAACTCCCTAGGTTCAACGTGAGCATGCACCCTAACGAAGTTGACGTGGGCTTTCAGCATCATCTCGATATCCCGTTTAAGAGCTTCACGAGTAGCGTTCACGAGGAGGAAATCGCTGATGTAGTTAACGCCTCTGAGGAAAACCCTCTCGCCGTTGATGCGTATCGCCGCCGAGGTCCGGCTCACTTCGCCTGTCACTTCGCGAAAGCCGAACTTAACAGCCCCCCTACCCTGGAGCTCCCCCCTAAACCAGAGCTCGTACTCCAGCATGTAGAGGTGCGGCGAGCCTCTATCCCACAGCTGCCACGGCCTAGCGTTTGGGACGGCCAAGCGGCCCTCAACCCACTTCCTCTCCCCTCTGCCTACCCGAAACTTGAAGGAACCGGAGGAACCCTCGCCCTCGAAGTTGTACGGTTTCACCCAGTACCTTACTTCGCACTCGCCCTCCCCGCCGGTGTTCGATACGTAGAGCTTCACGCGGGCGGAGGAAGCAGAAGCGGCGCTGTACTCTGTGTCAATGGTTGTAACGCTGACCGCTACTTGGCCGCTGACTACCAGCTTCACAGGCCGCCATAAGCCAATTGGAACAACCCACTCATACCTCCTGGGGAGCTTCCCAAGAGCCCAGCGGGGGTACGGCTTTATGTCCCAGTCCCCGAATACGCCGAGCAGGCTCCGCTTGTTATCCAGATCCAGCTCAACGGGCGTAGATAGGCATACAACTAGGGAGTTGACCCCGCTGTAGTTCACTACGTCGGCCACGTCGAAGAAGAAGGGGGCGAAGTACCCCTCATGCTCGCCGATGAATACCCCGTTAAGCCAGACGGAAGCCTTGTAGAATGCCCCTAGGAAAACCAACCTCAACCTGTAACCCTTCAGGTGCTCGGGCACCTCGAAGTCGCGCCTCAGCCAGAGGGTCGAGTTCCTTGGGCCGGCGTAAAACATGAAGGGGACCGTTACGTTATTCCAGCCGTCTAATGGAGCGCTCGGCCAGTAGAGGTTCTGGAAAACTCCCTCCTCGTAGCTCTTGACTACGTACCTCCACTCCCCGCTGAGGTCGAGGAACTCCAGCATGAAGAGCTCAGGCTGGGTGAAGTAACTCAGGACGCCGGCGACTACGTCCTCCTCAGCCCTAACAATACTCTTGTTGAGTTCGGGTAATGCCACTACGAAGAGCGACAGGATGATGATAGCGGTGGAGGCTACTCTACGGCGGTCGAAGCTCACGCCAAAGCTAGCCGTTGCAGCGGTAAATATTTTTCCCAGTGAACGCAGGCACTAACGCGTTGCGGTATGGGCGCTAGGGGAAGGCCTTGGGGCTATTTGGCGCTGCTAGCCGTTACAGCTCTGGGCGTAGCCTCGGTGAAAACGATATTCCGCGAGGGCATTCTACCCGGTTGGGACCACCCACCCCACCTGGTTTGCTCCTACTTGACCGCCACCTACTTTCTACCGAGGCTTACGGTTCTCGGCTGGGATCCCTACAACAACTTCGGCTGGGTTTTCAACCAATTCTACAATCCGGGGGCGTACCTGCTGGTCGCGCTAATTCAGTACGCGTCCTGGAATACGCTGGACATAAACTCGGCGTACAAGCTGGGCGTGCTGGTTGCGTACATTCTACCCGCGATCGGCGCCTACATGCTCGCCAGCGCTGCATCCGACGATTTCCTCGCAGCCTCGCTAGCCGCTCTCCTCTCAATAGTGGTTATGCCGCAGGAGTCTGAGTGGCTGGACGCCGGCTTAAAACAGGTCTACTACATAGGCATGTGGCCCCAGCGACTGGGCGTAGGGTTGGCATTGGCATCCCTGGCGATGTTCTGGCGCTCGCTCAAGGCCAGCAGGTGGAAGCGCGCTAGGTTGATTGCCGCAGCCGCCGCAGCAGCTGCCGCCTCGCTGCTGAGCCACCTGATGACGGGGCTGGCGCTACTCATAGCCTTAGTCCTTCTCGCCCTTCACGCCGCGGCGGTTAGCTGCGTAAACCTGGGGGGTTCCCGGAGGCTACTAAGCGCCGCCAGGGGAGCTGCGCGGAGCCTGGCAACTCTAGCTGCCACTTTAACCGCAACGCTCGGCTTAACCGCGTTCTGGACCATCCCGCTATCCGTGACCAACCCGCTGTACCACAATCTACCCACGATAACTTGGCACTTGGGACCAGCCGGGATTAACGAATTCCTGAGGTCCATTGGAGGCCCGCAAATCGCCCTCTCCATTCTATCGCTGGCCTCAGCTGCCCCTGCGGCCAGGAGGGGTTTCAGGCACCTGTGCGTGACAGCCGTTCTTATGGCCATGCTCATGTGGGCTCTGTCGGCGGCTTCGCCCTACGACGGGTACCTGGGCCTCAGGTTAAGCGTCGCCGCAGCGCTCTTTATGCTCTCGGCAATCTTGTGCGAAGAGCCCGGGCCGGCCTTGCTCGCGTCGATCGTTTCAGCTCTTATGCTCATTTCCACAGGTCCAGAGAGCTTCGCGTTCCAGCTTCTGTGGTGGAAGGTAGATCTCGGCCACGCGCTCCCCTTTAAGGAGTGGTACGCGTTCTACAAATTCTCCGGCCTAGCGAGGTACTGTGCTTTTGTGATGAGCAGCGTGGGGTTATCCATCCCCATAAGGAGGATCCTCCGGTACGCGAAAGGGAGGAGGGGGGCAGAAGCCCAGCTGGCCTACATGGCCGCGGCGCTAGCCATCGCCGCCTACGTAGCTCACTGCATCATCCCCCACCTGGAGTTCACGGACGTCTACTACCCCTACTCCGACCTGCGCTTTAAGCTGGACTCCGACTTCCCCATGGTGGAGAAGCTGAAGAACGTTATGAGCTGGGTTGGCGCAAACGTTCAGGACAACACCTACGTTTTCTACCAGGATACACTTTGGAGATTGGGCGATTGGAGGGATTTACCCGTATCGCACTACTTCTACCTCTCCTCAATGCTCACGGGGAAACCGCAAGTGGGGGGCGGGTACGGCACTAGGTACATAACGCACCCCCTAGCCAACACTGAAACCGACTACATTCTAGGTCAACCTCTGCAGTGGCTCGTTAACCACCCGGAGAGGCTGCTCGAGTTGTCCAGGGAGCTGGGCATCAGCTACTTCGTACTGTACGACCGGGACCTCGTTAACGCCCTCCTGTCGAGGTCCGATAGCTTTGAGGAGGTGTACTCCGAGCCACCATTCCACGTTTTCAGGACAAGGACTTTCAACCCCATCGTCTCAATCGACGACGGCGTCGTGGAGGCTGTTACGATCGAGCCGGGGCTCATCCGCATACGGTACTCGTCTCCCCGCGAAACGACGATATACGTTCGCCAGGTCATGTACCCCGGCTGGTACGCAAGGGCAGGCTCTGCACACCTGGCGGTAGAGAGCTACCACCCGAGAATACCCGCGTACGTGTGGGTGCCGGGCGGCGGCACCATGAGCAACTACAGGGTGCCGTTCATCAAAATCCGCGTGCCCGGCGGCTCACACACAGTGGAACTCTGCTACAGTCACTCGTCAATCGGAGACGCTATAAGCGTGGTGACGGGCCTGGCCTTGGCCGCAGTTGTACCCCTAAGCCTTTCGCTGGAGAGAAAAGGGAGTAGGTGAATTTCGTAGCAAACCGGAATTCGTGGTGGAAACTTTATAACAACCTTGGACCCGCGGTACAACCGTGGAGCTCGACCTCGAGAAAGTGCTATCCACGGTGGCCAAAGGGCCCGCCACTCTCACGGAGGTGGCTAAGCAGCTCGGGGTTCAGTTAAGCGAGGCTGAGAGCATTATCGGGGCGCTGTTAGCTCACGGCTACCTGGAGGAGGTAGAAATAGGGCCTTGCTCCCTCTGCCCGCTCGCTTCAGCATGCAAAACTGGGGGACCTCGGCTCTTCAGGTTGACCGAGAGGGGCATGGCGCTACTGAGGAGGAGGGGCGGGCGTAACTCCTAGGTGCGCCCCCTCTTGCCAGCGTTAAGGTCTATCTTTACAACGTCGCCGACAACCGTGATGCGGTAACCCTCCTCCCTGAGCACGCTGAGCGCCTCACTGATCTCATCGTAGCTGTACCCCTCCGCCTCCAGCTCCGGGATCAGCACTCGGCAGACGCCCCCAAACACGTCCCTCGAGGCCATCTGTATGATTAAGGCGGCTAAGTCCTCGACCCTTCTCCTTCTAGCCCTGTTCATCCCAGGGGAAGAGGGGGCAGTCCTTCATGAATATAGCGTAGTAGTCTGGAGCGTATGCCACGGTGCGAGACCTTAAAACTAGGACCGCTGTTTTAACTTGGCCGGCGCCTTTCGACTCCAGCAGCTCCTTCGCCGCCTTCAGCGTGCTACCGGTTCTAGCCACATCGTCCACCACAATTACGCGCTCCCCATTCAACCTCGGGACCTCCTCCCCGATCAGCATAGGCTTTTTGCTCAATTCCTGCGGAGGCTTATCGTCGCTGTACTTCCTGAACTCCACGGTGTACAGCCTCTCCACACCTAACCTCGACGCGACCACCAGGGCTGGGTATATCCCACCCCTCAGCACGGCAACTACCGCCTGAGGGGCGTCCGACCTAGCCTCCTCGGCTAGCGTGAGCGCGAGACCCAGCACGTCTGACCAGCTTAACCTCCTAGCCTCCATTACGCGAACCCCAGGCTAACCGGACGATTTTAGCTAAAGTTATATTTATCGGTTTTACGCGCAGGTCATGCTGTGAAGGTGTATCTGGCTGCACCAATGAGGGGTGTTAGGGAAGCGCTACCAACCGTTAGGCGCCTAGCCTCTGCGATCACGGGATCCGGTTGCGAGCTGCTCACCCCTCACGTGCTAGATGAAACTGTGGACGTGGACTGCGGTTTAACACCGGAGGAAGTTTACGAGAGGGATGTTCGGCTGCTCGAAGAGGCCGACGCGGTGGTCGCGGAGGTATCGTACCCGAGCCTGGGAGTCGGCTTCGAAGTCGCCTACGGGCTGCTTAAGGGCAAGCGCGTGATTGCTATGTGCGAGGAGGGGAGGGTCAACTCCACCTCAGCTCTGATTAGGGGCATCAGGGACCCCCGGTTCAAGTTGGTCATCTACTCCTCCCCCGAGGACGCGGTGAGGAAGCTGCAAGCTGAGCTGCGTTCCCTCACCGCTACCCATTAAAGTGCCGGCGGCTTCCCCATGCTGAAGATGAGGCTGCTCTACCACCCAGCCTTCCTCGAACACACGCCGCCGTTCCCCCACCCCGAGAGGCCGCGGAGGATGCTGATAGCGCTGGAGGCCTTAAGGGGGGCCTGTTTCTCGGTGCTCGATAGCGAGTTCCCCCCAGCGAGGGTAGAGGATTTGCACCGCGTTCACCTGCCGGCGTACGTTGAAGGCATACTCGACAAGATCAGCAGCGGCATTTCCGTGCTGGATGCCGATACTTACCTTTCGAGGGGTACGGCAAAAGCCGCGCTGTACGCCGCTGGGGCAGCCCTTAAAGCGGCTGAGCTGGCCGGCAGCGGAGAACCAGCTTTCGCGGTAGTGAGGCCGCCGGGGCACCACGCGGGGAGGGGGGGCCGTGCCATGGGGGCGCGGACCCAGGGCTTCTGCATATTCAACAACTCCGCCTTAGCCGCGGCCAGGCTGCTGGAGCTGGGGCTCAAAAGGGTGGCGGTTATCGACTTCGACGCCCACCACGGCAACGGAACGATGGAGATCTTTTACAGCGATCCCCGGGTGCTAATCATAGATTTCCACGAGGATCCCGTTACGCTGTACCCCGGCACCGGCTTCCCGAGCGATGTGGGAGAGGGGGAGGGGGAAGGCTACAAGGTCAACGTAGTGCTACCTCCAGGCAGCGGGGATGACGTGTACGAGCTGGCGATCGAGGAGCTTGCAAACCCCATCCTCGACAGCTTCAAGCCAGAGGCGGTGGTTTTCTCAGCCGGCTTCGATGCTTACGCCGGCGACGGGTTGGCGCACCTGAGAGCCGGGGCCTACACTTTTGCGAATTTCGGCTCGCTGCATAGATTCCACGGAGTTAGGCGCGCCGCGGCCATCCTCGAAGGCGGGTACGAAGAGGGCTTAAGCAAGGGGCTTCCCGCTTTCGCCTCCAGCCTTGCAGGGCAGGGTTTGACAGCGGCCGAGAAGCTGCATTCGGCTGAAGCTGTCAGAAAGCTAGCTAGGGAGTACATAGCCGAGCTGAAGCTGCTTCTACGCAGGTACTGGAGCATCTAGCTTACGCTAACAGTATTAAGCTGCAGAGCATCGGGGTTGCTGTATGAGGGGTAAAGCCAGTGTGGAGATCGCGAAGAGATTGCTCGAGGGATTGGGGTATAAGGTGCTGCGGGAAAGTGTCCCAGTAATGGTTGAGGGCACGCAGGTGGGCGAAGTCGACTTGCTGGTCGAGGACGCGACCGGCCTGCACGCTGTAGAGGTGAAAGCCGGTAAAGTGAGCGTATCGGATGTTCGGCAAGCTAAAATTAACGCTGAGCTTCTAGGGGCAGCTCCATTGATCATCGCCCGCGGGTTCTCCGACAAGTCGGCCGAGGCATTAGCTAGCAAGCTCAACGTCGACGTATTACTCCTCTCTGACCTCTATGCAGTTGACGGGGAAGAGCTATTCTACGTAGTCAAAGCGGCTGTAGAGGAGGCGATTACCGAGCTGGTATCCACGCTGTCCGTGCTTGAGGACCCCACTGCCCTGAGGGTGCTCGAGGCAGTAGCCGCTAGCGAGGACCTTAGAAGCGCGGCGGAACTTCTCCAAATTGAACCTAGGAAACTCGAATCAACGATAGGGGATATGAGGAGGAGGGGGCTTCTGCCACCCGTAACCGGCTACAGGAGGTTAAGGGCTTACTGCCAGGCAATTTTAGCGATACTTAAACTCGGTAAGAAATCGATAGGGTAATCGAGTAGAAAGCGGTGAAGAGAAAAAACCCTTGTACTTATTTTAATTTAGGGTACCCAGAGCGCGCTTAACCTTGGTAGGACGACTGCGAAGAGGTTGACAAGCGCTGCGGGCAGCCACCCGGCGCCGAAGCCGAGGATCCAGCCCGCGCAGGTTGGTGTAGCGTACTCCTCGTACCGCTTGATGCCTACAGTCCTTATCGCCACGAACTTTATGATCAAAGCGATTAGGGAGGTCAACCACATGTAGGTCACGATCGTCATGCCTATGTACAGAGCCGGCACGTTGATGAACCAGAACCACGCGAACCTCGCCTTAAGTACGTAGAATACTAAGCCGAGCACTAGGCCTACGCCGTAGAACAGCCACATCACGACGTCGGGCGTCATGCCAGCACCCATCCAGTACCCCCTATGGTACCAGCCGGCCGCCATCCACGGCCACCAGCTTGCTCCTGCCGCGTTTGTGACGTCTAAGCCGCCTTTTGTGTGCAGGATGAAGTACGCCCCAATTGGCATAGCCACGAACGAGAAGACTAGGGCGCCGATGATTATCGCCGCTAATAGATCGGTAAGCCTCATCCTCAAATCGTACGCGAGCTTGTAGAGGGTGACTTGGTGCCCCGCGCTTAGCGGGCTGAACGAGACGTTCCAGTTGTGTAGGTTTGCCGTATGCCTCGCTATGGTGAACCACGCCGGGTCGGTCATCGGGTTGTCCCAGGTAACCTGGTCGTACGCCCGCCACCCGTGCACGAGCCTGCCGAACTCGTAGGTCGGGATCCACGCATGGCCCCAGCCCGTGCCGACGTGCCAGAACACTTCGGCGAAAACCCTAGCGTAGCAGACGTTCCATAGCAGCGCCCAGATCGGTACTAGTAAAGCTACGACCGGGCTGGCCTGCTCCGCGAGCATTAGGGCGTACCATCCGAAGAAGCCTATAAGCATCAGGATGGTTGCGAGCCTCAGAGATAGGCCGCGCTCAGCTACGTCCCGCTTCCACAGTGTTGAGAAAACCTCCGCGAACCTCCTACGGTACCTGTAGAGCATCCACACGACAATAGCTAGGCCGACCCCGTTAGCTGCGATAAACCTGTACGGGAACGGCATCCAAACCCCGGGGTAGCTCTCCCAGGGCCACACGTACTCCATACCGGGGTTGTACGGCACTGTGCCCGTCATCACAGCGATGCCCTGGTAGAGGACCCCGAAGATTATCCAGCAGAGAACCAAGGTTATCAGCGCGTCGTTGGGCATCACGAGCCCTACCGCTATTTGCGGGATGAAGAATATCGCGGCTGCGTAGATCCCCGGCCACATGCTGGCCAAGAACGGTAGGGCCAGGTTTGTTTCTCCCCACCAGGCTGCAATGGGGAAGGCTGGCAGCAGCTCGGCTAATATCGGGTTTATACCGCTGATGATTCCGACGACGAACATTGCCCAGAAGACCTTGGTGTGGGGTATGCTGAAGTCGAACAGCCTCGACTTGTTACCAGTTGAGATCTCGGAAGCCTCCCTGAACAGGTAGAGGGAGGGGACGGCCAGCGGGAATACTAGGCGCTCCTCCTCAACCCAGGGTTTGCCGAAAGTGAAGGCGACCCACGCGCTGATCAAGCAGTAGAACACGTACACCGCGCCCCAGTAGAGGAGGGGCTGGAGGACGGCGCCCCATGGGATCTCCTGGCCGAAAGCCCTGCCGCTGCGGATCATCCGGGCTACCTCGAAGCGCAGCGGCTCGGGCGGCACCGATACAGCGGGTACGGCTGCGCTCCAGTAGCTCTCCAAGCCTCCGGTTGTGAAGCCCAGGTAGTCCCCCCACGGGATGCAGCTCCAGAGGTACTGGGGTGGGTTGATGTGCGCCGCCGCGTGCATGGTTAAGTAGCTGTGCATGCCCATGAACGTGAAGAGGGAGAATACGAACACCCACTCCTGCGGCGTCAGCCTCAGCTTCGGGTTTGCCCGGCCGAGGATCTCGAAGATGAAGACCAGGTATATCATCGGTAGGATGAACGTCCCGAACGTCCCGGGTTTATCCGTGTATAAGCCCGTGATCACCGAAAGGTAGGCGTAGACTATCAGCAGCGGGATGCCGATTACAAGCGAGCGCTTCGTCAAACCCGGCAGGTACTCGACAACCTCTTTTCGGGTCTCGGTTGCCATTGATTGGGGGTCACAGAGCTCCTACTTAAGCTTTATTGTAAAGTTTTTAAGGCAATTGCCTACCAAGGCCAAACCCAGGATGCTTTAGACAGCAATGTTAGGGCGACTCCTGATGCGACGATTATGCCCATGCCCGCTAGGAAGCCGGCTATGAAAACTGCCTTTATGCTTTCCCACCTCTCCCTGCCGATGGCTTTTGCCACTACATACCTGCTCAACACCGACATTAGGAAGACCATTATGGTGTAGGGCGGCAGCGAGAAGCACCCACCTATCAGCGCGATCGGGTTCAGTGGCGCGCCGATTCTAGCCAGCATGAAGCTGCCGAAACCCCCCGCCAGCGCGATACCGATCCCAGCCAGTATCTGGTCAAGCTTCACAGCTATATGCCTGGTAGCGAACAGGCAGTCGCTGATGGCGTAGGCTGGCCAGAGGCCCATCACGTACGGGTAAACGAAGGATGGGATGGGTGCCATCCTCCAGAAGAAGTCCATAAAGAACAGGCCGAGCAGAGTCGTTATAACGAACGAGGTCAGAACGGCCTTGTAGTAGTCTATGGGCTTCGTCCTGGTCAAGTAGGCTACCTTCGTAGCGTTAACGTACCAGGGTGTCGAAAAGCCGGCGATCACCGGCGTAAAGATCCACCCGGCATACCCCTGGTACGGGCTGAAGTATACTGCGGTTTTCCACATGTTGTACACGAAATCCGGTGAAAACGCTAAACCGAGCTCGCCGTAGATTCTGGCGCCGAGGAAGGCGATTACAAAGCTCAAAAACACCGAAACGAAGAGGGGTAGCCAAAGCGGGATCCCTGGGACAAGGTAGTAGTAGGTGGCTACGCTTGTGAGAGTCGAAGCTAGGAAAGCCGATAGCAGGAAGCTGGCTGAGGGGTAGCCCGGCCCTCCTTTTGCCTCCTTAATTCTTGATAGCGATTTCAGCGCGCTCGACAGCCTCTTCCACGTTATGACGAACACGAATGCGGCTAATCCAAAGCTCAGCCCCATGAAAGTCGAGAGCCAAAGCCTCAGGCTGGCTCTCTGGAAAATCAGGAAAAGCCCCATGCCGGGGGCGTACTCCCTCACCCACTCCGGTGAAAAATCCCTGAACATCGTGAGAGTTAACGTGTTCCCGAAGACCCATGTAGCTAGGGAGCCCAGCATCATCGAGAAAGTGACCGTTGGGGTAAGCACCATACCGTAAAGGAAAGTAGTTGGGTCAGTAGCTATGCCCAGCGCTGCGCCGGGGAGGAAGAACTGCGTATACGGTGTGAAGTCGATGAAGGGGTACGGTATTACGGCGGCCTGCGGCCCGAGGAGAAGGGGGACCAGGTACACCAGGGAGCCGTAGATAGCCCCTCCGATCAACGACGTGAAGAAGTAAAGCATGCGCTCGTGCTCCCGCTCGTACAGCGTGTTTACCATCGTGGCATCGATCTGGGCAAAGGGGAACGGCAGCGGTTCAATCTCGATGTAAAGGTACGAAAACAGCATGCCCAGCGAAACCTCCGCTATAAGGCCGAGAATCGCGAAAACGATTGTAACGGTAATAGCCGGTAACCAGTCGGCTGTGAAGAACGTCCTCATCGCGTGCGCAATGGAGGTCGCAGGGGGCGCCATCCAATGCGGTACGAAATCCCTCACCGGTTTACCCTCTATAGTGAACTCCAAGCTGAGCGGGTTAGTTACAAAGTAGCTTCTGAAAACCAGCCAGTAGAACATCGGCATCGCGCCTCCAATACCTCCCACTACAGAGTAGATTATGAACAGCTCCTGCCTGGATAGCTGGGTGCCGTAGATCCTAGCTAGTGCGCTGAAGAGTATCACTGTCACGTATGTGGCAGCGGTGCTGGCTCCGGCTCCGACTGCTAGCCAAAGGTAAACTGAAGCCGGCATGAAGATCAATCCAGCCAAGACCATGGCTAGCAAGCTTCTCCACGTGTACCCCGGTTTGAATTCGGCATCATCGCTTCCGGACATTGGAGGAGGGGGGTTGGAAGACCTATAAAAGTATTTGTCAGAAGTAAATATAAAACCTTAATAAGGGTACCAGGATTTACTCCAGCCATGGAAGTGTCCAGGAGGAAGCTCGTTTGCAACCTCGCAGCTCTGATAGTACTGGTTGCGTTAGCCTACCCAACTCTCAGTTTCGGTAAACCGGAGGTTTCGCTAACTGGGCTGAACTACACTCGGGTAAGGGAAAACGCGGAAATCATCTCAAGCTTTGGCCCTAGAATGACCGGGTATCCGGGCTACCAGAAAACCTTAGAGTTCATCTACTCCCGCCTCAGCAAAGAGCTGGGCTTAAAAGTGATCAATCACACCTATAAGGTCCTCGTACCCCTCGAGGAGGAAGCGTATATAGAGGTTCTAGAGCCGGCGTACCTGCGGGTCAAGGTCCACGCTCTCTATCCGAATGGCGTCAATCCCTCCGCAACGCCGCCAGAGGGGTTAGAGGGCCCGCTACACTACGTCGGTAAAGGGGAGCTGAGCGATTTTAACGGGAAAAACATCGAGGGCAGCATAGTTGCAATGGAATTCAACTCGCAGGATAACTGGCTCAACGCCGCCAAGCTGGGCGCGAAGGCGGTTATATTCGTAGAGCCGGTTTCAACCACGTACCACGAATGCTATAAGAAGTTCCTTGAGACCCCTCTCAACTTCCCACGAGTCTACATAAGCAGGGACAACTGGAAGCTTATAGAGGGGGCTTCGAGAGTCAGGCTAGTATCTAGGATGACCTGGAAGGAGGTGGAGGCAGTTAATATTATCGCGGTCATTAACGGGAGCTCCGCCTCAGATGTAGTCATCCTGGCGACCCACTTTGACTCGTGGTCAGTGGTGCCAGCTTTATCGACCAGCAAGGCTGAAGCTATAGCCCCTGCTTACCTGCTCGAATTGGCTAGGTACTTGAAGGAAAATAGACCCAGATACACAGTCTGGCTAGTTTTTCTCTCAGGCCATTGGCAGGCGTTGGCGGGAGCCAGGGCCTTTGTCGAGGATTACTTCTTCAGCGAGGAAGTCCTCAGCGGGAGAACGACTATATGGGGCTTCATAGGATTCGACATGCTCTCCAGCGATTCAGACGGCATTCAAATGCTGCAGTCTAGCTACTTCACAACCTACGGCGGCAACCCAATACATAGCGGGGGCTTTCCCGCCAGGCTCGCCTGGATATCCAATAGAGTCCAGGCTATTCTAGCCGAGGAACCGCTGAGAACCTATACGAACTCGGTTCTGGGCGCTCCCCCCTCAGCTCTGGTAAGCATGTTCTTCTCCTACGTGGGGTTCTGGGGGACTGAACCGATCCCCTATATGTTGGACTCGGAGGCCGCATCCATAAGCGGGGTACCCTCCTTCTCGATAACCAGCAGGCATTCTAGCAGGATATATGTCGGCGTGCCCGTGGATGACGGACGGTACGCTAATGTATCCGCTTTAAAGCCCTACCTCGAAGTAGCCACGTACATAGTTCTGGGGTTGCTAAACAGCGAGTGGCAGATAAGCAAAAGCTTGATCAGACCTACGCGTTACGATCTCGCCGCCGAGAGGGGTTACCCTGGGTTCACGACGCTCTACGGTAGGGTAATGAGGTACAATTTCAGCGCCGGCTGGTACAGCCCAGTTCCAAACGCCATTGTAGAAGTGCAGCTAGTAACGTCGACTTACAAGCTAAGCAAGGTTATAACAAGAGCCGATGAGGAGGGCCGCTTCGTTATCCGCGGTATACCGCATTCAGGGAGAGTCGCTGGCGGAGGCACCGCTGTACCTTTCTCGAGATGGATTGCGAGAGGGTGGGTTTTCGACGATAAGGGGGCAATACTCATGGCTACGGATTTGGGTCAATTCGGTATGCAGAACTTCGCCCAAGTGATAAACGTTCTACACGAGTACGAAAATCTAACTGTCGTCGTGGCGCCTGCCACTGTGATGGAGCTGTTCGATGTTAACCTGCCGTCGACGCTGCTCACCCCCAGCATGCCCGACCCTAGGACAGGCTACTTCGGCTGGTGGAGGCAAGCTCCCGTGATACTCCAACCCTATGATCTACTTAGCAAAAGCTTACCTCTCAGCTATGGGTATTTCTGCAACGGCTGGGAAAACGTAGCCCTGGTTTGGGCTCAGCCTGGGGTGCGATTCGTTGTTGTGGGCTACACCAGCGCGGCTGGAACGGCTGCCCTCCAGCAATTCTTGCTACTCACAAACTCCACTTCGGAAAACACTGAGGGGTACGGGTTTATCGGATCGCCCGGGGAAAGCATCCGGGTAGCTTTCACAGCTTACAGGGTAGCTAGCGACATGTACTACGTTTCAAGCGGTAGATACAAGTACTTCGTAGACAGGCACGTGGGTAGCCCCAGCGCGGACTTAACGCTCAGCAAAGCGCGCGAGCACTTAGACAAGGCTAGGGAGGCGTTTTCAGCAGGGTTATACCATGAGGCGTACGCTCACGCGTTAGTAGCTAGAGCGTACGCAAGCAAGGCCTATAGCAGCGAGGTGATGCCCCTGGTTAACGATGCGGCGCGGTCGATGCTCTACATGTTCCCCCTAATCGCCTTCGCGGCGTTCTTCCTCGAAAAAATCTCATTGCACAGTGAGGGGGTAAAGAGGGTCGCAGCGATGACCGCGCTAGCGGCCGCTATCCTATGGTTCTTCCTACTGATCCACCCGGCGTTCGCTATTCTCAGCAACATAGCTTTGGGGCTTGTGGGTTCGCTGATAACGATCATACTACTGATCACCATTATAATGCTGGGATCGGAGGGAGAAACCCTGAGAAGCAGGATCGAGAGGAGGATCCTCGGCGTCCACCGGTCGGAGGTTAGCAGGGTTGACACCACTATAACCGCGTTCTCGATGGGTAGCGAGTACATTAGGAAGAGACCTATGCGGACGGCTCTCATGCTCGTAACCATTGTTGCGATGACCATAGCTATCACATCGTTTACGTCGCTGATGCCAGCCAGGATTACCCTGCCAGTTCCGAGGTATGGGTACGCACCCTCCATCGACCAGATACTACTCAAGCAGGGGCGCGGCGTGCCCCCGGACACCCTATCAACCGACCTTGTCACTGTTGCAATGGCAATGGCCGGACCTGGCTACGAGGTTTTACCGCGAGCATGGATTTACCCGCCGGTGGACAGGGTATACATGGCACTTGTCTTCCCAGTGGTGAGCGAAAAGGGTAGGAACGCGACAGTAAACGCGATTCTCGGGATCACCTCGAGGGAGTACGAGCTGCTGTACCGAAACGTTGCTGACGGCGCTGGCATTTTCCTTGATGAAGGGAATTACGCAGTTGTATCTAAGTACCTAGCCCAGAATCTCAGCGTATCCATCGGTGACAGGATACACCTGCTCGGCGAGGAATTCGTAGTCACCGGCATAATCGACACGCCGGAATTCGTAGATAGGATGCTCGAAGCCGACGGCTACAGCCCGACTCCGACCGACCCGATATACTTCTCGCAGTTAGCGCCGGACATCGCGGTTTCGCTCCAGGCGGGGGCTTCCCCGCCAAATCTCGGAATCTCCAGGCTAATCATAGTACCATATCGTAAAGCTTTGGAGCTCAACGGTTACGTGGCCTCCATTGCCCTCATCCCCAAGGGGGCTGCGACCTCCGACTCTCTGCTAACCACGGTCCGCGAGCTGGCTTTCGCCATCGACATACCCCTCTACTTCTCGCACAGCGGGTCAGCTTACGTTTCGTCCACATTCACCAGCTTAGCCGTCGGCGGGTGGGAGATGGTTATCGCTGTGATGGTAATCGGCGCGCTAAACGTCGCCGTGATGATGCTGGGTAACCTCAAGGAAAGAACCAGGGAGGTTTTCATCCTGAGCGCAGTGGGCCTCTCCCCACTCGGAATCACTGTGTTCTTCATAGCGGAAGTGCTGGTATACGTTATAGTGGGTGTAGTTCTCGGCTACCTCCTCGGATACGGTATGACGCAGCTGATGATCCTCGCAGGAGCTTTACCCCTCGAGCACATCTTCAACTTCGCCTCCGCTTTCACGGTTGTAGGCACGCTAGCCATAATGGGGGCCTCTCTAGCCGCGGTGCTTTACCCCTCCACACTTGCTGCAAAAATAATCACGCCATCTCTCGAGAGAAAGTGGAAACCGCCAACTAAACCCAGAGGGAATAGGTGGGAAATACCGCTGCCGGTTAGCGTGCCTAGCGAGGAGGAAGTGAGGGGGATGCTTGCCTACCTTTACGAGTACTACAGCGGCGCCGGTGCGGTAAAGGAGGGTGTGCACGTGGTCAGGGAACTTGAGGCACCGGATTACGCCTCTAGGAGGCTTTCGATGAAAGTGGCGCTTTCGCCTGTGGAAGCCGGTGTTCAGCAATCCGTCGAGTTAGCATCGCTGCTCGATAAAAGCGTCAAGAGGCACGTATTCCTGGTCACTTTGACGAGGTTGTCCGGATCCGAATCCCTATGGGTCAGCAGCAATTACAAGTTCATGGACGATATGAGGAAGCAGCTTCTCATGTGGAGCTCGCTTCCTCCAGCTGAGAGGAAGAGGTACATAAGTATAGCTGCCCGGTGAATTTTTTCAGGCTTCTACCTAACCGCAGCGCCAGCTGGTAATTCCTCTGTATTTTTACCGGCATCCTGGGGGACCCATATAGGAACTGCAACCTAATACACCAGGCCAGTCTCTCCGGCTCTTTGAGGTATTTACCGATGAGCTCCCTAACGAGGGAACCCTCAAACGGGCCCGGCTCGACCAAGTACAACTCCATAAAGTTTGGGGGCATAATTTCTGGGAAAACTTCAAAGAGATTCGGAGAAGCTTCACGCAGCATGAGCAAAACATCGTTGTCCGATTTAACTGCCTCGAGCAACTCACTGTTGAAGGTTATTGGACCGTAGATTTTTTCGAGGAGACGAAGCGCATCCCAATGCTTCCAAGTGAAGCTCTTCCGGATTAACCCCTTCATTTCTACCTCGAAGGAAGAAGCCAGCATTTCCCTCAAAACCTCAGCGTTGCCGCGAGGGGATACCTCTACTGTACCGACCAGCTCCACTTTGCGGTCCAGGCTCATATGGAGCCTTCTCACCAGGAGGGTGAAGGCGGCTCCTTTTTCCTCCTCGCTCCTAATTACTAACCCTCTCTGCCCTTCTTCGACCCGAGCGCCGGCGTTTACGAGGGCTCTCTTAACCGCATCTTGCCACGACATTTGGGCAACCCGTTGCAAATCTATCTGGGCGCTTTTAATAGTTGCCGCTGTCGGCCAGCTCTGACCGCATCGTACTCTATCCTAGCCTCTATGACGTCCACGCACAGGCTGAGGAAATTGCCGGCCAGGTATAAAACGGGGTTGCTTAACAGGTCGCCGGGTCTCTGCGAAGCGTAGAACTCATATTGCATCCGAGTTAGCTCCTTCATAGCCGCGGTGCTTCTCGAGTTAAAGGAAAGTACAGCTTTCTCGAGCGCCTTTTGGAGCAAAGCGACTATATCCCCGGGTATGGGGGCTTTGCGATCTAAGGCGTACATCGCCATCTGCGTCAACGTATCGCCCAACCTCTCAAGGGTTTTCCCATAGTAGAGGAGGGGGAGCACCTCCCCCTGCGAGCTAAGCCCGAGTTCGCTGAAGATCTCTGGTCTACGGAAGCAAAGCGATGCCTGGCGGACAAGCAGGAAGTAGAATTTATCGACCTCATCGTCCCGCTCAACCACCTTCTGAAGCGCACGGACGCTATTCTCAGTTGAGTACTTCCGAAGGTCCTCGATCGAGGATTGCAGCAGCGCGACCATCCTGTCGAGTATCCGGTTAAAGCCTAACTCCAGGTTGTTTAAAACAACCTCCAAAACGGCGGACCCTTCCCCCTCCTCGACCACTTCAACGCCGCTCAGCCGGTTCCTAATCTTTTTCAAAGCTTCGAGCGAGCTGGGCGGCGCTTGAACACTTATCGTATCAAATCCCGCTTGGTACAGGGCTATAACTCCTCTCTCAAGCTCGACCTCCCCCTCATCCCCGGAAAGCTCTAAGTCGGCCGAGAGCTTGCGCGGCAACTCCTGCTCCCTCTCCGCCACACTCAGCACCAGGGATCCGTCAGGGAGCTCGCGGATCACCACCTTGGACCCCTTTTTGACCCCCTGGCGCTGCGCCCACCCCTTCGGTAGAGAGACGGTAAACGTCGAGTACCCGACCCTCTGGATGCTCCGAACGTAAGTAGCGCCAGACTCCATCATAGTATATAGAATTGGAACCCCAATATATAGTGTACGGAGGAGTAATTTATCATGGGAGCGCTAAGTCCCCCCCAATGGGGTTCTGGAGTAAGTTGGAAAAGGCACCCTGGGGCCTAAGCCTAGACGACGTTCTCCTTATCCCCCAGTACTCAGACGTACAAATTGGCGAAACAGATGTGGCGACACGGCTAACCAGGAGGCTGACCCTGAGCATCCCGATCATTAGCTCCCCGATGGATACCGTTACAGGTGAAGCGATGGCGCTCCGCTTAGCCGAGCTGGGCGGCCTCGGTGTCCTTCCGCGGAACATGGAGCCGGCGCAGGCGCTCTCCATAATAGGGAAAGCCAAGAAGAGGAAACTTCCGATCTCCGTCGCTGTAGGTCCCTTCGACGAGGATAGGGTAAAGGCCTACGCCGAAGCCGGTGTCGACCTCATAGTTGTGGACTCCGCCCACGGGCACAGCAGGAATGTTATCGAAGCGACAAAGCGGTTTAAAGGGTACGGCGTAGATGTCATGGCCGGCAACGTCGTGACCCGGGAGGGGGCCCGCGCGCTCGTAGATGCAGGCGCTGACGCGTTGAGGGTTGGCCTGGGCAGTGGGCACGCCTGTACGACGAGGGAGGTCGCGGGGGTTGGCGTACCCCAGTTGACGGCTATCTCGTGGGTTGCGGAGGTCGCGCGGGAGGCGGGCGTAGGGGTAGTAGCTGACGGCGGCATCGAAAAACCCGCCCACGTGGTAAAGGCGCTCGCGGCCGGCGCGGACGCGGTTATGCTGGGCTACCTGCTCGCGGGAACCGACGAAGCTCCTGGGGAGGTCATCGAGATCGATGGTAAAAAGTACAAACCCTATAGGGGGATGGGGAGCAAGGGGGCTTTAGCGGCGGGGTCGAGTCGCTACGGGGCCTTCAAGCGAGTCCCTGAGGGCGTCGAAGGCTACGTCGAGTACCGAGGGCCGGTAGCTAGTGTCGTGGAGGTACTCGTTAACGCGCTTAAGCAGGGTATGGGGTACGTTGGCGCCAGGAACCTGGAAGAGCTTAGGGAGAAAGCCGCTTTTATCAGAATTACCAATATGGGGCTGCAGGAAGGCTCGCCGCGGGGTATGGTGGTTACCAGATGGCTTTGATGGAGATCGAGGCTGGAACGCTGGTGACGCCCCGCGGCGTTACTGAATCGGCCCGTATGAAGCTCCGGGGTAAGGGATCCCTCTACGGGGAAACCGTGGTAACGCCCGGATTCTCGGACGCCCACGCACACCCCCAGGTCATCGATGCGGGGGAGGGGAGGTGGAGCAACGCGTATGAGTGGATCAGGAATAGGAGACTGAAAGTCGACGAAGCCGCGTTGAGAGCCGACTTGGATCTCTCTTCAAAACTCGCTGCAGCATCCATGCTTAGGAGCCTACTCGATGGGGTAACGCTGATGGCCCTGGTGGGGAGAGGTGACGCTAACGTGCTAGCCTATAGGAAGCTCCCAGTTAAACCTAGGGTAGTGGTCATGCCGACGATCATGGACCTCCAGGCGGGGTGGCCTGACGCGTGGCGCGTGACTAGCCTGCTTTTATCGGTATCGGCGCTCGACGGGGCTATACCGCTTGGGTTCTTCATCCACTCTATAGGCTGCGTTACGCCCGAGTCGCTCAGGGCCGCCTACTCAGCTGCCAAAGAGCTCGGAGTGCCGTTCAGCATACATCTGAGCGAGGGGATCGACGAGTTGCCCACCCTAGTCTCCTTGCTCAACTTGAGAAAAGGGGAGGACAGCAAGATAATCGGAGTGCACTGCATCTCGGGATCAGGCTACAAAGAGTACGGGATTCGGGTAGTTCACTGCCCGCTCTCCAACCTGCGGCTCTACGGTAAAACTATAGGGCGTCCTGGGGAGGTTGACGCGGTGGGCAGCGATTGGCCCCTGCTGCTGGGAAGTGCAGCTGCAGCGTACAAGGCGGCGGTGAAAGTGCACGGGAGGGGGTGGGCAAGCTACCTGCTTAGCAAGTCAACCGTTGGCGGCTACGAATTATTCGGAATCGGTTGGGAAGGGGATGTCCTGGTCTTCGACGAGCCTCTAGAGAAAGTACTCGAGGGTAGCGTCTCGCCTCGATTCGTACTTGTCAAAGGAGAGGTGGCGGTGGAGGAGGGCCGACTAGTTAAGCTGGATTTAGGGAAAGACGAGGTTGATAAAAAAGTGAGGGAGCTGATTAAAGAAGCCGTGGAAAACTATCCAGCACGATGCCTCAACCTCTACAGCAGTTGCCCCACCGGTGACGGGGGTGCGGGAGCTGTTCGCTAAAAGCGCCAATTCACGCGGAGTAACGCTTTTACGCTTAAGCCACACTCCCCAACTGTGCCGTCTCTGAGATTAAAGGGTCGGAAGGACCTAGTGAGGTGCCCTAAATGCGGCTACACCTTCAGTATAACGTACTCCAGGGCGTTCGCGTGCTCGGGTTGCTCCCTGGCCAGCTTAAGCTGCGACTACGTTAAATGCCCTAAATGCGGCTACGAATTTCTCGTCGACTAGAGAGGCCGCCCCTTCTCCCACAGGTTCTGGAAGTACTTCTCAACCTCTGAGGCGACGTCCCTGGAGTATATCAGTACCGAGTACTCGTTATTCCTTGAGAGGGCCGATTCAGTCCAGTTGTGGCTTCCCATGATAACGATCTTGCCGTCTATGATGACAAGTTTCGCGTGCGTGGTGATGCCGGATTTCGGGTCCAGCCTAACTGGTATCCCATTGGCCTTCAAGTAAGCAATTGTCTCGGGGTAGTCGCTCTTGGTTACGTCATCGACCACCACTTTAACGTCCAAGCCCCTATCGCGAGCCGCCTTCAGGGCAGCTAGCAGCACATTAGCTGGATCCTCTGCCTCCTTCGGGTCGTACTTAACTACGTACATGACGATGTGGATGCTCGAGTTGGCGCGGTTTACCAGCTCGTAAACGCGGTGAAAGTACTCCTCATTTGGTAAAAGCGTCAATGTAAACTCGGAGATTGGCCGCTGGACGTAAAGCTCGGTGAGGATAAAGTACGTTAAAGCCGCTCCGAGGAGCACTCCAAGCAGGAAGCTTACCTCTGACCTCTGCCTTTTGATTTTTGCGGGCATACGGCAGAAATCAACGGTGAATAACGTTAAAAGTCTGACGCCCCGAGAATTTTTAGTGAAGGATGTGGAAAAGCGGCCGGTCACTTCCGGGGGCGCTGCTCAATTGATTGTTTCGCACTACTCTGATAGGGGCTTAGCCCTGTACGCGGTTTGTAGCGGATACGGCTAAATGATGTGGTAAAATCTACGGTCAATTCACCCAGTATCCGAGGCACTTCTACTTAATTGCGACTAAAACAAACATTGCACTGGCGATCGCCATTAAAGCCCACAGGCCCGCGTTCCATTTGATGATCTTTGACCCGTCCAGCGGGGGTAAAGGTAATAGGTTTAGAGCTGATATCAGCGCGGAGGCGAAGAGCAAACCCCGATTGTAGAATGGGGGCAGCAAGGCCAGCAGAGAGCACAGAGCCAAGTTCACCAGCGGCCCAGCGGCTGCGATTCTACCTTCGATTCTAGCATTGCCGCCGATACCCTCCACAGCGACGTACCCCGGGAACACCAGCCTGAACGGCATGTAAGGCAGCGCTGACAGCAGGGTAAGTGCCAGACCCGGCCAGTACAGCGTGAAGGTGGCGCGGAAACCTGAAAAATGTGCTGCGAACTTGTGGGCTAACTCGTGCGGCACGTACGCCAGTGAGGCGATCACCAGGGCTGTTACGGCTCTTTGGAGCGTGTATGGGAAGATGAAGGCCAAGGCTACGGCGAGCGCGGCTATGATCAAGTCTAGAAGCTCCCTAGGATGAAACATTGCTCCTGAAGTAGTCTTAGTCACTGGAGAGGCCCCGGGATAAGGGGTGAGGCTGGCATTTTCCCTCTCAATTTGATCCGGGCTCTTGGCCATCTGCAAGCCTTCGCACTCGTGGTTCTCCGGTAGGTGGTGCTCCACGCAGTATACCTTACCGCAGTACTTGCACCTGTAGGGAAGCCCCTCTATTGGACGATTGCAGTAGCTGCAGTTAACCACAGGGTTCCTTCCACCCGCTCTTAAAACGTTAGGTACCGCATTGAAAAGTACCTTTCAATGTTTCCGCTAGAGTTTTTCAGGGTATTCCTTAAACCACTTTAATTGTTGAGGTGGTTGGAGCGCATATGAGAGTGAGAAGCCTGCTGGTGCACGGGACTTTGGTAGCATTAATCGCAGCCGCTCTCGCGCTGCCTATTAACATAGCTATCGAAAGCCTGGTTTATAAGCCCGGGGACGCCGTAGTTATAACGATTGAGGGGCAAGCCAACGCAACATACGATGTTCGGATTCTCGACCCCAGCAACTCGATTGTATTTTCCCAAAACGTAACTACGAACGAGGGGGGCGTAGTCACGCTAACTTTTAACCTGCCAGCCGCGGCCCCCAGCGGCAGCTACACGGTCATCGTCTTGAACGGAGGGGAGCAGGCTGCAGCCACCTTCACCGTCGAGGCTCCCCCCTCTCAGGAGCCAGAAATTGTGGCGCCCGCTCCGCGGAAACTCAAGGGGGCAGATAAACTAGTGGAAGCTGCCACCAGGCTTAAGGAGATGGTTCACTGCCGAAATCAAGTTTTAATGAGCTACAATTTCACAGCAGATTTAAGCGAAGTATTCGAGCTCGCCTTAAATTTAACGCTTACCGGTGACGAATACCTAAGCCAGGCGCTGGCCGCCCTTGAAGGTGGTAACTACAGCGCCGCAAAAAGCTACGCTGTGCTAGCTCTCCAGAAATACGGCAACGCACTCGAGCTTCAAGAAGAGCTTGGGGAGCGGCTGGATGCCTCCTTTGCCGCATGCAGGGCGGTGGTGAGGGAGCAGCCACCTGTAGGATGGAATGAAACACGCATGCCCGGTAACTTAACGTGCAAATGGACACCGGAGTTCTACCCTCTTAAAGTGGCCTTCGACGAGGCTGAGCGAAGATTAGCGGAACTTGGGGGTATAGTAGCTGATTTGTCTGAAAAAGGTTATAACTTGACCGCAATAGCGGACGAGTTAGTTAAGGCGAAGGAATTAATCGAGGAAGGGCGCGCTCAGGCGGCATCTTGCAACATAAGCGCGGCAGCCCACTATTTGGCTCAGGTACGCTCTATCCTAGGTCGCGCGACAGCACAGCTTGCCAAGTTAGGCCGTGAACGCTTAGCGAAGACGCTGCGGGACCTGGACCTAGA
Source organism: uncultured Thermofilaceae archaeon (assembly GCA_938036345.1). GTDB lineage: Archaea > Thermoproteota > Thermoprotei > Thermofilales > Thermofilaceae > CALHPJ01. The sequence goes on along the minus strand of CALHPJ010000002.1, from coordinate 71,980 downwards.
TATCAACGAGACAGAAATTAGCGAGGCATTAAGGAAAGGAATGTTTTCATGGAAAATAATAGAAAAGATTAACAAAACTTTAGAGAGATTCGAGAGAATATCCAATGAGAGCCTAAACAGACTGGCAAACCTAATAAACAAAATTGGTAAAACTATCGAGAAACAGCACCTGGCCAGAGAGAGGGAGAGGGTTAAAATATTTGAAAAGGAACTTGAAAGGGAGAGGGAAAGAATCCAAAATGAATTAAGAAGGTTGCAAAACATGCAGAGAGAAGTTGAAAAAATTAAGGAGAACCTGCGAAAAATAGCAGAGACTAGGAGAGGTAAAGCGGGAGAGCCTCCAGGTAAAAGGTCTGGCGGAAAGTAGAGGACCTAAATAAAACTTAAATAATAATTTTTTAAATTTTTTATTTTTAACGTGATCTCTTCAAAGTCACCCTTAAATAGCGTATGTGCCTTGAATCCCCCGTGAGAGAGGGCACCGCCCTAGCACTCACTGCGCTGCTAGGTTTTCTGCTAGCTAGCGTACCGGTGCAGGGGCAGGCTTCCCAAGTTTCCATTGAAATAATAGACGGAGGGGTGGCCAGGGTCAGATACACCGTTTACACGGAGGGGGTTACTGAATTGAGCATCCCCCTGGTGGGTGTCCCGGATCCCTCTTTTCTGCTGACTGTGACGGATGAGCTTAACGAACCTCTAGCCTACGAGCTAAACGAGACTCTGGGAACCATAAACGTGGCGTGTATTGATGCCAGCGAGGTGAGGATTTCATACTACACGCAGACTTTAACGTATAAAATTGGTAAAACTTGGTACGTTAACTTTTCATCCCCCTACATGGTCAATATCATCCTCCCACCCAACGCCACTGTAACGTACCTCAATAAAGTACCTGAGGAAATAGTTCCAGTAAAGGGGTCGATATCCCTCCTTTTCGAGCCGGGTGAGGTGGTTGTCGGATACGTGTTCGCGTATACACCCCTTCCGCAGCCCCCGAGTGAACCCCAACAGGGCGGTGTCAGCAAGCCCCCCGAGGAAACCGGGAAAGGCGCTGACGAGCTTAAAGCTTTGCTCGAATCTATCGCGCATTACGCCATAGTCATCATCGCTATTCTAGCGCTGGCGTTAACTGTTGCGGTAGCTATCCATAGGAGAAGGGCGAAGAGGGCTCTCGAAAAGCTGAGCGAAGAGGATGTGCAGATAATCGAGGGTTTAAAGAGGCTGGGGGGCGGGGCTTTTCAGCGCGAGTTGCAGAGAGTTGTTAACCTGCCTACAACAACGCTTTGGAGAAGGCTGAAGCGGCTAGAGGATGTGGGTTTAATCGTGATCGAGAAAAGAGCAGGCAGAAACTACATTAGGCTTGCACGTGCCGCGTCGGTTCCCTAGTTGCGGCCGCCGCAAATGAAGGTCGCTTGGGCTATGCTCTGCCCATCACAGCGAGCTTTACTAGCTTCTTCCTGTCAACTTCGACGCCTAACCCCGGTGCGCTGGGAACTTCGCGTTCACCCCTTTCTACGCGGGATCCGCCGCTTGCGTAGTCGGAAGCTAGGAGGATGTCCGAATCCAGGTCGAAGTACTTTATGTTAGAAACGCTCCCCGCTAGGCAAACGGCTCCGGTTATCCCAAGCCTGCTCTCACCCATGCAGCCAATCATGTTTTCCAGACCCGCGGCCTCGCTTGCGTGGGCGACCCTAAGCGCTCCGAGCAGCCCCCCGCTTTTCATCACCTTAATGTTGACTATGTCGGCGGCCTCCGCTTTGGCAACCTTAAACACGTCGACGGCAGTCTTAACGCTTTCATCTACAGCTATCGGCAGGGGAGAGCTCCTCCGAACAGTTGCCAACCCACCGATATCATCCCACTTCACCGGCTGCTCCACGTACTCTACGTCGTAGTTAGCCAGCTTGCTGATTACGCGCACAGCGTTCTCCACACTCCACCCCTGGTTCGCGTCAACCCTGATCCGCACCCCCTCGCCAACCGCGTCCCTTACTGCGCGAATCCTTTGCACGTCCTCTTCCGGATCCGCTCCGAGCTTGATCTTCAGCGTCCTAAACCCTTGTTCAACGTATTTGACAGCCCTCGCCGCCTGCTCCTCGGGCTTCATTATCCCGATTGTAACGTCTGTCTCGAACCTGTCCCTAAGCGGGCCTCCAAGTAACTTAGTTACACTGAGCCCGGCCCCTCTAGCCCAGGCGTCAAGAACCGCCTCCTCTACAGCGGCAGCCGCGCTCGGTGAGCGGGAACTTGCACACAGCAAGTAGAGGTGTTCGAAGCTGGAGCACTTCTCCGTCAAAAGCCTTTCAGCCAGCTTCTTCGCCCACGACACTACTAGACCCCTGGTCTCGCCGAGCACGGAGTATGACGGAGAGCCCTCACCCCAGCCCTCGAAGCCATCCTCGGTCAGCACCCTTACAACTATGTTCCAAGATGCTGTAGACGTGCCTAGAGCGATTGTAAATGGTTCATGGTAAGGCAGTTCCCCGCTAAAAATTTCTACACCAACTACCCGTGGCCATTCCACACATCCTTAACCCTCTCCTTTATATAAGGTTTCGATTTCCACATGGTACGGCGATGGAGGAGGGCGTGCCCCCAGACCTCTCTGGCCTTCACGATGAAATATCCAGGCTGCGCACGCACGTGGCGTACAGGGCCATTTACCTACCCTCAACTTCGTCAACTCAGGATGTGGCTAGGCAACTGGCTGAGCATGGGGAGAGGGAAGGCACGCTGGTTTTAGCTGAGAGGATGTACGCCGGTCGCGGTAGGTTTAACAGGAGCTGGGTAGCGCCCCCCGGCGGCATCTGGTTAACGCTGCTGCTGCAACCGCCCCTGGAGATCGCCCACCTAACAGGTTTAGCGGCAGCTTTAAGCGTGACAAAAGCTCTCGGCAGGCTGTGGGGGATTGAGGCGTGGATTAAATGGCCGAATGACGTGGTAGTGGGTGAGAGGAAGGTATGCGGGGTCCTAGGCGAGGCTTTCTCCGCGGGGGAAGCGCACTACCTGCTGCTCGGGGTCGGCATCAACGTAAACAACGACCTGCCCCGCGAGTTGTCAACCGCGGCGGTCACCCTTCGCGAACTCCTCGGCCATCCGGTACCTAGGCTTCCGCTGCTCACAGCTTTCCTCACGTGCTTTGATGAGCGTTATGCCGCGCTTACCCGGGGTGACCGTGCTCCGGTGATCAGGGAGTTGAGGTCCAAGACGTCAACGCTAAACAGGAGAGTGAGAGCGCTATTGCCCAGCGGGAGCACCTTAGAGGGTACCGCCAAGGATATAGCGGATGACGGCTCGCTGGTATTGGAGTCTGCCAGCGGAAGACTGGTGGTGATCAGAGCTAGCGAAATTGTGCATGTCAGGTGAAAAGAGCGGAATGAGCCATTTAAAGGCCCTTGGAAGCTTTAAGAGCGTGTAACCATTTAACGCGCGTGGCTTTCGAGGAGTTCCACGGCTCCGACGAGCTGATTGACGAGCTGCGCAGAGACGAAGGGCATAGGACTGTGAAAGTGTATGTCGAGAAGCCCGCGCCGCCGGAACTCGGGCCACCGGTGGAGGAGGTGGTATCCTCTGCAGTCCTTGTAGAAGCTCTGAGGAAGAGGGGTATAAGCAACCTGTACCGCTTCCAGGCCGAGGCTGTAAAGTCGATTAAAGCTGGGGTGAACACCTTCATAGTAGCTGGAACCGGAACTGGGAAAACCGAGGCATTCCTCATACCGATACTCGAGGATGTTATGCAGGATCCCGCGCCGCGAGTGCGCGCTATACTGGTCTACCCCACTAAGGCGCTCGCGCGTGATCAGGTGGCGCGCGTCAACTCCTTAGTCAACCTCCTTTTCGGGGTTAGGGCCTTAATCCTCGACGGGGATACGGAGGAAAAAGAGCGGAGGGTAATCTATAGCTTCCCCCCTCAGATACTGCTCACAAACCCCGATATGCTGCACTACGGTTTGATGCGCTCGCAGGAGTTCAGAAAGCTGTGCTCAACCGCTGAGTACGTAGTCCTAGACGATGCCCACGCTTACAGCGGGGTTCTAGGCGCTCACGTGAGTTATGTACTGAAAAGGCTGAAGAGGATCATGGACGCTGAACCGACCTTCATCGGAACTAGCGCCACGATAGGTAACCCCGGGGAATTCGCCCAGTCGCTGTTTGGGAGCGAGGTGAACGTTATCCACGCTGGATCTGGCAGGCGAAGCCCCGTCATACACGCGATGCTGAAACCTGTCGCGAGATCCAGGCTCGCTGAAGTTGCTGCCCTAATCGCCACCTGCGTGAAGAAGGGGTTGAAAACCGTGGCATTCGCCGACAGCCACAGGGCTGTGGAGCTGATCTTCAGGCTGTGCCAGAGGCTCGGTGTCGATGTTTACGTGCATAGGGCCGGGCTATTGCCCGGGCAGCGCAGGGAGGTTGAGGAAGGGTTAAGAAGCGGTAGAATCATGGCTGTCGCGGCAACTCCTACACTCGAGCTAGGGATAGATATCGGCGATCTGGACTGCGTAATCCTAGCTAACATACCCCCTTCCTTCAGCAAGTACATGCAGCGAACGGGGCGCTGCGGGAGGAGGGGGAGAAAAGCGTACGTGTTAACAGTCTTAGGAGATGACCCTATTGGCCAGTACTACGCGAACTTTCCGGAGGAGTTCTTCGGTAAGGAGCCTGAGCCCGTAGCAATAGAGACGCGCAACGAGGAGGTCGCGAAAGTCCAGCTGACCGCTGCAGCTGCGGACCTACCGCTGCGGGTGGACGAATTGGATACCTTCGAGAGGAAGATCGTTGATGAGCTCCTCGAGGGCGGCCTCTTGAGGACCGTTAGAGGGGGGAGGTACGTTAGGTGCACTCCCGCTGGTTCCCGCTACCTGCGGAGAAGCCCCGGTTTGAGAGGTACTGGCGATATTGTGAGAATATACGACGTGAAGGGGAAGCTCATAGGGTTTAGGGAGATGCCAGCCGCGTTAAAGGAGCTTTTCCCCGGCGGAGTATACCTCCACGGGGGCAAAGCCTACCTCTCCATCGAGCTATCCCCTGCGCGGGCCGTGGTCACGGAACTGCCACCTCACTACGGTTTGGTGACTAGCGCGCTTTATTATTCGGCTCCTGAGAGCTTCTCGCCCGAGATTTCCCGAGAGATGCTAGGGTTAAGCATCGAGTACGGGAAGTTAAGCGTAAGGGAAGTAGTATACGGTTACGTTGCAAAGGATTTCGAAAGCGGAGCGACGCTGAGTGAAACAGTTCTCGAAAGAGAGTACGCGTACGGGTTCGCCACCAGGGGCGTGCTTTTAAGGTTCCCCGTAAACCCAGCGTGGGGTTTAATTGGAAACGCAGAGGCTTTCCACGCGATCGAGCACGTGCTCATCGCATCCGCTCAAACGATAGTCGGCGCCAGCTTAACCGACCTGGGAGGGATTAGCTTTCCAACCGGCCACGTATTCATCTACGATAGCTACCCGGGCGGCTCCGGCTGCTCGAAGCTGCTTTTTAGGCGCCTAGAGGACTCTCTTTCGAAGGCTTTAAGAATTTTGAGGTTGTGCGACTGCGAGGACGGCTGCCCTAAGTGCGTGTACTCGCCTTACTGCGGCAACAACAATAAGGTGTTATCGAGGAGGAAAGCTCTGGAGATGCTGGAGCAGGTGAGTGGCGGGAGGCTTGCGGGCTTGATCCCGGCTGAGGCAATCGGGGGATCCCCCATCGTTTGACCTTAGCCCAGTAAAGCGCTTAAGCTGTTGGGGTTGCGGGTCTTTTTGTACTCCCTTATCATCTCGAGGACGTGCTTACGTTCCACATTGAACGCCCGCTGCACTTTCTCTGAAATGGGTGATTCCTTGACTAAAAGCGCGTTGACTAGCTGGGTTAGGTTGCTTCTGCTGCTACTTAGGCTGGCTGTTTCAAAGTCGAAGATAACCGGCTGTAATCCGGGGGTGACCAGTACGTGGTTCCCCACCCTGGATAGCTCTTGGTGCACTAAGCCGAGTGAGTCTAGAACTAAGGCTTGGCGGAGCAGTTCGCGAACGACTTCAAGCACGTCTTTCACATCTGCTTGCGGAATCCATTCCCCCAACTTGATTCCTTCAACGAAGCCCCAGACTAGGAAATTCCTGGACGCTGCTAGGAGCCGCGGTCCTATCCCAGCTGTGTTTGCCAGACGCAGCTTCGCTGCTTCGTCTAGTAGGGAGCGCCTATTTGCGTCGGCTCTTCTAATTTTTACAGCTACCTCCCGATAATTCCTTACACCCTTAACCACGATCCCCGTAGTGCCTTTCGCGATTACGCGGACACCTCCTATCTCTGTAGGGCCTTCGAACACTAATTTGTCGACCCCCAGCATGCCTAGCTCCACTAGCCTTTGCCTCGCAGTATCCAGGGACAGGGAAGGGTATGTGAGGATGTGCAAGCGTTTTGGCTCTAGCTCCCAGATGTTTAGCCCCACGGGGGTTTCCGGACAAGCCACTCAGCTAGGAAAATTTTGAAGTCCTCATTGCTCGACGCCTCCACTACGCTTTCACCGGTGAATAGCCTGTAGCCAGCCTTTAGGCTAGAGGTTAAGTGCTCGCCGATGTTACAGGAATGCAGCAGCTTCGAGAGAGCATCCTCCACGCACCTCACTCGGCGAGGTCTTATCACAACCCATCTCTCCCCCTCGATGTAAGGGCCCGCAACCGAGCTCGCATACGTTTCGAGGAATCTAGCGTCGTGGCTCGAGTACACGGGTGGGCCGTAGTGCTTCTCGATAGGAGGTAGCACGAGTTCTTCGAGTTCGAAGAGCAGGACCAGCTCCCTGCCTTGCGACCAGGCCGTGGAGGCTAAAACGCTGAAACCGTACCTTTCAAGTCCATGGCTTAACGCTCTAAGCGCTTTCTTAGCCTGTCCCCAAAGGACATCCTCTGGTAACTCCGGTATCTCGATGCGCAAAGCCACAATGGACCTCGACCTCAGCAACTCTTGGAGCCCAGGTAGCTGGTCCCTCTTAGCAGGGTAGAAGAAGCGTAGGTTGGGAGCCCGGAGGAATGCTCTAGCTGCTGCTATGAATTTGCTCATGCACTCAAGTGAAACAGGGCTGGCTACGTTCCTCTTAGGATCCACGGGATCTACCACTACAAGCGGTTCATGGAACCTCTTCAACGCCTGCCGGGGATCGCTGTAATGGTTTTCCGGGTCTATAACAACCTTGTACGGTTTCCATGTAGAGGCCGCTTTCAGGAGCGAGATAAACGAGCCGAAGTGTATTACTAGGAGCTCTACCAAGTAGCCGGAAAAGCCCTCAACCCTTATTTCGGCGCCATAAACTTCGATTCCCTTCATGAACCTCTTCGCCACCCTTATTTCCCCTTTTAGCTCGGGTCTGCGCTCCACCCGGGCTTTTACGTACCTTGTGTGGAAAGGCGTGCGATCCACAGGAGATCTAATCTCGGAGGGGGAGGGCACTTTGTAAGCTGGCACCACGTCGACTACGCAGGTAGGTAGCTCTAGCGTTAGGTAGGGGTGGGACGCGTACATTCTCCTGAAGTTAGCCCCCAGGCTCTCAGCGGCTTTAACTGCGATTCTCAAGCCCACCTCTTCCAGCTTCTCCAGCGGCATCTCTGGATCGAACAGCAGGAAAATATCAACGTCTACGTCTCCCGGTAGCCATGTACCCTTTGTGAACGACCCCTCCACTTCCACCTCGGCCTTCACGCTTTCGGCGTTCAGCACTTGCTTCAAAGCGGTTAAGACCAGCTGAACAGCTTGTTCGACCTCAAGCGCCCTGCTTTCTGTCGGAGTCTCGCGTCGTAAAACTTCGGCTAGTATCTCGTGAAAATCCATCCCTTCTACCCGGTCGCCCTCTTCTCGTAAAGTGTCTCGTAAATAGGTCCCCGGGGCGTCAGTATGCTTTTCTTAAGCCTGAAGGAATTGACTGCCATCGTACCTACCTCTACATTTGAATTCTTCTCGATGAAGGCCGCCAGCGACCCTGCGCCAGCTTTTACCCTTGCGATAGTTAGGTGCGGGGTAAACTCTTCCTCGGGTTTAGGCAACCTTAACTTGGAGAGGGCTGAGTTCACATTTGCGCTGAGCTCGGCGAGCTCGGCAGCCCCCCTTCTCACCCCAATCCATATAACACGAGGCCTGCGATTATTGGGAAACGCACCCAGACTAGCGAACTCGACCTGGAAGCTTACGAACTCGACGCGCTCCAGTGCCTCCACTATTCTGCCAATTTGTTCTACTTCAACCTCGCCGATAAACCTCAAGGTGAGGTGAAGGTTCTCGGGTTCTACGAGCTTTAACTTAGCTCCAGTCTCGCTAATCTGCTGTTGAATCCTAGTGACCCTTGAGACGACGCCGATATCGTCAACATCCACAGCCACGAAGCATCGGACCATATTCACTTGTCCACCCCGTTTACGAGCCACTGGTTCAGTTTCTCGCAACTCAAAACTCTCTGCTGTTCATTAGAGCAGGAAAGGAGAAGCGGGCAGTAGAAGCACGGAATCTCCTCCAACAGCTGCGGCAATCGGGGTGCGCGCAGTAACCTGGGCGTTGGCTTCAACACATACATTTTCCTCCCCCTATGGACTACAACCTCCCTGGAGATGAATCCCATACGCTCGAGCCGCTTCACTATTTTGCTTCCCTTTCTGCTGTCTAAGTTTAACAGCTGCCATATGTTCCGCTGCAGTACCCCTGCATCACCGGACGCCGAAACTATGTCGAGTATGCGTTTCTCTATCTGATCTCCGCCGCCCTCGCTCAGCTTAAGCTCTCTAGCCTCGCTACGCATACCCATAATGTTCCTGCAGAACAGGCTATATTAACTTGCCCTTTTTGCTTCTCAAATGAGAATCTCTACATCCAACTTCCTGATGAGCTCCTTCACGTGTTTCCTCAGAGTAGTCTCAGTTATACCGACAGCCGCTGCAAAATCTACCCTGGATTTGCGCTCGCGATGTATTATGGAGGATATGTAGAGCGCGGCAGCCGCTAAGCTCCGCGGAGGCTTGCCCAGCAGGATGCGCGCCTCCGCTACAGCCCCTAAGATTTTGGCGGCTGTGCGCTGAACTTCCACGCTTAAGCTCAACTTGTTCGCAATCATTGGTATGTATTTCGTGGGGTCCGGGGGTTTAAGCTTCAGCTCTCCCCCTAGGTTTTCCAGCAAAAGTAAGTAGCACCTCCTCAAGTCCTTTGGGCTGACGGAGACGTATTTGCACAACTTGGGGAGGGGGTTGGGGAGCCCATACTCCCTACATGCTAAAGCTATGCTCGCAGCCGCTATCCCCTGTATGCTCCTCCCTTTGATCAATCCCCCCTTCTGAGCCAGCGAAAATATCCTTAAAGCCTCGTCCTTCACTTGTGGTGAGGCTTGTATTGCAGCGGCAAGTCTGCTTACTTCACTCCACCCGTGGGTTAGTCCCCTCTCGCCTTCCTTAGATACGAACTCTTGTATTACGGAAAGCCTAGCGAACTCAGCCCGCTTAGCCACCCCTAGACCGGCTTTACTTCCTATAAGCGTCCATAATTCACGCTGGGGGTTAACCGGCTCCGCCCTCGCTCGAAGCAGCGCCTGCTGGCGATCGTAAGCTCTCCACTCGGGTCCTAAGTCTACTGTTGTCTCTTCTACGACGTAGCCGCACTCGGAGCATTTCCGTTCGCCGGTAGCCGGGTCAAAGATTAGCTTCGCAGATCTACACTGCGGGCACTCCTCATTCATGTTAAACCACCCCTTACGCGCAGCTTTTTTACTACAGTAGTGGCGTATAGCACGCGGTTCACAAAATACTCGGATTGCCTAACCCTCTGCTCAGACAGTTTAACGACTATGTAAGGTGAAGCTACCGGGCCTATGATGTCATCGACGTAGCCAACCAAGCCGGTGGATGCGTCACGAACCTCCGCGCCGAGCTGTGGTATAGCTTCGGCCTTAACCACGAGCTTCCCATCGCGAGTCGCCTTCACAACCTTGCCTATCGGGATCATAACTCAGCAGAGGTGTTGCAGTAACATGCTTATGTTGAGTTCGGCGCAGACCGTAAGTTTCGGCACTCCGCGTTAAAATAATTGCTCCAGTAATTACGTGCCGCCGCTGAGCGGCAACATTCTTTTTAAAATAGCTTGTGAGGGGTCCATAAAATGGCGACAGAACTGGAACGCTTTAAACTTCAGCAGTTCCTGAACAGTCTTAAAAGCAAGACCGGGAGAGGAACAGAGCTGATTTCACTCTACATACCAGCCGGGCGGCCGTTAAGCGAGGTGGCGGAAGTTCTTAGGAGCGAGTACTCTTCAGCATCTAACATCAAAGATCGGACAACCCGCCACCACGTGCTCGATGCATTAACGGCCGTTATGCAGAGGCTTAAGCTTTTCAAAACGACGCCACCCAACGGCCTCGTCATTTTCGCTGGCTACGTGGAGGGGGACTCGCCCGGCAGCGAGAAGCTGGAGGTTCACGTACTGGAGCCCCCGGAGAAGCTCAAGGTTTGGCTCTACAGATGCGACTCACGCTTCTACACCGAAATTCTGGATGACATGATTGCGGTCAAGGAGTCTTACGGTTTAATTGTGATCGACAGGGGTGAAGCGGCTTTTGCAGTTTTAAGGGGGAAGTCGCTGCAGATAGTGAAGGAAATCGAGTCGGGGGTCCCCCGAAAGCATAGGGCTGGCGGACAATCGGCTAGGAGATTCGAAAGGATAATCGAACAACTTACCCATGAGTTCTATAAGCGAGTCGGCGAGTACGCCAATAAAATATTCCTTGAAATCCCTGACCTAAAGGGAGTAGTAGTGGGTGGACCCGGCCCCTCAAAAGAGGAATTCCTAAAGGGCGATTACCTCCACTACCAATTGAAGGATAAGGTGCTTGGAGTTTTCGACGTGGGCTACGGAGGTGAGGCTGGCATATACGAGCTACTTAACAGGGCGCAGGATTTGCTAAAGGACGTCCAGTATATAAAGGAGAGGGAGGCAGTAAACGAGCTGCTTTACCATGTGGCAAGGGACACCGGTTTAGCCATTTATGGGGAGGAAGAAGTTAGGAAAGCTATAGAGGCCGGCGCCGTCAGAACGCTGTTGGTCTCGGAGGCGGTAAAGAAAGCCCGGGTGCACTACAAGTGTCGAGCTTGCGGTTTCGAAAACCAAGAGACTATAGAGGGGGAAGAGGTTAAGTGCTCCAACTGCGGGTCGCTAGACACGGAAATCGTCGAAAGAATACCGCTCATCGAGGAGTTAAGCAAGTTGGCGGAGAGCAGCGGAGCTGAGGTAGTGCTCGTATCTCTGGAGACAGGTGAGGGGAGGGAGTTCCTGAAGGTCTTTGGAGGAATAGCTGCTATTTTGAGGTATAAGCTGTGATTGAAGGGTGCTGCGAGCACCCCCACATGCAAGGCTCTCCGTGCTGGGAACGGCGGCCGCTTAAGAAGAAGGCTCTAGAGATGCTTCTATCCAAGGTACCCCCGCACCCCCAACCTAGGGTTGAACTTGAACAGTATGCTACACCTCCCCACCTGGCCTCCAGACTGCTGTGGATCGCTGCTTTCAGCTACCACGGCCTCGAGGGAACAGTGGTAGATCTTGGGGCTGGAACCGGGCGATTGGGGCTTGGCGCAGCTATCTTGGGTGCACCCTACGTGATCCTAGTGGATGTCGACAAGAAGGCATTAAGTGTCGCGCTGGCCGCAGCCAAAAGTTTAGGGGTGGATGCTTGTGTGGATGCCGTGTGCGCGGAAGCTTCAAGGTTCGAAACCTCCAGAGATGTGCACTGCGTAATACAGAACCCGCCTTTCGGAGTTCATAGAAGGGGGGTCGACATAGAGTTTTTGCGGACTGCGCTCAGGCTTGCGCCCACAGTTTTCAGCATACATAAGGCGGAGTCCCTAGATTACGTTCTAGCTAAGTGTAGGGAGATGGGCTGTTCCCCCGGGGTGTTATTCGAAGAAGTTGTCCGCCTACCTCCGACTATGCCGCATCACCGCAAAGAATCGCATGAGGTAAGAGTGGCTGCGATCAAAGTGAATAGAGGGATAATGCTTTTTTAGAACAATGGATGTCGCCTGTATGGTTGATAGGGAGTTTGTTGTACCCGGCGATGAGCTAGGAGTTTTAGAGGAGTACCTGCCAACCCTCAACTCGTACGTCCACGGGTGGGTTGTTAGGGCGAAAGTCGTTGGGAGCGTGCACGCCGACGCGTTTAAGCACGAAGTGCAGGTTCACCGAGTTAAAAGCCCTCCAGTGCTCGAGGAAAATAACGTTGTTCAGGCTATGGTGGTCGGTTTAAGGGATACTGTGGCATTCCTAGACATATTTTACAACGAGAGCAAGAAGCGCTTGTATGTACCACCGTATAGGGGGGCCCTCCATATTTCCGAGGTAGGGTTGAAGCTGCGGAACATTTACGAGCTCTTAGGCTACGGAGACGTTGTAAGGGCCCGAGTAATTTCCGGGAAACCTCCCTTCTCGCTGTCGGTACGGGGGGCTGGCTACGGCTTGATTTTCGCTAGATGCCCTAAATGCCTGAATCCGCTTAAGAAGAGGGGTCTCTGGCTTTACTGCGGGAATTGTAGGAAGATATTCAAAAGGAAAAAAGTGTCTAAGGAGTACCTGGTAAGGTAACGTGAGAAAATCTAAAAAAATTATAGCGTTGAACTTCAAATCACCCGGCGAGGCTGCAGAGTTTCTAGAGCGTGTACGGCCCTTCATAGGCAGCGGAGCAGCCGAGGTTAAAGGGTGCTTTCTAAAGCTGGCTCTAGTCGGGGAGCCCGAGGAGCTGAGAGAAAGCTATGCCAGGGTAATGGAAATTGTTAGGCAATGGAAGCTTTCTAGGCGGTTGCCCAAGCAAGGTTTGTTCAGGCATAGCCTAGGCCTACTACTGCTCTCCACTAAGATGGCTGTCGGGATACCCCTAACGGCAATAGCCGACGCCCTTGCTTTGAAGGGTTACCAGGCCCGTCTAGAGAAAGGGTACATAATAACCAACGCCGACTACTCTGAAGTGTGCAAGATTGCTGAGACCCTCTCCGAGAAGTACTTGGAGGCACTTTCCCTGCGGGCAACTCCCTTATTGAAGAGGTTAGCAGCAATTCTAGCTGCCGCCACTGGAGCGGAAGTCAAAGAAGCTCTGGAGCGCCTTAAGGTATTAGGGTTGGCACATGAGGACGCCAGCGCTAAGTGCTGCACGTTGGCCACGGGTTATAACGAAGCCCTACAAAGGGTAAAGGCTTTTTTATCTGCACCACAGGAGGACAGCCATGAGCAGAAAACTGGAAATCACCATCGTGACGAACGAGGAGAACAGGTTAAGTCTGAAAATAAAAGGTGAGGATCACGCGCTCCTAGGCGTGCTGGTAGAGGAGTTAAACAAGGATCCCAAGGTGGTATTCGCTGCTTACAAGGTGGAGCACCCGCTCACCGACACATATTTGTTGACCGTGATCACGGACGGAAGCAAATCACCGCTGGATGCCATCAGGGAGGCCTCGGAAAAGGTAAAGGCTGTCTTCGCCGAGCTCTTGAGACAGGTACCTAAATGAGCTATCCGAGGCTGAGGGAGCTCGCCAGGCTAGGAGACGTGGCAGTGAACTTCATAGCTTCGGCCGCTCTTACTCTATCTACCGGCTCGCCGCAGGGAATTCGGGTCCCAAATAGAATTCTTCGCAATGTAGCCTTAGGGAGGGGGTTGCGAAGAATAGGGGATTACCTCCCGGAGGATCTTTATGAGGCGCTCATCGGGTACGCCTGGCTGAAAGGGTTCAGCAGCGAGAAAATGGTTCGAATAGTGCACTCGGCAATGAAAGGGCGGGAAAAAAGCGACGCTGCGCTGGCGAGGGGGTTATCCGCACTTTTAGACGAGCTGCTCAAGGAAAATTGGGCAACCGAGCTCCTAGGAGCCTGCGCTGGCACTGGCAGTGCTCCGAGTGAAAGAAGAACTCTGTTTAGAACCCTGAAGCGCTGGATGAAGAGCTTTAACCGTTAATCTTAATCTGCATCTACTTTCACCTTCGGGATGGTTACATTCGCTACGCTGTGCTTCCTGGAGAAAGACGGGAAGGTGCTGCTAATACGGAAAAAGGTTGGTTTCGGTAAAGGCAAGCTTACCGGTGTCGGGGGCCGCATCGAGGCGGGCGAGTCTCCAGCTGAGGCGGCTATCAGGGAAGTTTTGGAGGAGGTTGGGGTTAAAGTGCTGGAGCTGGAGCCCGCCGGCAAGCTGGAGTTTTACTCAGCTAGCGATAACCCTGATTGGGTTGTATACATTTACCGTTCCAAGAAGTTCGAGGGCGAGCCGAAGCCGAGCGACGAGGCGGAACCTGGATGGTACGATGTAAGGTATTTGCCCTACTGCGAGATGTGGGAGGACGATATATTCTGGCTACCGCAGGTTTTAGCCGGTAAAACCGTGGAAGGCAGGTTCTGGTTCAACGAGAACTACCAAAAGATTCTCCGGTGGGAGCTCAAAGTACACTAGCGGATACCAGCGTACTTCAGCAGTTCTTCAACGCTGTTAAATGTCCTGGTGCTGCCCTCCTCCTCGAGAAGTACTCTTTCGACTTTGAAGGAGGACAGCACGTCGTGCGGCGCTTTAGATCCAAAGGCAGTAGCCCACGGGACGGTGCGGCCTGAGGCGTCCGTAGCCTCCACGTATCTGCCGATAGTTAAAATGTACCTATAACCTGTGAAGTATACCCGAACCTTGCGTGAAGCCGATCTTACCCAGGATACAAGGGACTCGAGCTCGCTGCGCGTTATCATTAACTAAACTCGGTAGCCATAGCTTAAAAACGCTACCGCTTTACACGTAGAGCAAAGTAGGCCTTCTTAGGAGCTTCTACCGAAGACCCCTTGATTAAGCAAAGTAGGCCTCCAAAGCTGTATGCCGCATACTCGGCTTCTCTTTTGAGAAGAGTGCCTGAGAGGACTATATCCCACTCTTCAAGATTGCCTATTTTTCCGGAGAGCTCCGCTACTACTCTGTCACCCGGCGAGGGGCTCCAGTTCACCTCTTCGAGAATCCGTTGAGGTAGTTCAAGCTTAACCTCCAAACCTTCGCCTTGAAAAGTCAAGGCCTTGACCTTAGCATAGTCGTAGCCTTCAACAGCAGTTAGCACGAGTTCCACGGAGAGGGACATATGCGCCGGCTTAAAACTGTTCCGCAGCGCGACCGCGAGCACACGCATCCCCAGCTACTCGACTTGCGGGCATTCAAGGCATACGCTTATAACCACTCTTCGCTCCCCTTCATGCAATGGCGGTTGTCGATACGGCTCTTAGAAGATTTAACGCCGAGCTAAGCTCCCTAGTCGACAAGCATGTAATCGTAAAGACGGTTAGCGGTGAAAGTTACGAAGGCGTCTTACTCGGCTACGAAACCTCCAGGTACAACATTATCCTGAAAGATGCCAGAACGTCGAGCGGTGAAACGTACCCGAGGCTAATAGTCTACGGCCACGTGATAGCCGATGTCCGGTTAACCGAACCTCCTCTAGACATGGAGGAGTTTGCTAGGAGGCTCGAGGAGGTGTTCCCCAAGATGGTGAGGTACATACCGGAGGCTAGGGTGATAACGGTGCTTGAGAGAATTAGGGTCACTGAAAGAGGCGTTGAGGGGACGGGTCCCATCGCCGATAGGGTGAGGAGCATATTCGATAAATTCGTTGAAGAGTGGAAAGAAAAGCAGAAAGCATCGGCATGAGTGATTACTTCGAAATAAAGGAAGAGGATCTGCTGGGCAGGATTGGCCGGCTCAGAACGCGAAGGGGATGGGTCGAAACACCAGCCTTAGCCCCTGTTATCGACCCTGGGAGGAACCTCGTCCCCCCCAGCGAAATCGTTAGCCTGGGTTTCAGCTTAGTGATGACCAACGCCTACCTGATCAAGAAGCGCTACGGAGATATAGGCCCTGAGCTGGGAGTCCGCGGGATCTTGGGCGTTCAATGTCCGGTCATGACGGACTCTGGGGCTTACCAGCTTATGGAGTACGGCGAGGTTGGGGTTGCGCCGCTCGAGATTGTTGAGTACCAGGTTAACCTAGGCAGCGACATTGGCGTTATACTTGACATTCCAACCAGGTACGGCTCGCCACGCGAAACTGTGGCTAAGGAGGTTGATGAGACCCTCCGAAGGGCGCAAGAAGCATTAACTGTCGATAGGAAAGGCATGCTACTCGTCGGCCCTGTTCAGGGAGGCACTTACCTAGATCTTGTTTCCAGGTCGGCTATGGAGATGGCTGCACTGGATTTTGATCTATACGCGGTCGGCGGACCTGTTCAATTGATGGCAAGTTACAGTTACAGCGAGCTGGTTCGCCTCTTCATGACAGCGAAACTTTACCTTCCCCCGGGTAGGCCGGTCCACCTCTTCGGCGCCGGCAACCCTCACATGCTGGCGCTAGCCGTTGCTATGGGAGCCGACCTCTTCGATTCAGCCTCCTATGCCTTGTATGCCAAGGGGGGACGCTACATGACCCCTCACGGTGTTTACAGGCTGGAGGAGCTGGAAGATCTCCCCTGCGAGTGTCCCGTCTGTTCCAAGCTGACAGCGAAGGAGTTTGCTGAAATGCTTTACCAGGAACGCGTTTACATGTTAGCGCTCCACAACTTACACGTATTACGGGGAGAACTCAGGAGAATCAAGAACGCCATACATGAGGGGAGGTTGTGGGAGTTAGTCGAGCTAAGGGCTCGTAGCCACCCGAGCCTGGCCAAAGCACTTGACGAATATAAGAAGTACACTTTTTACATCGAGAAATTCCACAGAGTCACTAAAGGATTGGTTAGCGGACTCTTCTTCTACGAGGAGATTAGCAGAGCAAGACCGGAGGTTTACCGGCACCTTTCGAGGCTAAAAAGCCGGTACATATCCCCCGCGGCTAGCGCAGTAGTCCTAGCGCTTGAAACGGAGGCCAAGCCGTTCTCCAGGTTTGGGTGGATAGCTGAACTCCAAAAACAGCTTGCTAGCGACATGGAGCTAAACGGTAAAGTGCATGTTGTCGTAGTGAGCAGCGCCTTCGGACCTATTCCCATAGAGCTTGACTCCGTTTATCCACTTTCGCAGCACGAATCGGCGATCGATTTAAGAAAAGCCGAGAATGCTCAGGCAATCGCTGCCGACGTGGCTTGGTACGTAGCAGGCTTGGGCCGCTACAAGGTAGCCGTTATCGTGCATGAGGAGGGGCAACGACGCGTGGCGATGAGGATCGCTGAGCAGCTTAGAAGGAGGGGGTTACCGGCCTACGTTAGGCCATTCAGAAGCGCCGACGACGTCGTTTCCTTTGTGAAACTCGTCTTGGGGCTTCACACGTAGAACGTGGGAACAGCCCCTTCCTCACCTTTTGCTGCTCTTTTCCTGATCTCCTCCAGTTCCCTTTCTAGCTTTACCTTCTCCTCTGCTAGCCGTATAAGCTCGGAGGTATCCACCTCAACGCCTAGCATTCTCGATACGAGGTCTACAGCCACCTTAGCCGCGAGCGGGTCTACGCTGCTGGGATCCGCGTAAGGTAGGATAGCTACAGCCGGGAAATCGTACGCGGAGTAGTAGGCCAGCATAGTAGCTAGAGGACCCACTATGTACAACCCCTCCTCAAGCCTTTTAGCGCCTTTTAGGAGCTCTCCATGAACTGCTAGGAATGCGCGAGTTGCCGCATACCTGAAATCCCCCTCGTCTCTCCTGAATCTATTATCGAGCCCGCCGATTAATAGGGCGAACCTGGCCCCACCCGATACGCTTGCCTCTGCCAACGCCAGTGGGACAAGGTTTGTATCGTAGCGGGACATCGGCACGTTCGGAACAAAGACTGCTGATGTTCCTAAGTCGTAGATCTCGTAGGGGGAGGAGATCCCGTCCGGCGTGGCTGCTACTAACTGGGGCAGCCATGCAGTGAGAATGTGGCCCACGAGTTTCCCATTCAGGACCTTAACCAGGTGCTTAACCGCTAAGTAGCCAACATAGCCTATTCCGTGAAACCCGGCTATTAGCACCTTATCTTTTAAAACCGAGCTTTCAAGCTTTACCCTTACCCTTGAAAGCACAGGTTTTGAACCGCAGAGGGTTATTTAGGTTTCACCAGGACGGCATTTACCGTACCGTCCTGACCGGGTCTAGATGTGACTCTTGCGAGACCCAGCTCTGTTTCAATTAACGCGCCCCTAGTAATAACCCCCCTGCGATCGTAATCTTTACTGGACGGATTAGATACGACACGCTCTATTCTGACTTTTTTCGCTTTTTTCGACTGAGGATCGATCACGTTGGCGTACTCAGCGAATCTGACTCTAACTTTACTGTTACCCCCTCTCGCTCTGATTACAACAATCTTTTCCTTGCCCAGCAGGGTTTCTGTCGGCGGTCTGCCCATCCAGTGCTTTCTTTTCACCTTATAATGCCGCCTCTTTAAACCTCCGGTTATCTTCCTGAGATCGTTATCCTGGTAGATACCCACGGTGGCCCCTCTTACACACCTTTTTAAACTTCACCGGCTGGTGGCTTGTGGCCAAAAAACTGGTACTATGGCCTGTGTACTTCGACGCCAGCAGGAGCAGGGAGCAAGGGCGTAGGGTACCTGCCCGCCTCGCTGTGACACCGGTTTCAGCAGAGGACTTGCTGAAAGCCGCCAGGGCTGCTGGTTACGAGGCGGAGCTGGACAGCGAGGCAAAGCACCCAGCTACCTGGTTTGAAAGCAGCGGGAGAGTTTTCGTAACCGCGGACGAGCCTAAAACCGTTGTTATTAGGAGAGTAGCGGAGCAGCTCAAGAAGATGAAGCTTGCTCCTTCAAAAGCTTCTCGAATTCTTCCTTGACAAGTTTGCTAACCACCTCGCCGTCCACGCGACCTCGAAGTTCCTTCATCGCCGCCCCCATCACCTGACCGAAGGCTTTAACCCCCCTCTCCCTAACCACATTCGACATGCTGCCCAGCACACTCCTAATCCTCTCCCTAGCCTCCTCCTCGCTCATCGGTGTTACGCCCAGCTCTCTTAAAGCATCTTCTACGCTTAAAGAGGGGTTCTCAGCCAAATGCCTGAGAACAATGGGTATAGCTTCTTTAACGAGCAGCCCCTTGGATAAAAGCTTGAAAAGCCCGAGGAGGTGCTCATCGGTTAAGTTCGGAACCGGCACCCCGTCTCTACGCAGCTCGACTAACGTCCCCTCCAGGGTAGTGGCTACAACGGTTGGCGGGGCCCTTAGCTCCTCAACCGCTTTCTCAAACAAGTCGAGCCAGTAGGAGGAAACCATTCTTTTAGCCAGTGATGGGTTTAAGCCGTATACCTTCACGAACTTTTCGTACTTCACCTCCGGAGGCTCCGGAAGCGCCTTTCGAACGCGCTCCAGCAGCTCGGGTGTTATACTGATGGGCCTGATATCTGTTTCAGGGTACATCCTCGCCTTCCCCGGCATGGGCCTCATAAACTTCGTAGTTCCATCCGGATTTGCGGCTCTCGTTTCCTCTGGAACACCCTTCAGCGCCTCCCTAGCCCTTTCAACTACTGCCTTGAGAGCTGCGATGGCCCTCTCTTCCCTTTCGAAAACCAAGACAAACGCGTCCATTACATCGCAGTTCAACAGCTTACGTACCTTTTCCACTTCGTCTGGCGCTATACCGTAAGCGGGGAGTTCGTCGCTGTGGAATATGCCACCTACCTCGGCGTAGTACCGGGCGCGTTCGGCCATCTCCGTGCCGAGGCGCCTCCCGGGTTGGATTTCGCGACCTAGAAGGCCTGCAAAGGCGGGTAGCTTTGCCGCCAGCGCTACGCCGCCGCCTTCGAGAGCCCTCTTGGCCACGCGGCTATTGGTCCCCTCGAACACCTCCGTAACATCGGCAACGTTAAGCTCTATCATATCCTCTGTTACGCCCCTCTTCCGCAGCTCATCCCGTATTTCCAGTAGGGAGGTCTGCCTTTTTGCTTCGAGCTCCACTATCTTCGGTATCAAATCCAGCTCTTGAACCCCTTTAACCTCGACTCGCGCACCTCCCTCCACCGATATATTGAGGTCCTGCCTGATAGTCCCCAACCCGCGTTTAACCCCGCCGGTCATGCGAAGGAGCTGCCCGATCCTAAGGGCCACGAGGCCGGCTTCCTCCGGGCTTTCGATAACAGGTCCGGTCGATATCTCGATCAATGGTATGCCCAGCCTATCGAGCCTATACACGACTTCCTTTGCACTTTCACTGATTTTTCTCGCAGCGTCCTCCTCAAGGCACACGGTATTTATCGGTATCCGCCTTCCTCTGGCTTCGACGTAACCGTCTATACCTATTAGAGCGGTGCGTTGAAAACCAGTGGTGTTGGAGCCGTCGATAACGATTTTCCTCATAACTTGAACCTCGTCTACAATTTTGCAGTTGAGCATCAAGCAGACAGTTAACGCAATTTCCAGCGCCTCGGGGTTCAGCTGGTGGGGGGGTTCCTCATCCATTTCAACCAAACAGACGCTGTCCTCGTAGTGCTCATACAGGTACGACTTGCCCTTCTGATACTCGAAGAGCGCAGCCGGATCTAGCTCACCGAGCTCGCTTCTAGCCAGCCTTAACCACCTTCTGAACCTTACGCTAGGTTCCTCGCGCCTTAGGACAGTGGGGCACGCGCAGAAGAGCTTCTCCTTAGTATCGAGCATCTGGTGAATCTCTAGCCCAACCTTGACCTTCAGCATCGCAGAGGTAAACAGCAGCGCCCTATAAAACGAGCGCTCCCTCTACTCCCTCTCAATGTAGCTTTGCGGAGGGTAGAAGCGGTTTTCGCTCCGCTCTTCTATCTCGAAAGCTAAGTTCGTCGAGAAGATCCTTTTCACCTCCTTTAACTCCCTGGTTCTAGCCAATACCCACGAAAGCTTAACGTAGGCTGTCTCGGGGAGCATGTCCTCCGCCGGCATCGCGCCCGCCTTTAGCAGCTCCACACCAGTCCTGTAGACGTTCATGTTAACGCGCCCCCATAGGCACTGCGAGGCTATAACCACCGCAACCCCTTCATCGACAGCTCTCCTCACCGAGGGAATTAAGCGTGTAGCTACGTGCCCTAAGCCTGTACCCTCTATGACTACACCATGGTAGCCTCTATCCACCAGGAACTCCAGCACCTCAGGTCCCATGCCGGGGTAGAATTTCAGGAGAGCCACCTTTTCATCAAATCCATTCTCTAGGGTGACCTCGTTTGAGCGGGGGAGGTAACGCCTGGCAAGCATATGGAAGCTCCTATCGGGGAGCGAAACCTTAGCCAGCGGTATCGCATTCACGCTCCTGAACGCATCCCTCCTGCTGGTGTGCATTTTCCGAACCTTAACCCCCCTATGTACGTAGAAGCTTGTATCGTCAAGCCCTGCGTGCATCACCACGACAGACTCCGCAAACGGGGCTTTTATCGCCGCAATTGCGGCTGCGAGCATGTTGGTGGCGGCGTCGGAAGACGGCCTGTCACTTGAGCGCTGAGCGCCAACCAGCACAACTGGACCCGGGATTCTCCTCAGAGCAAAAGCCAAGGCAGCCGCGGTATAGCCCATAGTATCTGTACCGTGGGCAATAACCACCCCTGCTGGCTGCTCCCTCTCGAACACTTGGGCAACTCTCTCAGCTATCTTAGACCAATGGCTAGGGGTAAGGTCCTCGCTAAACACGTTGAGAAGGGTTTCACATGATAAGAGTGCAACTTCCTCAAGCTCCGGAACCATCGAGTAGATTTCCTCTGCTGTGAAGTACGGATACACGGCGCCGGTTAAGTAATCGACCCTGGAAGCTATCGTACCCCCGGTTCCGATGAGGTGGATACGGGGCAGGCTTCGCTTAATGGATAACTGGGGTGCCGCTGCCCCTCTGGTGGGCTCGACTCTGCCGATCCTGCGCAACTGCTTAATTCTCCTAGCGCTAACGCCTATATTGTATCCATTCGGCAATTTAAGTACCAGAACATCGGGGTCCCCGTACCGCGGGCGCGGGAGCAGAACGCCTCTCAGAACAGCTCCGTCCTCCCTTTCAACCTCAATCTCGTCGAATACGCTTACACCCTCAAGTACCTCTAGCGCTAGGTCTCCGTAACCCTCTAACTCGCCCATTATCTAGGCCAGCCCTTTAGGCTTCAGCCGGGGATTTGCTGGAAGCGTATACGAGCCTCCTCAAGTAGTTCCTCTCATTCCTCCTTCTCGGCATTAGGTTCTTCTTGGGTTTAGGCGGGATTTTCGGAGTAGCGTTTCTCACCTTACCAGCCTTAGTTAGTGATCCGTGGCTCGGCATAACTGACCCCCTCGCTTGGTGAGATAACGGTAGCCTTAAGCTTTTCGCAACCCGAAGTCATTCTACGCAAGATAAACTTATTAAAACCCCCTTTCCACTGGGAGCAGCGGGCCGGTAGCTCAGCTTGGTGGAGCGACGGTCGCGCCTAAGGCGCTGTCGAGGCTCTTAACCCCCAATGCGGGGGAAGCTACCCGTAGGTCCCGGGTTCGAATCCCGGCCGGCCCGCCATCCGTGGAACAGCTCTCCACCTAGCTGAGTTTAGCTAGAGGCGTCGATTCTACTCAACCGCTGCCGAGGATCGTTTCAGCGGGGTGCCCGAGCGATGAAACAGCTCAAGACTGCGGCTCAGGATAAAGGTGGTCCGCGCGTGACTTCATCTATAGCTTTCAGAGCATCATGCGACAGGTTTGCGTCAACTGCCATGAGCGCCTCCTCCAGGTGCTGCAGCCTGGTGATGCCGATTATGGGCACTATAGGGATCTTCCATACCTTTTCGCCAATGTTGATGAGCCACGCAATTGCTAGCTGAGGCAGGGTGAGCCCTTGCTCCCCTGCTAGCTCTTTAAGCCTGAGTAAGCGCTGCAGGTTGCGCTCGGTGAACATGTGACTGAGATCGCGGTACTCAGCCCTCGAGCCGGGAGGCACCACCCATCTCTTCGATTCAAAGTCAACATACTTACCGGTCAGCAGCCCCTCCCCCAAGGGTGAGTAGGCGGTGAAGCCTACTCCGAAGCGCTTCGCTACCGGTATTATATCGTTCTCAACGCCTCTATCGAATAAGTTGTAACGGTACTGGAGCACCGCCACGGGTTCCAGCTTATTCGCGATTGCAAGCATAATGTACTCGACTAAGTGGTGCACAGGGATATTGCTCATGCCTATGTACCTGACGAAGCCTCGGCGAACTACATCGTTAAACGTGGTGAGTGTCTCGAGCTTCGGCGTTTCCGGATCGAACGCGTGCGCGTAGTAGATGTCGACGTAGTCTATTTGAAGGCGCTTCAGGCTCTCCGATATCTGCCACATGATATGCTTCCTGCTTAAACCCTCCCCGTTGGGGCCCGGTGACATCCGCACCCCAACTTTGGTCGCGATGACAATCTCCTCCCTATCTAACTTCAGCTCCCTGATAGCGGTGCCCAGCAGCTTTTCCGCGTTACCTACGTGCGTTAGCGGAACGGGGGAAACCCCGCCGTGGTATCTATTGGCTGTGTCGATGAAGGTAAGTCCCTCCTCGTAGGCTCTTTTTAGCACTTTCTTAAACTCTTCATAGTCTATTTTATGGGCTCCAGCTTCATCCTTCTCCGATAACCGGGGCAGGTGCCATGTACCCAGCGAGAGCGAGGAAACCTTCAGCCCGCAGCTCTCGCCCAACTTAACATGCTTCACGAGGGGACTTGCCCAACCTGGCTAAAATTGCTTCCGTGGGAATGACGTTAAGCGCCGAAGTGGGCTGAAACCTATGTGTAGGCGGGAGCGCTCGTGTTATATGCAGGCATTAAAGGAGCAGCGCTTTGAAGGGTTTCTATCGCCGCAGGATAAGAGCAAGGACGATTTTTATTTACTTACCGTTCGAGGTGCCCAAATGGTGCGAGAAAATAGGGATTGAGTACCTCCTACACACCGGTGGGATGCGGCGAGAGCGTAATCGACGTAGGAGTCTTCGAACCCAGACCCCTCGGCTTCCTGGAAGCCGGCAGAAGCTTCAGAGGTTGGAGCGGATCCGGTAAGAAGGCCATCACTATTTCTCGCTCCGATGCTACCCCCGGCTACATTCCACGTAGTATAAAGCCAGGTACTTGGAAAATCGCTCTAGGTCTGTACAGGGTGTCGCAGGCGGGGTGCACGTACTCGGTAGTGGTAAGGAAGAAAGCGCGAGTAGCGGGCCGAAAGAGAAAAGGTTGCAGGGCTGCGAGCCCTCCGCCGCGATCTCTTTGAGCGGCTGGTTGAAGGGCGATTTTCACGCGCATTCCGTGCATAGTGACGGAGACTCTACCCCAGAGGAGATCGCCAAGGCTGCCGCAGAAAAGGGGCTAGATTTCGTCGCTATCACTGACCACAATACGGTAAGCCACGTGCCCGAGTGCGGAGTGCGCCGAGGGGTCCTCTGCTGCCCGGTGAGGAGGTTACAACTTACTACGGGCACATGAATGTGCTTAATGTTGGTGAGTGGGTGGACTTCAGGGTTAAGAGCCGCGAAGAGCTTGAGAGGCTTATCGACTACGTGCAGAGAAAAGGGTACCTAGCTTCGGTAAATCACCCCAAGCCTTTCGGGCCTACCTGGCAGCTAGGCGGTACTGAAAGAATCGGATTCATGGAGGTATGGCAGGGGAACTGGGCGCTACTCAACTACATGTCCTCCAGGCTGCTCGATGAACCGCTATCGAGGGGTTACAGAGTTGGGATCGTAGGAGGCAGCGATACTCACAGCATAAAGCGGAAGCATCCCATGCTAAGCACCGGGCACCCGACAACCTGGGTTTACGTGAATAGGGCCGGCTACGAGAGCATACTTGACGCCGTAAGGGCTGGCATGGTGACCATTTCGGAGTCTCCAGAGGGGCCCTTCCTGTGGTATGAGGTGGAGTACGCGGATAGGAGGTTGATTAAAGTGCAGGTTGAGGTGCGCGGAGCACGCGGAGCCACTTTAAGGTTAATTTCGGTGGGTGAAGTTATCTACACTGAGAAAATAGAGGTGGAGTGGTTCGCAAAGAGGCTTAGAATTAAAGTGCCTGGAGACGCCGCGTACATTAGGTTCGACGTGGCGGATTCGGAAAGCCAAACTGACGGGGCAAACGGCAGGGAAACCTCAGTCAGAGCCTACGCTTCTCCCAAGTTTATTGCACGATAAAAACAATACCCAGAGAGGTGGGCCCGCCGGGATTCGAACCCGGGATCTCCCGCGCTCTCAAACCCGCTGTACACACGTTCGTGAGGCGGGTGTCCTAGCCGCTAGACCACGGGCCCTCTACAACCGATAAGTCAGCACCGGGGGCGTTATATTGTTTACCGTTACGCGGCCTAGCTTGGCGGTTAACTTTCAACGCACTGTCCGCGTTAGCTTTTAATCGCTAGCTGCCTCCTCTTTCGAGGTGAGGAGGGGAGTAGCTGAGCTACCTTTACACACAGGCCACGTGCCCAGCTGGCTTCTTATACGCATGAAGGAGCTCGCAGAGGTGATAGTGAAGCTCGTGGTGGAAGAGTACGGCAGTTGGGGGTTTCTGGAGCGCATAGCCGACCCAGTATGGTTCCAGGCGTTGAACAACATAATTGGGATGGACTGGGACAGCTCGGGCTCCACCACAGTAACGTCCGCAATCATAAGGGACGTGCTAAAGAAGCTCGACCTGGGCGTGTACGCGGCTGGTGGGAAAGGCGACGCGAGCTTACGCACACCGCTCGAACTAAGGAGGATAGCCGAGAGGTTGGGGCTCGAGGGAGATAGGCTGACGAGAATATCCGCTCTCGTAGCCAAGGTTGACGGCGTGGCGCTACAGGCTGGCTACCAGCTGTACCACCACGTGTTCTTCGTCGACTCCGATGGAAGGTGGGCTGTAGTGCAGCAAGGAATGAACGAAAAAGCCAGGATGGCGCGGCGCTACCACTGGTTCTCAGAGATGCTGTACAGCTTCGTGGAAACCCCGCATTCAGGCGTTAGCGGCATTGCCGGCTTGGCGCTGAATACTGTCGATAAAGGTATGGATAAACACCAGAGGCTGCTCGTAGATTTAGCATCGGAAAACCCCCGCAGGCTGGAGTCCATGGTGAAGCAGGCGCTGGCAATCGCTCAAGGCGACGCGCCGCTACTCAGCTACTACTCGCCCTACCCCGTTAGAGAAACCCGAGAAATCGTCAAAAGGTACCTTAAGCTGGGAGGGGTCTCCGTAAACACTGCCGCCTTGAAGAACGCGAGCGAGCTGGGGGTTAACAGTTACCAGGAGCTGCTGGGGATTAGGGGGTTTGGGCCTAGTACCTTGAGGGCGCTGGCTCTAGTAGCCGAGCTAGTTTACGAGACCCCTCCATCGTGGAGGGACCCGGTTACGCATCCGGTTGACCCCTTTAAATTCGCCTATGCTGTAGGTGGGAAAGACGGCGTCCCCTTTCCGGTCGATAGGAGAACCTACGACGAGCTGCTCAAGATTCTAGGCGAACTTACCCGGCGAGTCCGCTCAAGGTGGGCACTAAGGAGGTTAGCGACACTGACAAAGGAGTGGAGCCCCCCTTCCGAGGAAAAAGTCCCTACTTAAGCGCTCGCTCAATTGCGCTGCTCACGGAAAACGCTCGATGGCCTTATTTACTACGCGTGAGCAGTTAGGATGTGGGGATAATCAACCCCTCGTTAAGGCTGACCAGGCGCGAGCGCTTCTTAAATGTGTTCATGTACAAGGAGGTCGACCACGTCCCAGACGTGGAGTTCGGCTACTGGGAAGAGACTCTCAAGAGGTGGCATCGCGAGGGGTTGCCGGAGTTTGTTAACAACGACTACAAGGCCGACCAGTACTTCGGGTTCGAAGCGTGGTACTGGAATGAAGTACCCGTCTACATCCCCTTTAAGAAGTTCGAATACAAGGTGCTGTGGGAGGACGACCGCAGGCGGATTTTCCGCGACGAAACCGGCGTGGTTAAAATGGATTTTAAAGAGGGGTGCGGTACCTCCATACCCTCTTTTCTAGAGTACCCTGTTAAGGACCGGGAAACCTGGGAAAGCTATAAGGAGCGCTTCGACCTAGAAAACATTCAGTACCCGGGCTTTGAAGAGCTTAAGGATGAGTGGAGGGAACGGGACTACCCGCTCGGCATATTCGCTGGAGGTTTCTTCGGTTGGGCCCGCGACCTCATGGGGCTGCGGGGTCTCTGCAACGCAATACTTAGGGAGCCCGAGCTAGTGAAGGATATGTTCGAGTTTAGGACCAAGATGATACTGAAAGTTGTTGAGAAGCCGCTTCGGGAAGTAAAGCTGGACTTTGCTCACTGGTGGGAGGACATGTGCTACAACAGCGGCCCTCTAATATCCCCCAAGCACTTTGAGGAGCTTATGGTGCCACAGTACCAAAGAATCACCGAGTTCCTCAGGGAGCACGGGGTATGGCTCAACATAATGGATTGCGACGGCAACATAGAGCGGCTGCTACCCCTGTGGCTGAAAGCCGGCATTAACTGCCATTTTCCGTGCGAGGTGAAAGCGGGCTCCGACCCTGTGAAGCTGAGGGGCATGTTCGGCCGGGAGCTTCTGTTAATGGGCGGTATAGATAAGCGAGCCCTTATCGAAGGCCCCAAGGCCATTGATAGTGAGCTGGAAAGAGTTAAGCCGCTCGTAGAGGAGGGAGGGTACATACCTCACGTTGACCACAGAGTGCCCGCCGACGTTCCTTACAGTCACTACCTTTACTATTTGAAAAGGAAAAGAAAAATTATCGGTTTGATTACTTAACCAGTGGGCAGTGGCGCCGGGGCCGGGATTCGAACCCGGGCGTCCCCGAGGGACAATGGATCTCGAGTGTGGCTAGCGTGTCCACCGCCTTGGACCGCTCGGCCACCCCGGCTTATGGCTACCAAATCTGGGCTGGATATAACGTTTACCATTGGTGTGGTCTACTTTACCGGGGAAACACGGCGGGAGGAAGATCCGAGTATGAGGCGCGTGATACTAAGCGTACTACGTCTTATCGATTCTGTTGCACCATTGAGTCCCCCGGTTCTAATGCTTCAAGTGGAGAATGTATGAGCTTGGACGAAATTTTCGAGCACTTCGTCCTGCATTCACAGATATTTAAGGATAGAGAAAGGCTTCTACCGGACTATGTACCGGAAGAGCTACCCCATAGGAAACAACAGATCATTGCTTTAGCTAGAATACTGGCGCCGGCTTTAGCAGGATCTAGGCCCTCAAATGTCTTCATATATGGGTTGACTGGCACCGGGAAAACGGCGGTTACGAAACACGTGGTAAGGAAATTGTCCGAAAAGGCGCAGGAGAAAGTTGTTTTCGCGTACGTTAACTGCCGGCAAAACGATACTAGCTACCGGGTAATGGCCGAGCTAGCCAGAGAGCTGGGTGTAAAAGTCCCTTTTACCGGGCTGGCCACCAGCGAGGTCTACAAAAGGTTCGCTGAAGCCCTGGATCGGCGCGGAAGGATGATGGTCGCGGTTTTGGACGAGGTAGACCACCTGGTTAAGAAAAACGGCGACGACGTACTCTATTTCCTCACCCGAATCAACGAGCAGCTCTCCCGCTCGCGTCTTTCGCTCATCGGCATAACCAACGACCTGAAATTCACAGAGTTCCTGGATTCGAGAGTGAAGAGCAGCCTATGCGAGGAGGAGCTCGTTTTCCCCCCGTATACGGCGAAGGAGCTCGAGGACATCTTGCAGCAGAGGGCCGCTGAAGCCTTCCAGGACGGGGTACTAGCGCCAGAAGTGATACCGGCCTGCGCGGCAATTGCTGCAAAACAGAACGGGGACTGCAGACTCGCCCTCGACCTCTTATTGAAAGCCGCGGATCTGGCTGAAAGGGAGGGGGCTAGCAAGGTCACGCTGGAGCACGTAAAGCAGGCCCAGAGGGAAATTGAAAAGAACGTTACCGTTGACGTGATAAAGTCGATGCCGCTGCACGTAAAGATGGTTCTTATAGCAGTTTACTTGCTCGAGAAAGAGGGTGCGAGGAACCTGACTACCGGCATGATATACAACAAGTACATGGAGATCGCAAAGATGCTCGGCATGGATCCTGTTACGCAGAGGCGGGTTAGCGACATAATCAATGAGCTGGATATGGCCGGGATAGTTAACGCGAGAGTGGTTAGCCTGGGGCGCTATGGCCGCACTAAGGTAATCAGGCTGAGCGCGAGCCTAAAGAGCATCGAGGAGGGGCTTCAGGAGGACCTCTTCATGCTGGGGGTAACGGAGCTGGTCGCCCGGTAACGTGCAAACGATCGCAAGGCTCCCGGCGCATCTCCCACCGCAGGGGGCTCAGGCCGGAAACCTTGTCTTCACAGCTACGCGCTGCAATGGGTCTTCATCGCCCCCTTATCGGAGTGGCCCGATCCTTTAAACATATTTTCAAACATCTTCTAATCCTCTATCGGTTATCTGGAACTTCGCCGAAGCCCCTCGGGCTATCGTCGGCGAATCGAAGCACTCTAGCAGCAAAGCCTCCCCCGCTCTCCTCATGAAAAACCTGTGCGTCGACGCGTGAGCGATTATGTTCCCGCCAGCCGGTATCTTTAGGGCAATCCCCCACGGAACCGGTTGGCTGAGAACCTGGTTCGTTATAACCACAACGGACCTGTACCTCCTAGCGTACCTTTTTAGCCAGTCCAAAAGGTAATTAATCCTCTGCTGCCGCATTGCCAGCATTTCCCTCCCCTTAAATTCCGCCCTGTAAAGCGCGATTACGCTATCGACGAGGATTAGCCGAATCCCCTCTCTTAAGAGCTTGGGGAGCTCCTCGACCACCACCTCCTCTAGCTCGTCCACGTTGAGGGGCCTCACCACGTAGAGGTTATCGAGCGGATCCTCAACGTTGAACCTCTCTCCAACCATTTTTATGCGAGACGGGCTGAAAGTTCCTTCGGTGTCGATGTAGACCGCCTTGCCAGCTAAACCCCCCTTCTCGGGTGGAAGCTGAACTGTTACAGAAACCTGGTGGCACAGCTGGGTCTTCCCGCTACCGAACTCCCCCGCGAACTCGTACACATCCCATACCTTTAACCCACCCCCGAGCAGCTCATCTATGGCTTTCACACCCGTTGTTAGTGTTTCTCGAGCCTCAAGGATATGCGCGTACTCGCTTCCCCTGTAGACGCGGCCTCCAACGCTGCTCCTTACAAACCTGCGGGCAGCCCTCACTATTGAGGCTGCCTTGTCGAGCTCGATGCCTGCCCGTTCTGCCAGCTCCTCGGGATTGAACAGCGCGAGATCCTCTACGTACTTGACGACCTCCTCCACTTTCTCCAGCGTCAGTCTACCTACTCCGCTTACTTTAAGCTCGCGCACCGGCGTTGGCTTCATGCTCTCACTGGCGGCTCGCCGCCAGCTGAAACCATGCTCCCACCCCCTTCACTCTGCACGTCTGCTATCCAGCTAACCCAGCTCAGCGCTTTCATCGAGCTCAAGCCTCCGGTTACCATTAAAGGCATTCTGCAAAATCTCCCCATTATGTTTAACCCACATAACTCTCTTTTTAACATTCCGAGAACTCCAATTCAGTGAGAAGAAAGGGTTGCAGCTCACTCAAGTACGCTTTACTCTGGCTGCGTGACCCGGACCCACGTCACGATTACAACAGAGGGGCAAACTTCGCTAAGCCTACCCGAGGCGAAGTGAAAAAAAGTTTGGAGGATGCGCTTTACCGCCTTTCCTGCCCGCTAACCCAGTCTGAAGCCGGCTTTCCCAAAGATATCGAAGACTCTAGGTAGCAACTCCCAGCCATGCGGCAGCATGCCCAGTGACCCCTTAGCGCACTCGCGTTCAGTAAAACGTCTAAGCCTATCGCCTTCCACACCCGGAACATGCAAAAGCACGGGTACCGGGTCCCCTGTGTGGGATTTAGCGCTGGGAGGAGTTGCATGATCAGCGGTCACTATCACCGCTGTTTCACCGAGGTTTACCGCCTCGAGTAAGGGTTCGACAAAGAACCTATCGATCTCCTCGATAGCCTTAGCTTTCTCGGAAAGGAGCCCGTCATGCCCCGGCTCATCCGGGCCCTTGAGGTGCACGTAGACGGCGTCCACGCGCTTCAGCAAGTTTAACACAGCCTCCAAGCGGCGGCTGTAATCGTGCGCTTTGTTGCCAGTAGGCTCTTCAACCTCTGCCACCTCCATCCCGAGCAGCTTCGCTATTCCCAGCTCGACCGGCATCTCTACAACCGCACCAAACTTTACGCCGAACTTCTTGGATATCGGTTCAACCCTTGGAAGCGCACTCCCCGAATCCCTGAGCAGGATCGCGTTTGCTTTTGGCTGGCTCCTAGCCACTCTCTCCAGGTTGACTGGGTGTTTGGACAGTATCTCAATAGCTCTCATTGTAAACTCGTTCACTAAATCCGCAGTTGCTTTAGCCTCGGGAGTATCCCTCAAGGGTTTGCAGCGTGCAATGCGTTTCTCGAACGAGGGGCGCGCCACCGAAAAACTCCCAACTTTCGCGTACGCCGGGTCCGTGTTGTCGACCTCGTCAGATAGCCTATGGCTCCTGCTGCCGATAACGACCACCGCCCTATGGCCGACTGTTGCCTTCACCCGAGCGTAGCCACCATACAGCCCCAGCTCAAGCCCATCAACCGCAGCACCGAGTTTCCGGGCTTCGCTCGAGGTTAGGCTCCTCCCAACCCTCCTATCGACGATCTCTAGTGTATCCTCGTTGATGGTTGCAAAGTTAGCGCGGAACGCTACTTCGTAACCCTCCCTGATCTCGATACCGGCTCCGAGGGCCTCAAGCGGACCCCTTCCAGTATAGTAGCGGTGGGGGTCGTAGCTCAGCAAGGATAGCACCGCCGCATCGCTTTCGGGTGCAACCCCCTCCTCTATCGGGTACATTAAGCCCCCAATCGAAACAGTGGCTAACTTGTCCAGAGCCTGCGTCCTTGCTATCTCGAGGCTGGTCTCCCCCGCGGAGGTTGAGTCGGCGGCCCCATCCAGCACTAAATAGATCAACCTACGCATCGATAGGCCCCTTGAATGGCCGATATTAATAGCTGATCGTGCACCTAGCCGCCATAGGCTTGCCGGGGCATTCCGAAGTACTCATGCCGTGCAGTATTTTCCGCGTGAACAACCCGCGCCACTCACCCCATCTCAAGCTTAATTAGCTCATCGAGCCACTTAAGCACCTGCCTGTTCTCTCTCGGGCTCACTATGGTGGGTGAGCGGGCGAGCTTTAGAGCAAGGGAAATGTAACGCCTGATTCCTTCATCGCTAGTCTCCGCC
Organism: uncultured Thermofilaceae archaeon; assembly: GCA_938036345.1. GTDB lineage: Archaea > Thermoproteota > Thermoprotei > Thermofilales > Thermofilaceae > CALHPJ01. The sequence continues at coordinate 39,885 of CALHPJ010000002.1, read as the reverse complement.
CTCGACTTAAGCATTGTCCTAAGCACACCGAGGTTCTGCTCTATGTAGTTGGAGGGGAGGACGCCCAGCTCCAACAGTAAGCCTGAAGTCGTCAAGTGAAGCCCTCTGAGGATTAAATCCTTTCTTTCCCCGAAATCATAAGTTCCTTTAGCTGCTTGAAGATTCTCCCTTCCCCTCAGCTTGTAGATGCGTGCGCACTCGCGAGGATCAGCTTCGCGGAGCTCCGCCCACGCCCTCGAAACTAGCGGTGCCGCATCTTCGGCGATCCCAGCTAGCTCCTCCTCGCTCAGAGTTACGCCTTCGCTTCTCCACGGCTCTGAGGCTATAGCCTCCCTGATCCTGTCTGCAATCAGCTCTGCCAAGGCCTCCGCCAGGGCCGATGGTACCTTTAAGGCTCTTTTACCTAGGGTAGCGCGGGCGATCCCCCTTAGCAGGCTCCAGCTAATGCGTTCCTCCCTCCCATCTCGCAGCACGTAGACCCTGTCAAGCGCGTGTACGTAGGCGTAAAACCTTAGAGCGGTATCCGTGCGATCCATATCCTCTATCAGGCTTCTCACTACGGAGGCGAGAGACCTTCTCGAAACAAACCTTCTGCCGCGCAGCGTGCCAGCCACCTGTTTCACTATTTCGGGGATGTACCTGTATGGAACCCCGCTCAAGTAGAGGGAACGCGCTAGCTTATCCATGCTGAAATCCTCTGTGCGATACTCCTCATCTATAAGGGATAGCAGCGCGCGCTCCCCAGCAACCGGGCGCGCGCGAAGATCGCGTATCAGGGAGTCCAGCAGTTTCTCGCCTGGCTTTAGAAGTTCCCCCCTTTCGACGTCTATGTAGCGGCCGGAGAGCTTATGCAAGGCGGCTTCGGCCTCGTCCGGGTCCAAGTCGAAAAAGGAGGAAGCCAGCACCACGCGAGTCGTGTCGCCTCCTAGCATATAGAACAGAAGCAGCGTGAACACCTCGTTCCCTGTTAAGTCACACTTGGCTTCGCGCTGGTGAGAGACCCGGAGTAGAAAGCCCATCACCGATGGGCTCGGTAGAATCCCCTGCGCTTTCACATAGCTACCCCCTTGGGGCGATATGACAGCGCTCTCGACGGCCTGCCCTAAGCTTTCCGAGACAAGCTCGGCAAAAGCAGCTTTAAGCTGCTCGATCTCCGCCTCCTCCGACTTGAGGTGAACGAGGATGAAGCCTTCGCTCTCATCGTAGTCCCAGCCCCCGAGTAGCGCGCCGCGGGATTCAACCCACGCTCCGGCCTCCCTCATAGCCTTGCTAACAGCCTCGGTTGGCGGCTTCTCAGGCACTCTGAAAGCCAGCAGGTAGTCCCTGCGCAAGGGGTACCCCGCATTCTCCGCCCCGGGTGCCTAAATAAAATATAGCAGCAGCTCTTGGTAGTCCCGGTCTAACCGGACGGGCGGCCTCAAAAGCACAGGGTTCCTTTGGCGCAGGATCTCGCTTAACGCCTCAAAATCTAGCGACTCATTACTCAGCAGTTTTAACGGTACGTTAACACCTAGGGGGCGAGCTGGAACTAAGTGCCTTGTGCTTTTCGGCGGAAGCAGAGAGCCCCCTCTCGCGAACTCCACTACGTTGCTCTTACTCGGCAGAGGAGGTATCAGGAAGAGCGAATAACGCTTCCCGACTCCACTTTTATAGTCGCCGGTAACATAAAACGGCGCGTACCCATACTGTAGGAGCCTCTCTTCGATCGCGCGAAGCTTGGCGAACGCTTCCTTAACTGATACGCAGCTAACCCGGTACAGTGTGCTCGGAGTTTCTAAAACCAGATCCTCGTTTCTGATCTCATCCCGCTCGACGGGCTCTGCTTCGAACTCCTTGGCAATTTCCTCGGCTAAGGAGCTCTCGACGTGCCTGTACGCCCTCACCCACCTGTCTAGAACTACTAGCGGGTTACTGTAGTCGACTTCGCAAACGACGATCCACCTATAACCTAGGTCGCGCATTGCGGCCCATCGGTGTGTGCCGTCGAGTATGAGCCCCGAAGCCGCATCCACGATTATAGGGTTTCGCTGGAAGGTGCTGTTGATCAACGCGAGCTTTAGCCTGTCCAAGTGTGTAGGTATCACCTCTTCGTGCGGAAGTACTTCGCCGATCCCCTTCGCAGTAATGCGCAGGTCTAAGCTACCCTCGTTTAAGCGAATGCGCAGCTTGAGGCAGCTTGGCATGTTGAGCACTTATTATGAATCTAAGCCGTGAAAGTTAAGGTTTATGTGCAAATAGCGCTTCCGCCTTCCGCAAGCCCTTGTACTTGAAACCAACTAGCATAGCTTCCGTGTTAAACGCGTATCCAACGTCCCCATTTGCACCAACTGCTATTACGCCAGCTAAACCCCGCCCTAAGGTAGCACCCATATGCTCGACAGCTCTCGAGGCCGCTTCCTCCGCGCTTAAACCGGCTTTCATGTACTCGCAGACATTTAGACATAGCATCGATTTGATGATCGCCTCCCCGATGCCAGTCGCCGAGCAGGCCCCTACGTTTTTCAAAGCGTAAAACCCAGCTCCCGGGATTGGCGAATCCCCGACTCTGCCCCTAAGCTTCAGCCAGTAACCTCCGGTAGAGGTTGCCGCCGCGACACACCCGTTGGCGTCGACCGCGGCGGCTCCCACAGTTCCGAGGAAGGGGTATTCTTGGAGCAGGGTTCTAAGTTTCCGCAACCACGTGAAATCCTCACCTTTAAGCCACTTCGCTTTGAGCTCTTCGAGCCTCCTCAGCTTCTCGGGTGTAACGAGAAGCCCCTCCGAGACCGCTAAACCCAGCGCGGAGGCCAGCCTCTCAGCTCCTTCGCCCACCATCAGTGCGTGATCCGTAAGCTCCATCACTTTCCTGGCGAGTAAAACCGGGTTCTTGACACGCCTGACAGCCGCGACAGCCCCTATCTTGCCTTCGCAGTCCATTACGCCTGCATCCATTTCGACGCTCCCGTCGAATGTTAGGCAGCTCCCCAAGCCAGCGTTGAACACCCCGGAGTCTTCGAGTACGACAACCGCCTCCACAACCGCGTCAAGCGCCGACCCTCCGCCGGTTAGGATCTCGAAACCCCTATCCGCTGCCTCTCTCAGGAACTTTAATCTAGCATCGATATTTTCCCCTCGAATCCTGCCAGCCCCGCCGTGGACTATGATGGCTGGTCTTGGCACGACCAGGGCAGGTTGCCGCCCTATTAATAGTTGTGCGAGAGGCTGCAGCCTGGTGCCTCTTCATCCGATCTTTAACGATTGTTGAAGAGCGGCTTCGCCCCAGCCGGGCGATCTATGGACCTAAGACCGGGGCAGGTGGGCCAGGGCTACTTATTAATAAGCGACCCTAAGCCTAACTCCACGGTAGCGGTGGCGAACCTGAAGTGCTTTGACAGAATAACCGTGCACGGCATTAAGGCTAAGTCCAAGGGTTTTCAGGTGAGCTATACCCTCGAGTACGACGGCCTGAAGAAGAGCTACACTTTAATCCAAAGCTACAGAGAGAAGTTTGAAGAGCGGCAGCTTGAGGAGGTGGCGAAGCTGGTTAGCTTGGTACCGGTTACCAACTACTGCCTTTTTACGGAGGAAGTACGCTTCGATTTCCCGCTGCACGAGCTAGACTACAAGTTCTTTACGGATATGAGCGATGCCACAGCGCGCGACATCTTCGTGAACAGGATAGTAGAGAGAACCGGGCTAATCCGCGACGAGTACGTACCCAACCCTGAGGATGTGCAACCCGATGACGCGAAGCCGAGAGCCCACGTCGACCTGCCCGAGACTTTTAGTGGGACTTCGCTGGACTTTGAGACCGACCCCTCGAGCTGCATCGTGATGACGTCGGGCGGTAAGGATAGCCTGCTCACCTACTCGCTACTGAGGGAAATCGGAATGAGAGTTTACCCCTGCTTTTTCAATGAATCGGGGAGGCACTGGTTAGTTGCGCTTAAGGCGTACAGGTACTTCTCGGCGAATATCCCGGAAACCAGGAAGGTCTGGAGCAACCTGGACCGCCTTTTCACGTTCATCGAGCGCAACATGAAAATCGTCGTACCCAACTTCCTCAGGAGGAGTAAGGAACTGTACCCGATTAGGCTGTTCTGGTTTGAGCACTATGCTTTCTCATTCCTTCCCGTGGCTGGGAAGTACGGGATCGGTAACATCTGCTTCGGCAACGAGTTTGACGACCCTTCAAACCTGACATTCGAGTTTAAGGGGATTAAGCACTACTACGCTACGTTTGACCAGTCCCAGGAATTCGAGAAGTACGTCAGCAATTGGTTCGAGCAGCGGGGTATAAACGTCAAGCAGTGGTCGCCCATCCGGCCGGTGACCGGCTTGGTGGTCGAGCGGGTGCTCACTAGGAGGTACCCGGAGATCTTCAAACTGCAGATGAGCTGCCACTCGCCAATATTGAAGGGGGGTTCACTTGCGCCTTGCGGCAAGTGTTCTAAGTGCACCGGGATACTGCTCTTCCTCCTAGCTAATGGCATCGATGCGGCGCTTATAGGCTACAAAAGGAGGCACTACCTAGACTTACCCCGTAGGATCCTGGAGGGGAAGTATAGGCTTGACGAATCCGAGCTGGAGCACTCCGCGTACCTGGCCAACAGCATCTGGGGCCTAAATCTACCGAGAGGAGTAGCGCACCCGCATGTGGAGACAATGCACTTCGATCCGGTATCCTCCCACGCGGACGCTATCCCCTACTGCGAATTGCGGGAGAGGATCTTCGACATCCTCGAGCCGTATACGCTGGGTTACACCATTCTGCAGAACGGCGAATGGGTTGAGACCACCAGGGAGACGGTCTTGAGGCTGGGTGGGTGCTCGTGAGGAAGTTCTTTAGGATCGTTGAGGGGGACTTGGAGAGCTTCATCGAGTTCGATAGGGCAATGAGCTGGCCGTTTGTAAGCGAGAGTGCCAAGAAGCTGCTTAGCTACGACGAGTATGCCCGAAGGCATGAAGAGCTGGTTAAGAGGCTATACTCGAGTAACTTAGAGAACTTCATACGCTTAGCTGTAGACGAGGGAGGTAGGGTGGTCGGAGCCGTGTGGGCCGGCATCAGAGTCGACCCAGTGGACTTTATACCCATTTGCTACATTTACGATCTAGAGGTAAGCGAAGATTCTAGGGGGCACGGTATAGGTACTAAGCTCCTTTCTGCAGTGGAGGAGTTCTGCAGGTTGAAAGGCGTCAGGAGATTGGCTTTGACGACACCGGCGAGAAACAAGGAGGCGATTGAGTGGTATCGAAGAAAGGGATTCGCTATCAGTAGAGTCTACATGCAGAAGGAGCTCTAGCCCCCGCTTCAGCCCTCGCAGCGGGCTAGGCTTCCCGCCTTTTATACCGTCTATTTTGTCCGTGGTTAAAGAAGAGGATTACCGCAGGCTTTACCGAGTTGCTGTTGAAAACAAACGCGTACTGGAGAAAGCGGCCCGGCTAATAGAGTCGTTCGAGAAAGCCCCAAGAAACTCAGGAGGCAAGCGTACTTAGCGGAGGCGCGCAGTAATGGGGCCGCCGGGACTTGAACCCGGGTTCACCAGCGTTCCATCGTCACCTCGGGGTACGTCCCCAGGCTGGCATCCTACCAAGCTAGACTACGGCCCCCATCCTGCCTTGCTTTTAAGGGGGATTAAAATTGTGCGGTTGAGGGCTCCAAAGCTCAGGCATAATGTTGAGCAACTCGATGAGGCTGCTTAGCCCGCATTTCCCGCTTCGATCGACGAGGTAAGCCCTTACTCCGATAGATGAGGGAGACCTGTAATCTGCTTCCGGGTCATCACCTACATGCACAACCTCGCTGGGAGCCGCCTTCAAGGCCTTCAGTACAGCTCTGTAGAACTTCACCGGCTTACCGGGCAGCGAGAAATCAGACACCGAAGAGAAAACCCTTGATATAGACTCTGCTATCGCCGGGACTTTACTAAAAACTAGCTCCACGAACTCACGAGAGGCGCTCGTGCAGAGCACGAGCTCAACCTTATCCCGGGCCTCGCTTAGGAAGCATATCGCGTCATCGTAAGGCTTGATTAAGCGCCCGGCCTCTTCCAAAGCCTTAGGTAGAAGCTCGAGGTCCAACCCAAGCCTCGCGAACCAGTACCTTGGGAGGTACCAGCGCAGATCCCGGGGTCCAATCTCGTCGTACTTGTTTAAAACCTCCTTCCTAGCCTTGTCGAGGTCTACCCCGTGCTTCTCGGCGTACAGCCTCGGCACGAGTTCAAGCCAAAAGTAATCGACGTACTCCCTAGTCACTAGCGTGCCGTCCAGGTCTAGCGACACAAAGCGCACCACGCCCATGGGCTAACGCACCAGCTAGTTGCGCCTGAAAACTCCCGCTATAAATTTTACCAGCCGTGAGCCAGCTAGGAAAGCGCCGCCGTACGGCGGCGCTCGAGAAGACATGCTTGCTAGCTAGCGTGCGGAAACACTTTTACGCCTTACTTCCGCTGAGATCTGTGGCCAACTTTGAGAGGATACCCCCACGTGCGATACACGAGCGAGCTGCAAGTGATTGGTTTACACCGCTAGTAAACCCGGAGCTCTATGTACCGCTGAAGCCCATACGTAGGTCCGAGTTATGGTCCGGAAGCGAGGGGGAGATTTTCGCCGCAAGAGTACCCGAGTGGATAGAAGTTCCTAAATGCAGCTACGCGGCTTCGCGGGCCCTCGTTTCAGAGCTGTTGCAGGGGCTGGGAGCTGCTGAGAAAGTCCTGATTAAACCGGACTCCGACATCAGCGCGGGGCAATTTTTAACCGATCCAAAACTGAAACCTATCGCCCGCGAAAACGGGGTGAGTGCCCACGCCGACCTGCAGCCGCTGTCAACGCAACCCGCTGTTCTTGCGGGTGTTATCGATGCGCTACTGGAGCATGGGGCCGAAGAGATACACGTGGCTATGGACTCGCCATGGCTGAACCCCCTTAAAGTCGCGTGGGAGCTCGGCTATGTGAAAGTGCTCTCGGATAAAAAGTATGAGGGAAAGGTCTTCTTCGTCGACCTTTACAGCAACTCAACCGAGCTTGAAAACTTGCCGATAAAATGGGCCGAAGGCTATGAGTTGGGGTTTTTCACCTACGCTATGCCTCCGAAATCCCTCTTCGATGAAAGGTACGACCTTGTGCTCCCCCTATCCACCGCTAAGACTCACTCAACAACGGTGTACTCCCTGCTCATGAAAAACTTCGGATGGCTTTGGATACCCAGACGCTACAGGTGGCACATCAACGGCGTACCCCTTAGGTTATTCAACAGGGAGTTTGCCGAGCAGTACCTGGGCTGCGAGATCCCGAGTGACAGAACCTTCGAGATAATAAGGGCGGGGAGGAAAGCAATTTTGACTAATGGGTATTCCTTCTCCGTCCCCCTGGATGTATGCGTCGAAGGCGGAGAGGAGCTAGTCGTCAGCGAACCGCATGTGCATGCAAGCAACCTAGTCCCATTCTTGCTTAGCATGGGCTATTCGATCATTAGGTACATTGGAATGTTCGCTACCGTTTTGGATGAGCTGGATAGAGTTGGAACAAGGGTGGCCGGGCTTATCTCGGGCGTTATCGGAATGGAGGGGGAAGGCCCGCTATTATACGGCAGGAGGAGGTTCGGAGGCTTTATGTTCGCCGGTAAGAACCCTCTAGCGCTTGAGACCCTGGCGTTGGATGTGATGTTCGGCAGTGCAGGGGGAGGCTTCGACCATGTGCTGGCGCAACTAAATGAGCGGTTCTGCAACATGTACCTCATTGAGGAAGACTTGAGGGAGGATGCGCTCATGGATGCGATGGATCCATGGACCTTGAGATTAGCGGAAGAGCTTCTGAGAGAGGAAAGGGATCCAAGCCGTTACACCCTTACGCTTATAGACTTCGAGGGGGCTGGCGACGTCCACGCACCCTGGGATCTCAGGAGCGGGCCACCTTTCGAGTTGCCGAAGCACGTCTATATCTCTACGAAGAACCTGCTTAAGTGCGTGTACTTAACTGAGAAGCTCTACAGGCACGCCTTCGACGTGATCGATAAAGGTATTAGCTTACCTCTCAAGTTTCTAGCAACCGCGTAGGCACAGGTGACCTGCGATGTATAAGTTCAGAGCACTTACGTACCACGCTCCGCCCGCCTCGGGCAGCCTAGAAAACTACCTCTCCAGGCTTAAGATAGACGAGTTGAAGTGTCTAGCAAAGGAGCTTTCTAAACGCCGGGAAGTGTGGAGCTTGAGAGTCGTTTGCCCCCCAGTGTACGAGGCGTCTTCGATATTTAACGTCAACGTGGAAAAGTTTCTGGAAGCTTTCTACGACACGGTGATCGAAGCCGCCAACTATGTGGCTTTCCCGCTTTCCCGGTTGAACCCGGTAGAGCTCGCCGACCTCATGTTGTCGTTCGAGAGAGCGTACTTCTCAGTAGCCTACACCGAAGAGCTGGCAAGTGAAATAATCGGAGCGCTGAGAGAGGTGTCCGAGAGGGCGGGATGGCTAGCTGGGTCCCGCTTCGCGGTTTCCTTCGGAAAGCGGCCAGTTACCCCGTACTTCCCAGTTACGACGAGCGAAGCCGAGGGGTATACGCTCAGCCTGCTGTACCCTTCGCATATCGAAAAAGAGGTTTCAGAGGGGGGTACCTTTCCGGACTCGCTCAGGAAGACGGCGCTTGACGCCTACAGGGTAGCTTACGAGGCGCTTGACGGCGTAAGCGCAGCTGCGCCTCTCCACGGCATCGATCTATCGCTGTCGCCGTGGCAAAAGGACAGCGTTGCCGCACTTATCGAGAAGCTGCAGGGTAAACTCTTCGGAAACCCTGGGACCATCTCTACAGTTGAGGCTCTCAACGAGGCTCTCCGATTCTTAGCATCGTCGTTGAAAACCACCGGGTTCAACGAAGTTATGCTACCGCTGGCTGAGGACGACCGGCTTAAAGAACTCGTGAACATAGGGCAGGTAACGTTCAAGGATTTCCTCTACCTCACTCTAGTCTGCGTAGCGGGCCTGGACATGATCCCCCTACCCTCAACCACCGACGACGCCGTCCTAAAAGGGGTGATAGACGACCTAGAGGCGGCTAGGAAAATAAAGGGGAGAACCCTCGGAATGCGAATACTGCTGGTCGACGCGGAGCCCGGCACCGAGGTTGATCTCGGCTTCTTCGGCAAAACGCCCGTGCTGGACCCGCTTTGCTAGAACCAACCCTTTAACCGCTTTTTGAAGGCTGGCACCTGCCGAGCTAAGCGGAGTATCGCACTCTCGCTGCTCTCCCACTGCGGGATCTGCACCTTCAGGAAGAGCCCGCTCCTCCCCCTCTCATCCCTGCGCAGCAGCATGGTAACCCTTTCCTCAACTAAGGCGGGCGAGACACCTAATAACCTGGCAACCTCCTCCCCTCTCCCTATGATTGAGTACTCGACGTGCCCCTTATCTGTTGGCAGCACGAGCAGCAGCCTCTTGTTCACACCCGGCTTGCGGATACAGCGCTCTAGCTCACTGTAATCTACGGAGCCTGCAAACTTGAAGAACTCCTCCTCTAGAGGCAAGAGGGGTGCTAGGGGTAAGGATACTTTGGCGTTCCCCTCCAGGTGGATGTAAAGCTTAGGCGTGGAGCGCGGCGTGGCTTGCACTATTTCCCGCGCTTCGGCTACCAGGCCAGCCCTCAGCAGCTTCTCCTCCACAAGGGATGGCGCTACTGGTTCCACTAGCGCCACATCTACGTCGCTACTGCTGTGCACGTCCCCACGCGCCACGCTGCCAACAAGCAAAGAGTTAGGCAGTAAAGCCATGATCGGGCGAGCGCGGGAGCGGAGCGAGTTCAACAAAGCCCAGTGCTCCGCCGAGTATGCGACCTCGATCGCGTCCCTTACTTTAACCGGTTTTACCAATCTCGACCCCGCGCCGGATTCGGCGCGCATATTCGATTACTCTGAGCAGGTTCAGGGCGGTGTTGAGCACCTCCGAGGTCTCGGAGTAATCCCGCGTGCTCATAAGGCTTGAAACCACCTGAACCAGCTTGTTTACGGCGGCCTGCTCCAGCTCCTGGAGAACAATGTTTCCCCTCACCTCGAGCTCTTCCTCGTCGCTCCTCACTATGATGAAACGCTGCCCGCAGCTTGGGCAAACAACCTCCCCACTCTTCGTTCTGAAGAGCGGAACCCCGCACCTCGGGCAAAGCTGCTCCAGCATCGCCGCACCGGATTTCAGCATTGAGGCCATTTTCTTTACTACAGCATCCTCTCTCTCGCGTGTACCCTCTCCCACAGGAAAACGTCTGCGCAATTATTAAAAGAGGTTTCGCCCAAGCTACCCGGGTGCCTGATAGCTGCTAGCGGAGACCAAGTCCCTGCTTAAGGAGTACGGCATTAGACCCAAGAAAAGGTTGGGGCAGCACTTCGTCGTGAGCCGCGAGGCCGTGGAGGCTTTACTTAGGGCGGCGAACCTGCAGCCGGGCCACGTAGTTTACGAGATAGGAGCCGGCCTCGGAACTCTAACGAAAGCTTTCACCGAGATGGGTGCGGAGGTCGTAGCCGTCGAAGTGGATCACCGGTTGATCAAGCTACTGAAGAGCAGGTTCAAGGGCTCCAGCGCAGTCTCGATCGTCCACGCGGACGCCCTTAGCTTCCCGGTTCCCCGCGTTGAGAGGGTGGCCGGCAACGTACCGTACACCATCTCCTCCCGGCTCATAGTCAAACTGCTGCGCGAGCCGGCCTACGAGCTAGCGTCCCTAACCCTGCAGAGAGAGTTCGCCCTAAGGCTCGTCGCAAGGCCCAGAACCCCGGATTACGGGCGCATAAGTGTTATTACCCAGCTTTACGCGGAGGTGGAAATCGTTGGGAGTATAAGCCGAAAAGCCTTCTATCCCGAGCCTGAGGTCGACTCGCTGATCGTGAATGTGAGACCGAGGAAAGGAGACATGAACCTGTTCAGCACCGTGGAGAAGCTCACGGCCCTGCTATTCTCCCAGAGGAGGAAAAAGTTATCCAAAGTTTTAAAGAAGGCGCACCTAGACACCAGCCTCCTCCAGGGCATCGTCGATCTAGAGAAGCGGGTATTCGAGCTCGAGCCACTAGAGCTGCTTGCAATGGCAAGAGCCCTTAAAGAAGCCGGATGGAATAGGGATTAGAGCTGCATATGAAGAGGCCTAGTGGTCCGGAAGCCGCCCGAGTAGGCCCTAAGGTCTCTTTAACCGAAAGGTATAAAATGACTGAGGAATATATTCCATTACGTGAAAGATATAATACTTGAATCGGCCCGCGAATTGGCATCAATGGCCTCGGAAAGGGAGGAATACGCCATGGTCATCTACGAGGACGGCTCACGGGCAGTGTTCAAGGGGGCGGCGATGGAAGTCCTGATACCCTTAGCCGGACAGCACGGCAGAGCTGTTGCCGTTATACACACCCACCCGGTTCCGCGCACAGCACCCTCACTCCAAGATCTCGCAGTGCTCGTATCGATGACCAGATTGGGGATCGTACCGGCTTACCTCGCTACAGCCTACTTCTCCAGCGGGAAAGTGACAGTAACGCTGTACACGGCTACTAGGCCTATCCCGCGCGGAGCCGAGAAGGTAATCGCGGATCAAGCACTTAAATACGAGGAGTTAAACTACATTAACGCTTTCTCGCCCTCTACCTCGGAGAAGCAGCTTCGCGAGCAACACGCCCTGCTCAGCAGGCTGGGGATTTCTGTGGAAAGGTACCAGATCGCCACTCAGTAAACCGCCATTGGCAGCCTAACCGGTTGGCCGGTTTTGGCAGACTTAACCGCGGCTAGTGTTATTTCGAGGGCTTTTACACCTTCAAGGTAGGGTACTTCGCTCTCCCGCCCAGCTTTAACGCAGTCGATGAAATGCCGGTCCTGCACAGTGTAGGGGTCGGCTGAGACCTCAAGCGCCTCACTCTTTTCACCTTCCACCACGATGACCGACCACCAACTCGATCCGCTCATGACCTGGAGGTTCCTGGCTGTAACCCTGAAGCCCACGCTCATCCCCTTCGGCTGTGCAGCGCAGGTGCTGGTGATCGAGGCGACCGCGCCCGACCTGTATCGCATGATTACCGCGGAAGCAGACTCTATGTTAAAGTTGGGGAGGTCCTTAAGGAGCTCCTCCTCGAAAAACGCTGAAACCTCCGCTACCTCGTCGTCCGTCATCCACCGAGCCAGGTCGACCAGGTGGGTTGTTTGCTCAACCAGCTGCCCGCCGCTCAGCTCCCTCCTCCTCCACCAGTGGTCTGGGCCACCGGCTACGCCCCCAATCCACCATGCCTCGAAGAGCCCTACACGGCCACCCCGCTCGAGGAGGATGCTCCTTGCTTTTGCGTAGGATTCAGCGAATCTCCGCACGTATCCGACCTGCGTAATAATACCGGCTCTCCTCACAGCGTTCAGGACTTCAACCGCCTTCTCCAGCGTCAGCGCAACTGGTTTCTCTACGAAAATGTGAATCCCGCGCTCGGCGCAAAGAATTTCCTGGTCAACGTGCGCATAGGGTGGTATGCAGATGAAGCACGCATCCAACCCCTCTTTCTCGAGCATTTCCCGGTAATCGCCGTAAGCCCTGCCCCCATACCTAGTGGCAAATGCCTCTGCCCTGTTTTTCTCGACGTCGCTGAAAGCCCTCAGCTCAACGTCTTCGAACTTTGATAGGATATCGGCATGCAGCTTCGCTATCCCCCCGCATCCGATAAACCCGACCTTTACCTTCACGATTAAAGCGGAAACCAAAAGCACGTAATATACTTGCTCCCGGAGCGCGCCACCTGTCCGCACTTTTACGCGTGGGGGAGAGAAGCAGGAAAAACCTGTGTTTATTAAAAGAGGTAGGGTTTTTTTACCCCGGTTTCCCTCCTCAGGAGCTCAAGTATCTCGCCCTCGGTTTCGGCCGCAAAGACCACCTCATACTCAGCGACAGCCACTTTGCGCCCACCTATGTCGATCGCCGGTTTAAAGTGTAACTCGATCTCGCCAAAGCACTCCGGCCCACCCTCCGGACCAGAGTTATACGACTGGACAGAACCCTTTGGGCCCTGCGGGTCGAACTTCGCCGGGTCCAAGCAATCCGCTTGGCTTCGGGGTGCGTCGTGCGTCTTTTTCGCAACTAGTGTCCACTTCCCATCGCTTCGCGAAACGTACGCGATCGAAGCCGAGCCCTCCACCGGCAGATCCTCCGGCCGGATGCCGAGTTTACACACCTTCCTTCCGTCGATCTTGAACGCGACGTGGTCTCCCGCCACCCTCAGCCGGTCCTCCGGGATAGGCCCGAAGTAGTGTACCGGAGATGCGCCTTCTTTAACCGGCACTATGACAGTTCCCTCCGGAGGAACCTGCGTTAACGCCCATAGGTTGAAGTCACCTGGGTAGTCGGCAAGCAAGACTTCGCGTACCAGTAGCCGGTTTTCGGATACTAGGTGAAAATCCCTACGCACGCAGGCACGCAGCCTCCAGCCTGTAACCCTGTCTTGGGCGTCGAAAACCCCTTCCACAGTAGCGCTCTCCTGGCCCACCCTAACAAGCCTGAACTCAGCCGGGTCGATCCCCCTTGGGCAGAACCACCCCCCGAACTCCGCCGGCCTTTCGTAGAAGAAGTTCCTCTCGGGGGAAATCCATAACCTTAGTCCCCCTGTGTTCCAGCCACCGGTCTCCAGCACCAACTCAATGTTCGGGTTAACCCAGAGAAGGTTTATCCCATCGTACTGCAGGGCGAGAACCCTCCCCCCTCTCTCCAGTATTAGGACCTCGGCCCTGCCTTTCTTGAGGGTAGCGGCAGCGGAGTAGCGGGATACCAGCCTCGCTAGTTCGGAGCCCTCCATCGTTTTACACTTCCAACTTCTCGTAAAAATACTTAATCGGACTACGCGGCGGCTTAAGCAGTTTGAGGAGACTCTCAAGTCCTATGCAGCTTCTAACGCTAGTGGTTTAAAAGTCTGAAAGGGGACGCTAACCTAGCTGTTGATCATTTGCAAAGTCCGCTGTAACGTTAAACTTTTATTTACTACTACATGAAGCCAGCGTGCAAGAAGACTTGCTCCAAAAGTGCTTGGACCTCGCCCTCAGGCTCGGAGCGAGCTACTCGGAGGCTCGCTACCACCGCCATATACAGACTTCCATTTTTACCAGGAACGGTGAAATGGTAGGCTACGGCGAAGCGCTTAAGGAAGGCGTTGGGATAAGAGTTATCGTTGATGGGGCTCTCGGGTTCTCCGCGACAAACTCACTCGACTGGAGTAGCGCGGAGGAGGCTGTCAAAAGGGCTGTAAAGCTGGCCAAAGCTCATTCCAAGCTGATGAAGAACCCGATAAAGTTCGCCGACGCTAGAATGGGCAGGGCGAAGTACGAGGTCGCCTGCTCGAAGCCGTTTGACTCGCTCGACATAGAGGGGAAGCACAGCATTCTGGTTGAAACGTGGGACAGAGTGAAGGGCTCCGTTAAAGACGCCAAAGTAATGACGCTAACGGCCCGGTACGGCGAAGAAATCGAGGAGAAAACCCTGATCAACTCTGATGGAGCTTACGTGGTCAGCCGAATCCCACGACTGAGCGTCGGCTACAACTTCGTCCTGCTCCACCCTCAGAAGGGAACTCTCCAGCGCTCCCGAGCGTTCGGCGGCAGCGGGGGGCTTGAGCAGTTAGACGCTTGGAGGATGCCGGAGAAAGCCGCAGAAGAGGCTGAAAGGTTAGAGAGAGTCCTACTCGAGGGGGTTGAGCCACCTAAGGGGCCCATCGACGTAATCGTCGGCAGCGAGATAGTCGGCTTGATAGTCCACGAAAGCTGCGGTCACCCGAGCGAGGCCGATAGAATCTGGGGGAGGGAGGCGGCGCAAGCTGGCATGAGCTTCATAAAACCCGGGATGCTCGGCCAGCGTATAGGAGGTAAGTACGCGACGGTGATCGACGATCCAACAATCCCAGGCAGCTACGGATTCTACCTCTACGATGACGAGGGGGTGCCTGCAAGAGCACGCTACCTCTACAAGGAGGGCATGATCAACGAGCACCTCCATAACCGGTGGACCGCTAGCGTCTTTGGAACAACTAGCAACGCGGCGGCCCGCGCCATGGACCATAACAGCGAACCAATAATCAGGATGGCTAACACATACCTAGCCCCGGGCGATTACACTTTCGAGGAGCTTTTGGAAGAGGTAAAGCTGGGCGTCTACATGGGGAGCTACATGGAGTGGAACATCGACGACATTAGATGGGGACAGCGTTACGTTGGGCTGGAATGCTATCTCGTGGAAAACGGGAATTTAACGAAACCTGTACGAAACCCCGTGCTCGAGGTGACGACCAAGAGCTTTTACTCGAGCATCGACGCCGCTGGCAAGGAGCTGCGCTTTGAGCCTGGGACCTGCGGGAAAGGAGAGCCGAGCCAGGGCGTACCTGTTTGGTTCGGGGGACCCGATGTGAGGCTGAGGGGGATCCCATTGGGGGTGGTCGGGTAATGGCCTGCAACTCGATTTCGGAGGCGGCCGAGAGGCTTGTCCAAACAGCCCTGGGGCGGGGTTTTGAAGAGGCCGCCGTTCAGATCAATAGGAGCAACAGCGTGATGGTAAAGCTGGCCAACAGCGAGATAAGCGTGGTGCAGAGGTGGAGCACACTCGCTGTCGGTCTGTATTTAGCGAAGGAGGGGAAGATCTTACTCACGGAGATTCACCCGGCTAATCTCGAGCAAGCGAATAGGTTAGTCGAGCGGGCAGTATCCGCGGCAGCGCAGGTTAGGCCAAGCATGTTGTACGCACCTCTACCGGAGCCGGCCGAGGTCGAACCCCTCGACCTTGTTGACAGCTCCGTTGTGAAAGCTATGGAGGACCCGAGCACTCTAGCTGAAACCCTTCTATCTGCGACATCTGCTGCCGATCGTGTTGCCGGTGCGCTGACGCTTTCTTACGTAGAACGCGGGCTAGCGAACTCCAAGGGGGCTAAGCTCGAGGAGGCGGCTACCGGCGTTGAAGCCTACTTGAGAGTTTTCATCGGGGAGGCCTCTGGGCAGTGGTCCTACGGTAGCAGGAAGCTGTCCATCGAGAATGTCAAGCAGACAGCGGAAACAGCCCTCGAGCTGGCCGAAATGGCTAAAGGGGAGCCGAAGCAGATCGAGCCCGGAGTTTACGACGTCGTGCTGTCGCCCATGGTTGTGGGTAACCTGATGAACCTGGTGGGCATGATGGCCAGCGCCCTCTCCGTGCTAATGGGCAGCTCCATGTTCGCCAGAACAGAGCCGGGATCCAAGGTGGCGAGCGAGAAATTCAGCCTCATAGACGCTCCAAGGAACTCGGAGCTACTGGGCTCCGCCTCATTCGATGATGAGGGCCAGCCGACACAGAACAAGCCGATAATCGAGAACGGTGTACTTAAGACCCTCCTACACAACTCGAAAACCGCGGCTAAATTTGGAACTAAGACCACGGGTAACGCCGGTATGATGTTCCCGCGCGCTTGGACTCTAAGCATACCCCCCGGTGACTCCGCCCTCGATGAAATGGTTAGGGAACTGAAAAGGGGTGTAGTGATCACCAACAACTGGTACACGAGGCTGCAGAACTACGTTGAGGGTATATTCTCAACTATAGCAAGGGATGCCGCCTTCTACGTCGAAAACGGAGAAATTAAGCACCCGGTTACCCGCATAAGAGTCGCGGATCGCCTACCTAAGCTTCTCTCCAACATAGAACTGCTGGGCAGAGATCTCTACGATATCAGCTGGTGGGAAGTTAACCCAGCGGTCAGGGCGCCCTACATAATGGCTAGGGGCATAGGGATATCAAGACCGTTTGTGTAGCATAAGGAAACAATTTTTTACCCCGGCTGTTTTTGGATAGCGCAGCCCCGGTGGCTTAGTGGTAGAGCGCCGCTCTGGTAAAGCTCCGCTGCTCCAGGGAGGCGGAGGACCCGGGTTCGATTCCCGGCCGGGGCTTAGCCGCTAGACCTGGACCAGCACGTCGATCTTCAGCCTCCTTCGAATTTCCTGTGGAGAAACAGGTCCGACCCTCAGGACAACTGGAGGGGACCTGGTAACGTCGACGACAGTCGATGGAGGTGTAGGTGGAAGATCGCCCCCGTTAACTATTATATCGATGCCAGTTAACTTCTCCTTCAAGAGCTTCGGAGTGTAGATTGGGGGTTCGCCAGAAATGTTCGCGCTAGTCGCAGTGATCGGTGCGCCCACCTCCCTAGCTAGCAGCGGAGGGAAGCGGTGCGGCGGAAGCCGCACCCCAATCTTCCCCTCCGGGCTCACTATACCAGGAGCGAATTTCCCCGGCTCCTTAACCTTAAGAATCAGCGTCAAACACTCGGGTAAAATTTCGAGAAAACCTTCAGCTATTTCATCCACAATGCACATGCTTCTGATCATTTCCACCGAGGAAACAAACACCGAGAACACTTTCGACCGCTCCCTCGCTTTTATGCTGAAAACTTTATCGACCCCCACCTTGTCGTAGGCGTTTGCCGCTAGACCGTAGGATGTATCCGTAGGAATCGCGGCCACCTTCCCCGTTAAGCGCCTCCCAACATATTTGGCCACGTCTTCCATGTTATCCTCCGTGAGGATAACCTCCTCAAACATACCCGAACTCACCAGTACTATCCATTATTATTTTTTAAAGTATTAGTTGTTTTGATCCGGGCCGCTTCGGCCCGCGATTCAGCAGGTTCCCCGCTCAGTTTAGTTTAGAGGAGCTCCAGCCTTACCCTCTCTCCGCTTCTGACCTTCTTTAAGGCATCCAGCCCTTCAACAACCTTACCGATCACGTTCACAGGACTAGCCGGCCTCACTTCGCCTGGGCCACTTATCGGCGTTGCTCCGAAGAAGAGGCAGAGGGCCCTGCCAGGCGGCCAGTATGCGGCATCTCCAACCTGCACCAGCTCGCTGACATGCTCCTCCCCGACCGACACGGGTGTTTCGAAGTATACCTCACTCCCCCACCTCTGGGCCTCACTTTCGAACGGCAGCGAACCAATGATCGCTTCCGCGGTAACTGGGTTTTGCCCCGTTAACTCGACAACCACCACCCCCGCTTCCTCGAAAACTAGCTTAATCCGTTTCACGGGGATCCAGAGCTAAAGGACGGAAAAACTTTGCGAGTAAGCCTACTTTAACAATACCTCCAGCGTCGATCCCTCCCTTACCACGACTGTGCGTGCGAACCCCAGCTCGCCGTCCCCTGCTGTGAACTCCACGGGGTTACCATCTACAGTGACCTGCTGGATCGCCCTCCCCTTTAGGAAGGGGAGGCGCAGAGTTCTCAACTCTAAGCTGCCATGCCTTACGACTATTGCGCATCCCTCCGGCGAGGCATGGAACACACCCCACCCCGTGCTCGTGCACCATAAGCCGATGAACTCCCCATCCACCCAAATCCTCGGATCCAAGCTGAGCGACTTCGACCTCGCGTCGAAGTCGAAGCCCGTTAAAGCGATTAAGAGCGCATAGGATGACATCGACCTACTGTAGTTGCTGCCGCACTCGATTTCGTTCCAAGGGTTCCTTTTCTCGCCATCGTACCTTTCCCTAACCGACTTAACTATCTCTAAGGCTTCGTCAAGCAACCCCTCCTGTATCATGTGGGCGGCAACCAAGTATTCGGTCCCGCTCCAAACCTCCTCGGCGTACGGGATCGGTATTGCCGGTTTAACCTTACCCTCAGGCCAGGAGCAATTCACCACCCCCCTTTCATCGTTAAGCATGTAGATTCTACATGGGTTGAAGTGTTCGCGGGCGCTTTTGAAGTTGTAACGGTATATGGAGGTTAGGGCCGCCCTCACCTTTCTTCTATCGAAGATTTCGCCCAAGCCGAAGAGGTTTGCATAGAACTGGGCCTCGACCTGGCCTATGAAACACCCCTCGCCTAGCTGGTACTTTACCTCGCCGTGCTCCTCGTCCCAGTATCCCTCCAGGACGCCCGGATCCGATTTGAGGTACGTCTCAAGCACCCCCTTATCCTTCAAGTCAACTAATTGGACGAAGTACTCTCCGTTGAACAGCTTGCTTTCGACCCAGGCTTTACCCTTTTCCAGCAACCGCGCGTACTCCCTAGCGGCTTCCCTGTCGCCCAGGTGTTCCGCGATCTCCGCCGCGGCCTTGAGAGCCGTGAGGTACAAGCCTGTCAGCCACGGGTTGGGTCCGAAGAGCTCGACGTCGAAGGTGTTGTGCTGCCGACCCTCAATAACGCCATCCCGATCACGGTCCCAGGCATCGTCGTTAGCATCCGACCACGCGTACTCGATCATGCGCTTAAGCCGATCCCAATGCCCTCTCAACCACCCTTCATCGCCGGTAAGCCTCCAGAGCGCGTAGACCCTGAGCAGAGCACCATACTGGCCGTCTACAGCCGCGTGCGGGAAGGGCCACTCCCTGCCTAAGGGGAGCATCAGCCGGAAGCTCATTTTACCGTTCGGCTGCACGCTGTACTTTAGGTGCAAGTCCCACATCGTGCGGTCGAGGCGCGGGAAGAGGTATAGCGGCGCTACGGCGTACCTCCACACGTGGGCGCAGCTGCCTTCGCAGCACCCCGCGTCAACCCCGCAGCCCTCAAAGCCGTAAAGCGAGCCGTCCTCGAGCCTCATCACCGTCGGCGACTTGAGGATCGAGAGGTTGGCTGAGACTGCATCAATTACGTGGACCGGGAGGGTGGAGGCGAAGAGGCAGTCCCTGAACTCCCGCGTTTTCCCATAGAGGCGCTCCCAGTTCTCGAAGCAGTAAACTGCTACCTCGACTACGCTGGGGAACAGGAAGGCGTAGTAGTTCCTCCAGGTTCTCGGCCTACCGGATTCTGGGTTCCAGTAATTGTGGCAGTTGGGGTAGAACCACGCTATTAGGAACCTGAGTTTGGCAACTCGGTTCGGATCGACCTTTAAACGGGCTGCGATGGAGCCGTGATCCCTCACCCCGGCTTGAGGCCTTGGATAGCGCCGGTTTCGCAGGTCGCCAGCTGCTGTGAAATCCCTCCAGAAAACCTGCAGGCTGTCGAACCAGGACCCCCTGAACCAGTACTCCTGGTAGCTGACGTCGACAGCGTCCGTCGCTATCGCCAGCATGCCGTACTCGGGATTACTCTCGTCCACGCCCTCGGGGCGCATCAGTACGAGCTTGGCGCCTTTGACTTCGCGATACTCGTTTACCGTTCTGCCGGGCGGCGAGGGGTTTTGAGCCGTTAGGCAGAGGACGTACTCAATTGGATAGTCCCTCGTGTTCTCAACCTCGATTTCGAAGAAGGCCGCTGGAAGACTCGAGTCGTCTGCCTCCAGCGGGATAAAGGGGTTAAACGCCGTGATCTGAACACTTCCCGGGAAGGTTTCATCGATGAAGCGGACCCTGGCAATGGGGTACATCCCCTCGAACTCCGAGTCTTTGAAGTGCGGTAAACCGCCCAGGCGCTCCCTTTGCAGCCCAAACCCGAAGCCGCGGCCGTCCCCGGCGTAGGGCGGGTGCGGGTCGCTGACCAGAACTCTCGCGTCTAGAACCTTGCCGTCGGACTCCGCTTTAATCGCGAAGAAAGTGAAGCCGTTTAAACTGCCCTTGTTTGGACGGTTGAAAATCTCCCAATCAACTAGCTGCCCGTTGCCGGCGAGTCCAATGCACCCGCTTCCAATGCCCCCGAGCGGGAACGAGATGGCACGGGTTTCAGGCCCGCTGTACGTGAAGCTAGGGGCGATCCTAGCGACCCTCTCGGCTAAGAGCTTCGGAACCTCCCCCCAGGCTTTACTCACTAGCCGGTCAGAGCGCACATACTACCTGTATAGAGAAGGCCTATTTTACTGTGCCTGGCGCCCCCCGGCGGGCGCTGCGGCTCGGAACCCCCACCATACTGAGAGCCATGGATGCCAGTATTGCCGAGGCTCCCAACGCCTGCGCAGGGCCCAGCTGCTCCCCCAGGAGAATGTAGGAAAAGGCGGCGGCAAACACGGGCTCGAGGAGGTAGAGCATGGCTGCCTCGACGCTTCTCACCCAGCGCTGGCCGTAGAGCTGCAGGGCGTTCGCGCCGAGGGTGCACACAGTGGCTAGGTAGGCCAAGGGTATTACCGTGTCCCCGAGGCTTCCGACGTTCAAAGTGCTGAATGCAAAGGACAGGAGGGAGGCGCCTGCAGCGTTCACCAAGCATTCGAGGAAAAGTAGCGAGTAGAGGTCCCCTCCAGCTACCCTGTCGACCGAGATTATCTGGAGGGCCCAGAACAGCGAGCCCGCCAGCACTATGAGGTCCCCCAACATCAGCTCGTAAACTCCTTCGCTGAAGGAGAGAGCGTAGAGACCTAGAACCGCTAGCAGCAGGGCCCCTATGAGGCGGAGGCTGGGCTTAACCTTCCCCAGAGCTACCTCTAGAACGTACACGAAGACTACGCTGAGGCCGGTAACGAATGCGGCATTCGACGCGCGGGTGTACTCCATGCCCCAACCCTGGAGCGTGATTCCGCCGAAGTACAGGGAACCGATCAGCAGCCCCTCCGGCGCGAAATTGGGGATTTCTTTCAATTTCTTAAAGGCAAAGGGGGCTAGGATAGCTGATGCTAAAGTAAAGCGGAATGCGACATAGTAGAGGAAACCAGTATCCTCGACCACTACTTTTATCGCCGGAAAAGTTGTGCCCCATATAGCGGTCAAGGCCACCAGCGAGGCTATGCCTTTGGCGCGCTTCGAGAGCATCCGCAGAGGTCGCCTCCAGTCGTTTAAAACCGTTATCCTCAACCCTACGTAGTATAGCTTTTTTTAACTACCGCGATGAACCGTTCCGTGCCCAAACCCTCTACAAGGGGCGTGGTAATCACGGCAGTTGCTATCCTAGTGGTGGTTGCCCTAGCCGTGCACTACTTAGTTCTTCTACCCCGTAGGGTGGAGTGGAAACTCGCTATCACTACGGGTAGCGTGCAGGGGGTTTTCACTCTGAACGAACTCAAGGCGGTTTCGGAAGCCGTAGACCTGCCCGGCGTGGGGAGGGTCAAAGCGGTCCCTCTGTCCAAGTTGCTCCTCTTGAGCGGGGTCGACTTGAACACCACGCTTGTCTACAGGATACACGCCTCAGGAGCAGACGGTTACTCTCGATCGATAGAGCGGGCGTTCCTCTACCTGCCCGGCACTTATGTAATCCTGGCTGAGGGGCAGGAAGCGGATTGGGGTCCCCTCAGGCTGGCCGTGAAGGGTTTAAGTAGCAAGTACTGGGTGAAAATGCTGGTGCGCGTGGACGTAGAAACTAAGCAATGGGGGTTAGTCTTGCTTGTGGACAACGAAACGGCAGCCTTTTTGGAGCTAAGTGATCTCCTAGGTGCGGCTGTCAACTTGGAGGGGGTGGGGTTAACCGTCCCGCTCTCCCAGCTGCTAGCTGAGCATGGGATCGATGTAGAAAACGTAGAGGTAGTCGAGCTAGTGGGCTCAGACGGATACCGGTGCGTACTGCATCCCAGTGCAATCTCCGACATACACGTCATGCTGGTTCCCGATGCTCTTGTGAGGGAGCTAGGACCCTTACGCGCAGTTGTGAGGGGGCGACCCAAGAGCACCTGGGTTCGCCATTTGGTGGCGATTCACCTGGTGACAAGGGGTTGAAGCGCGCAGCCTTGGAAGCTGCGGTGTTGTCGCTTCTCGCGGCCATCCCAACAGCTTTGGGGTACGTTCTCGGCCCCCTAACTCGGGCTGTGAGCGGGGCCGCATCGCTCGCAGGCATGCCCATCTCTCCGCGGCTAGGTCTTCTGCCGCTAACCACCGTAACGGTGCTTGCTAGAGCGTATATCGGTAGAGGCGGAGCGATTAAAGAGGGAATTTTGCTTGCAACGACCGGCGCGTTTTTCCATCCGAGAGACCTCAGCCTAAGGGTGCCCAGGAATATCCTGCTAGGAGTTGGCGTCGAGCTTGCGCTGCTCAAAGCCGAGAAGTTTAGTGCAGCCGAGTGCGTACTGGCTAGCCTAGTAGGTGGAGTTTTCAGCTACACACCTTACCTCCTATTTGCTACGCCTGGGATATTCTCCGCCGCCGTTTTCCTTGCCTCAGTAATCGTATCCACGGTCAACTACCTCCTAACTATGGTGATCGGGGGCTATTTCGCGTCTCTCGTTCTAAAGAGGGCGAGGACGCTGCCCGGGCTAAGGTGAGTTCTTTGCCGCCTTACAAGAACTATAAAGGAGAATATTATAATCGCCTTAAATTCTAAATAGCTAGACGCGTATGGCCAAGAGGCTTTCTGTAGTTGACGTAGACCTATGTGTCGGATGCATGATGTGCGTATTCGCTTGTTCGCGCCGCTTTGGGGATGGGGGTGTCTCGAAGTCGGCAATTAAAGTTGCGAGTATTGGCGGTATAGAGAGGGGTTTTAAGGTAATCGTATGCAGGGCATGCCTCGATCCCCCTTGCATACACGTCTGCCCAACTGGTGCTCTTAAGCGGAGGGAGGGGGGTGGAGTAGTCATTGACTTAGCAAGGTGCATTGAGTGCGGTAACTGTGTTGCAGCGTGCCCTTACAGAGCTATCATGTGGGACGAGGAGACGAATAGACCTGTAATCTGCACTCACTGCGGGTACTGCACCCGGTACTGCCCGTACGGGGTTATCAAGCTGGAGGAGGTGGTGCCAAGTGTATAATAGGGATCCACTATCCCGTGTCCTCTACATAGATCTGACATCGAAAAAGCACTGGGTAGAGGACCGCAAAGACTTGTTCGAGGAGTACATCGGCGGCACGGGTGTAGCGATTAAACTGCTGAGAGAAGAGATACCGCGCGGCGCAGATCCGCTTGGCCCCGAAAATGTCATCGTGATGGCTACTGGCCCCTTCAACGGTGTGTATCCGATGGCCAGCAAGACTGTTGCCATGTTCAAAAGCCCCCTCACCAACAACTTGGGCGAAAGCCACGCTGGAGGTAGGAGCTCGGTGGCAGTCAGGCTTGCGGGCTACGGCGCGATAGTGATCAAGGGCGCCAGCGAAATTCCAATATGGATCTCGGTGCACGGCGATAAGGTAAGCTTTCACGACGCTAGGGCGCTTTGGGGAGTTAGGAGCACACACACTGTGGGACGCGTACTGCGAGAAATCGAAACTGGTCACGGCTTTAGAACGATAATGAGGATAGGCCGCGCAGGAGAGAGAATGGTAAGGTACGCGTGCGTAGTCGTTGATACCTTCCGGCATTTTGGCAGACTCGGGTTAGGAGCAGTATTCGGAAGTAAGAAGCTAAAAGCACTGGTGATATCAGGCAAGAGAGGCATACCCATAGCCGATAAAGCATCTTACAGGAAGGTGTACGACAAAATATACGATGCGATCATGGGGACTCCTGCTACTAAAAAGTACCATGAACTAGGTACGGCGGAAAACGTGCTCCCTCTGAACGAACTCGGCGCCCTACCCACGAAGAACCTCCAGAAAGCCCAGTTCGAATACGCTTTGGAGCTTTCCGGCGAGAAGCTTGCAGAGGTATACTTGGGGAGGAGGGTGTCGTGCGCCCATTGCCCGGTAGCTTGTATACACTTGGGAGCTCTGAGGGAGCCATACAAGGCAGAGGCGTACTTTTACAAGACTACCTTCGTCTCCTATGACTACGAGCCGATATATGCCATGGGTACGATGCTCGGTATAAAAAGCGGGGCGCACCTGCTTAAACTGCTGGACGCGGTTGAAGTCTACGGTCTCGACGCAATGAGCACCGGGGTCGCGCTAGCCTGGATGACGGAGGCTTTTGAAAGGGGAATGATTACGGAGAAGGAGACGATGGGCGTTAGACCCTCGTGGGGGGAGTACGTCAGTTACCTGAAGGCTATCGAGCTCATAGTTGAGCAGCCTAACGAGTTCTACTCGGCTCTGGCTAAGGGAACCGAGTACGCGGCCAGCGTTTACGGGGGCAGGGATTTCGCCTTAACGTTCTGCGGAAACGAGATGCCCGGGTACCATACAGGTCCTGGGGCTCACCTAGGTTACGCGCTAGGAGCAAGGCACAGCCACCTCGACTCCGCCGGCTACAGCTATGATCAGAAAATGGTCGGAAAGGAGATAAGCGTTGAAGGGGTGGTCGATTACCTGATCCAGGAGGAGCGATGGAGGCAGGTGCTCACCAGCTTGGTTTTGTGTCTCTTCGCCCGAGGCGTCTACACGCCGCAGGTAGTAGTAGAGGCCTTTAAACCGCTAAAGTGGGAAGTCGGCGAGAACGATTTGAAAGAGATCGGTAAGAAGATCCACCTTTTAAAAATCAAGTACAAGCTCGACGAAGGTTTTGATTACTCAAAGCTGAGATTCCCGAAAAGAATATTCGAAACCCCGACCCCGCACGGCAATATCTCACCGGAATTCATGAGCACGGCAGTCGAACTCTACAGAGCCAGGATTAGCGAAGAGCTCAAGCAGCTGGAGCCTACCCTCTCGGGTTAACGCTGAGGTACTTCAAAGCTTCGGCCCCTACAATTTTTCCAAGCTCTGCGGAATCCCGGAATGGCCTCCTCCTCAAGACCTTGACAACAGCGCTTTTACTCAGCCCGGGGACTAATGCCAGCGACTTGTGGGAGGCGGTGTTGGCGTCTAGGGGGTACGGGATCCCCTTCACCGACCTGTACCCGTGCTCAACTACCACTATGTCGAGCTTTGTCCTCACCCTCAGGTTTTCGGTCACATAGACTAGCAGTGGGTACGAGCCCGCCTGTCTCGCGAGACTGTACTTGCCTTCGTGGGCTTCTACGAACAGGGTCTTCAGCACGGTCCCCCGGGGCGCCACGAGCCTCAGCATGGGCTTGTCGAACTCCGCTCGCACCCTCTTTTTGAACTCTCGGAAGTACCTCCTATGAGCCCTTACGACACGGTCGCCGATAGGCCACATGCGCGTGCCCGGTAGAGCGAGCACTTGGCGAATGTTAACCCGCCGCACCATTAGCCCCTCCCTCAGTATCGATTGGAGGAACTCCATGTTAAGCCGGTACGTATCTTTGGTTTCACCCCTCAAGCCGAGCACGAAGTTTACCCCCGGGAGGAGCTCAGGCATCCCGTTCCGGCCTCTAGCTGCACCTACCTCGTTCACCACCTTAACCGCCTTGAGGGAGTCTTCCGGGCTTGCCTTCAAGTTGTTAGCCTTGACTACTCTAGGGTCGGCGCTCTCGATACCCAGCGCCGCCACGTCGCCTGGCGTGTGGTACTTGACGATGACTTTGAGAGCCTTTCTCGCATCTTCCTCGTGGTGCGCAATTGTGCCGGGGTTAACGTTGTCTATGTGGAGCACCTCCAGCCCCGGTGCGGCCGCCCTCACGTTCCTGAACAGCTCCTCGATCGTCTCCAGGTTCGGCTTGGGGAATTCCACCTCGTTTACACCCTTCGCCCCGTAGGCTAGGATATCCGGCTGTCTGCCGAGCCTAAAGTGCCTCACCCCGCACCTGTACAGGGCTTCCACCTCAGCTGCTATCGACTCCGCGTCCCTAAATATTACAGCGCCGTAGAGCGGCTCAACGCAGAAGCTGCAGCCCCCGGTAACCCACCGGGGGCAGCCCCTGTACGTCTCAATTTCAGCAATAAGATTCCAGCCCCAGTTGGGGTGCTGCTCAACGATCCTAGACCCCTTCACTGCAAACTTGTTAACCAGCTCGTACCCGTATCTGACTTCGGCGGGATCGACGGCTTCAACTCTGAGCTTCTCCTTGACTAAATTGTAAACCACTACCTCGATATCCCCCCTTACAACTAAGTCGAAGTAGCTCTCAAAGCTTTCAGGAGGTACTGCTGGCCTTCCACCAGCTGCTCCGTACCCGAACCTCGCTACCGGCCCCCCGAGAACCTTCACACCCCCCTCAATGAGCGATGCCCACCGAACCAGCTCCTCGAGTTTGATAGGCTCTCCCCCCAAGTACTTTCCGGGCACAACCACGCCAGCTACGAAAACTACGAGGTCGCAGCTTGCGGCGTATTTGAGCATTGAGTCGAGGTACTGCCTAGCGTAATCAACAGTCACGTATCGGACTTCAGCCCCGCTATCCGCGCTCCAGATGGCGCCAGCAACGTACCTCGGGTATACGTCTACGTACGGCGGAACGCCGAGCCCTGCTGGCTCGTCCGTGTACCCGTCGATAATCAGCGCGCGCATTTTCACTTTAGCTGAGGGCGGAGAAATTAAAATGTTGCACGGGCAGCTTTTCTACGTGCGCATGGCCCTTAGGCTAGCAAACCACTGGTCCGTAGCGAAGTGCATCCAGCCGCGCCTTTCAACCTCGCCATAGCCCTTTAAGTAGACTCCAGCGCCCTCCTCAACCCTGCCTATTTTCCAAACTTGTACACTGTGCTCCCTAGCTTTTTCGGCTACCTCCTCCTCGCTTTCGCGGGGCACCGTGAAGATGAAGGAGTACTCCTCGCCCCCAGCGTAGAGGGCCATTTCCATCGGATTTACCCCCCAAGCCTCAGCACACTCCACCAGCGCGGGGCTCAGGGGAACCCGGTCTAAAGCTAGCCGCACGCCGCTGGACTCGGCCAACAGGTGGAGCGACAGTGCGAAGCCGTCGCTATCGTCGATCGAGGCTGTAACGTGATCCGCGATCTCTAGCCAGAATTCAGCGTTAACCAGTCTGGGCCTGAAAGCCCTCCGAATGGCTTCGCGGGCCTTACCGCAGAGCGGCGCGCCCTTAAGCAGCACTCCATACGCAACCGGTGTCTCTATCCCCTCGCCGGCCGATGCGACCATCAGCAGGTCGCCGGGCTTAGCGCCTCGCCTAGCTATGAGCCTGTCGGTAACACCTACGGCAACGACCGCCACATAAAGGTGGTTGGACGACCCCGTGTCACCGCCCCATAAGTGAACACCCAGAGCATCGCACGCCTCCCGGATGCCCAGAAAGAGGTCGTCGACCGCGTCCAGCAGCTCCCCCGGTAGGCCTAAGCCGAGCATGACTCCAAGCGGTTTAGCCCCCTTTACCAGGACGTCGCTTACACCCATTACGACCGATTTCCAACCCACGTCGCGAAGTGTCATCCCCGGCAGCCAGTCGGTAACTTCGTCGAACACGTCCAGGTTTACTACGACTTTACCCTTCAGCTCAACTGCTTGGGCATCATCAAAGCCGAGTAGCTCGCGGGGGTCGCGTCTAAGGAACTTCCACACTCTCTCGATTAGCTCACGTTCATCCACAACGCAAGAGGAACAGGGGGGAAAAGAGGTTAACGGAACGCGTAGTACTTCTTTATCTCTTCGAGCCCTACTAACACCTTTTCGCCTACTACGAGCAGGGGTACTTCTGCGGTTCCGTAGTCGAATAACAGCCAGCCGCGCAGTCCATTTCTCACATCGATTTTACGGTACTTAACTCCGAGCTTATTGAGCAGTTCCTCAGCCTCCTCCGAATCTCTATCCCCATCCACGAATAGAAGGGCTTCTCCCAAACTTCCCCACCGTTTAGAGGCTTCCTCTAGCCTAAGTTCTGAGTAACCGACAGCGCTCACAGTTATACGCTACTGAGAACGCGGATAATACTTCCCCTAATAATCGGGCGAAAGTAATCGAAACAGTTATCCAGCTTGTGTTCAAAAGCTCCTGTGATAATCTTCGCTACTGGGATAAGCGGCAGCGGGCGCTTAGATTTCATCGAAGAGGCGGCGAAGAGCAGTGGAGGGAGGCTGCAGATTATAGATGTTGGAGCGAGAATGTTCCGTAAATCCGCCGAGCTGGGTATACGCATACCTCAGGGCAAGATACTGGACTTGGACCCCTTCGCTTTAAGCTACTTGAGAGCGGTTACCTTCGAGGAACTTTTAGCCGAAGTAGACAAATTCCGGGGGCTAAGCAGTAAAGACTTAGTCATAAGCACTCACGTTTGCTTCCGCTGGAAAAAGCACCTCTCCACAGCGTTCAACCTCTACTACCTGAACAGGATAAACCCGGACATGTACATCACAATAGTCGACAACGCGCACTCGGTCAAGGCCCGGTTAGAGGCGACACAGTGGAAAGGTAGGCTCGACCTGAAGGATATCCTTGTGTGGAGGGACGAGGAGACTTTCGTGACAGAGATCCTGGCAGAGTACCAGCGAAAACCCTTCTACATAGTGGCCAGGCGGGAGCCCCCAAGCCTGCTGCTAGACCTCATTTACAGAGTTGAAAGAGAAAAGCTAGCCGATCGTCCGCCAGCGCTGAAGGCCTACCTCAGCTACCCGATAACCCACGTTGCTGGCGACGAGTCGCTTTTCAAGAAGAAGGATGAGGTCAAAGAGGCGCTCAGAAAAGCCGGCATTGTGGTTTTCGACCCGATAACCATAGACGAAGCCGCGCTGATCGGGTTAGCCGAGGAGGCCCGGAGAAAAGGTTTAGAGTACGTCGAGCTGGATGTCGATGGATCCAAGCTGCGGTTAAGCGTGGACGAGATAATGAAGGCCAGGGACGACATCATCGACCAGATAGTCGCGCGCGACTACAAACTTATCGATCAGGCAGATACTATAGTCGTATTCTACCCCACCACCCAGGTTTCCCCCGGAGTGTTAAACGAGATACACTACGGTTACACCCACAACAAGGACGTCTTCGCCATATTCCCCCACCAGCTCAAAAGCCCGTTCTTTGAGTATTATACAACAAACATCTTCAAGAGTCACGAGGAGCTCATCGAACACCTTATATCGAGCGGCCGTGCCCCTGGTGCTCAGTAGCCGGGAACGCCAAGCCTGGGCTAGACTAGTAGGTGGCACCCCGCAACTAGTTAAAAGGCCGTTGCAGAGCCCAGACAGCATGGAGGCAGGGAAATTACTAGGAGTTTGGTGCGCTTGGATTGGTAGACAATGACGAACGCTGGGTGCTCAGAGCAGAACCTCCGACCTCTGTGGGCATTATGCTCTCCTACCAGTGCATCTGCGAGTGCAAGCACTGCGTGTACGCCCGCACGCTGAGGGCAATACTGCTTGACATTGGAGAGCGTAAAGATTGCCGAAGAACTCGGCTACCGTCGGTCTTCGTCGAAACCAACTGCTTCTGGGTTACGAGCTACACTGGCGCTAAAAGCAGATTCGAAGAGCTGAAAGGAGCCGGCCTGGGGGTTCTCATCAGCGTAAACCCCTTCACAACGAAGTTTGTCCCATACAGCAGGGCGAAGCTCGCTATCAGAGCGGCGTTCGATGTAGTGGACGAGGGAGGGATGTTCGTCTACCACCCGGTTTACCTGGAGCTGCTAGAATCGGTGGGGTCTTCCGGCAAGATTAGTCTCGAAGAGATGGCTGGCAGGGCCATTAAGGTAGCTCCCCCGCTTTTCAAGCTGGCCTTTAACCCCTCAATCCTGCTGCCGATGGGTCGCCTAGTCTACACGTTGGGCTACCTTTACGAGAGGAGCCCGCTAAAGCCTATTTTAACATGTCTTGCCTGGGGGGCTCGCAAGGCCATGGCACGTACACGTAGACCCTCACTGCAACTATGTCCCAGGGTGCTCGCCGGGATAAGCTTAGGAGATGCTCAGATGCCGAACCACGTACTAAGGGGGTTGACCTGAGTGATAGACCGGTCCTAGCAGCGCTATCTAGGGACCTGGGCTCGCTGTACCGGTTGGCGGTCGAGGGATACGGGTACAGAGAGTTGCGCAGCGGGTATGTAAGCCATTGCCACCTCTGCCTGGATATACGTCTGCACCTAGTGCTTAGCGTGGGGGGCTTGGGGAGCTGTAACCGGGCTCCTTCTACGAGTCGCTCAGCGAGCTGTGGCGGCTCGCGCGCTCGAAGGCTAATGGTAGTGGGTGGCGTTCCGCGCGGTTAGGAAAAGCCTTTTTACTCCTGCACGCTTCTTAGATTCATGCCTCCTCGCAAACTTAGAAAGGTGGCGTTGATGCTTGCATGCGCGTTGACCCTTATACCGTTATCTTTGTCTCAGCCGCCTGGCGGCTTGAGTCAAGGAGGCTGCTCAGCAAAGCTGCCTTTCTGCAAGTGCATCAACATCGGTAATGCGCTTGAGGCCCCGGTGGAGGGGCAGTGGGGAGTCTACATTAGGGACGAGTTTTTCAAAATTATAAAGGAGGCAGGCTTCGAGGCTGTTAGAATACCGATACGCTGGAGCGCGCACGCCAGTAACGATCCGCCTTACACAATCGACGAAAGGTTTTTCCAGCGAGTCGATCACGTGGTCAACAAGGCTTTAGAGCAGGGACTTTACGTTATCATCAATGTCCACCATTACGAGGAGATTATGCAGAACCCCCTGGAGCACAGGGAGCGCTTCATAGCTATCTGGCAGCAGATTTCCACCAGGTATAGGCACTACCCGGAGAAGCTGATCTTCGAGCTTTTAAACGAGCCCCACGGCAAGCTGACTGCCGACCTGTGGAACCAGCTGGCGCGCGAAACCATAGCTGTTATACGTGCGACGAACCCGACTCGGAAAATAATCGTCGGTCCAGTTAATTGGAACAGCGCCTACGCTCTCCAGCAACTCCAGCTTCACGATGGCGACGAAAACATCGTTGTGACATTCCACTTCTACACGCCCTTTGAATTCACCCACCAAGGGGCCGAGTGGGTTAGCCCAAGCCCGCGGGTCGGTGTGAAATGGTACGGCACGCGCGCAGAGCAGCTGGAGGTAGCAAGGGAGCTCGACACTGCTGCAAGCTGGGCTGAGAAGCACGGCGGCGTCCCCCTGTTTATGGGTGAGTTTGGAGCGTACAGCAAGGCGGACATGGAATCCCGCGTCAGGTGGACCTACTTCGTAGCCAGAGAGGCCGAGAAAAGGGGGATAGCCTGGTGCTACTGGGAGTTCGCAGCTGGTTTCGGCGTCTACGACCAGTTTCGGGGGAGATGGAGAACAGAGCTGCTGGAGGCTCTACTCCCGGGGAATCGAAGAATGTACCTTGTTACCGTGGACACAGAATATGGTGCTGCCGCCGGGGAGGGCCTTTACTGGGAAGGCACTTACGCTCGAGTATCCGTCAGCCCAACCAAGGTAGGCCCCTACGTCTTTGACCATTTCGAGGGTCTTAACGAAATGGATAGGGTTGTAGGCGCTGGAACCATGGAGGTCTACGTCAACGCCCCCAGATCCCTCAAAGCTGTTTGGAGGCTCGACTACCTGGAAGCCCTCCTACCCCTTATCATAGTGGGGGTAGTCGGCATCCTTCTAATCCTCGCATCTGTGCTGCTTTCAAGGGGGAGGCGGGTAGGAAGAACCGCTTAGCACCAGATGTTGGGAAGCCCTCTCCGATAGCATTCAATGCAAGCTTTCTCAACGGAATAGATAAACCTGTTTACGGGTTCACCGTAATTGAAACCCCTGCTGGGGACAGCAGTCCGAGCCCTCGCGTGGGCTGCCGGTATGGTCTCCAGTGGCCTGCCTCCGAAGCAGCCAGTGCGCTGCGCATCGGGCAGCAATGCAAAAATACTGGGATGCACCGGCACCAGCGTGATCGCCGAGATAAAGATACAGAGCGCCGGAAGGGGGGTTTACGACTTAACCCCGTACGTGGAGAAAGTGGTTAAATCGGCCGGTCTCGAAAGCGGAGCGGTGTTGCTTTACTCGGTGGACCCCCTCGTCCGCCTTATCACGATCGAGTACGACCCCGATTTGATAGAGGACTTGTTAGCCCTGGTGAGCAGCTGGAAGGTTAAGGATCCCTACGTCATCGCCTCCGTCTTCCAGCCCAGCCTGGTAATACCTGTAGAGAAAGGGCTGCTCTTGGGCTCGTTCCAGCAGATCTGCCTTTTGGACCTCAACGAGAGAGAGGGAGTCCGGAAGCTTATAGTGGAGGTGGTGCAGTGAAGGTCGCCCGCCTGGGGAGCATAGAGCTGACCACGTACGGGCCAAACAAGCTGTTCGACATAACGGACAGGGTGGAAGAGATGGCAAAGGGCGTTAAGCTGGGCATACTAGCTCTGCAAGCGGTAGGCTCAACCGGCGCGCTTGTACTGCTGCCCAGGAGGCGCGAACTCGCGGAGGCTTTCGAGCATAATCTGTGGGATTTAGTACCCACGTTGGGCTGGAGGCATCCAGGGAACGCGTACGCGCACCTGCGCTCTACCCTCATCGGCACGATGCTAGCTTTACCCGTGATCGAGGGTAGCATACCCCTGGAGGGGGCGGGTATCTTCTTCCTGGAGAATCAGCCTGCTTCGAGGAGGCGAAGGAGGATCGTGGCGTCCTTGATTACAGCCTCAGCAGATATTAATAGCGGCATCTAAAGGACTTCCGGTCCCATGAGCGAGGAGAAGCTGGCCGAGCTGAAGTCGCGCTGGATGCCCGTGTACTTAGTCCTGATCGTCGCCTTAGCGCTCGTAGCGGTTCACATGCTGATTATGTATGTTCACACAGGTGACGCGGCTTACGCCAACCTAGCGGTCCTCTCAGCCATGGGGGTGTACCTCGCGTTCACGGGCCTGAATAGGCTGAGGAGAATAAGGGTAACTAGGATGCGCGTCGTGGAACTTCTCAAGTGCGAGAGCTGCAGCTACGCCGAAGAGAAAAACGTGGAGCCGAGTGATTACGTGCTTAAGGAGAAAGGGATGTGCCCCAAGTGCGGAGGAAAGCTGTTGGTTTTCGGCATCTACTCCATTAAGGAAAGCCGTTAGCATCGAGGCGTAACGGTTAATAGGGTGCACGTCGCCTGTTAGCTATGAGTCTGCAGCTCAAAGTGCGGCTACTGGGCTTCGCGAGCGGTACCCCGCTCCTGGTACTCGATGACACGGCTGCGTACAGCCTGGGCGTCAGACCTCACGACAGGCTGCTAGTCAGGCGCGGCGGTAGCGAAGTAATAGCTGTGGTCAACGTCGCCCAGAACCTCCCACAGGACATCGCCCTAGTTAACGATGAGGTGGCGAGGGCCCTGGGTTTGGAGAACGGCGACGTCGTCGAGGTCCTGGCGGTGCAGCCCCCGCGGTCGTCGCGGTACGTTAGGGCGTTCCTCTCCGGCTCCTCGCTCAGCTACGAAGAGGTACGCGCGATTGTCGAGGACATCGTTAGGAACGCGCTGGACGAGGTGGAGCTCGCTGCCCTCGTAACGGCGGCTAACCAGCGGGGGTTGAGTATCGAGGAAGCCTACTACTTCTCACGCGCAATGGTTGAGACAGGCGAGCGCCTGGACCTCGGGGTTAGCCCCGTCCTGGACAAGCACAGCATCGGCGGTGTACCGGGGGATAAAACAACGTTGCTCGTTGTGCCAATAATAGCCTCCCTCGGGTACTACATACCGAAGACCAGCTCGCGGGCTATCACCAGCCCAGCGGGCACTGCTGATAGGGCTGAGGTGTTGATGCCTGTCAACTTAACGCTGGAGGAGGTCCGCAGAATTGTGCTCAAGGTTGGAGGCTGTATTGCCTGGGGAGGGGCTCTGGGCTTAGCGCCAGCTGACGATAAAATCATCAGGGTTGAGTACCCGTTGGCGATCGACCCGTTCCTGGTTCCCTCCATAATAGCGAAGAAAGCCGCAGTTGGCGCCACACACGTGGTGATGGATCTCCCCGTGGGCCGGGGGGCGAAAGTCAAGACGCTAGAGGAGGCACGTAACCTCTCCAGGATCCTTGTGGAAGTCGGTAGGCGCATGGGCATCAAGCTGGCGTGCGTGGCAACGCTGGGCGACCAACCCGTGGGGCTAACTGCAGGGCCAGCTCTGGAGGCGCGCGAGGCGCTCTCCGCTTTGCTGGGCGAGGGCCCCGCCGACCTCGTGGATAAGGCCGCAAGCCTCGCCGGCGTCCTCCTGGAGATGGTCGGAATTGCAAGCGGGAAAGCCGTAGCCCTCGAGGTGCTCAGGAGCGGGAAAGCCTACCTGAGGATGAGGGAGATCGTTGAGGCACAGGGAGGAGACCCCGACGTCAAGCCTCAAGACATACCGGTTGGAGACAAGCGCTTCACCCTGCGCGCCGAGCGGGAGGGCATGGTAATCTGGATCAACAATGTAGCTGTCGCGACGGCAGCCAGGCTCGCGGGAGCCCCTAAGGACAAGGGGGCTGGCGTCGAGCTGCACGTTAAAATGGGGAGCGTGGTTAAAGCCGGCCAACCCCTGCTCACTGTGTACAGCGAACACAGCGCAAAGCTTCAAGCTGCTGAGGAATACCTGAAAACAACCATGGCTGTAAGCGTCGGTAAACCTGAAGAGAGCATGGTATTAGCACACTTGCACTACGAGCCCCTGATCTCCCTAGAGCACTGAGGAGATTAGGGTCTCCGAGCACCCAGCTCCTCGTAAAGCTCAGCCACCTTAACTGGCCTTCCGAGCTCTACTGATCGGTAAGCCGCGTCGGATAGCTCCTGCACCCTAAGCCCACAGGTGGGTGGGACCCTGTTCTCCTCCTTGCCCTCGATAGCCCTAAGGAAATTGTAGACCGGCCTGGAGGGTGTGTAGCTATCCAGCTTCACTGCATCACCTTCACCCCCTCTCCTCTGCACCAGCACAGCGGGCGGCTGCACAATCAACCTGCCCTCCTCACCCCAGAATATCTCTACTTCAAGCCAGCCTGGATCATCTCCGGCCACTGTGAAGAGCAGAAGCGCATCCCCTTCAAGCTTCGCCACCAGGGCCGTGTTAATGTCCACCTCCGTGCCGCGCGTATCCACGTAGGCGAAGGCCTCTTGGGCCGCGAGGCCGGACACCCAAAGCGCTATGTCTATGAAGTGACTTCCCGAGTCGATAAGCTCTCCACCGCAGCTGATGCTCTTGACTGTGCGCCACGTGCCCTTAACTCCCCGGAGATAGTCCTGTCCCAGAATCATCGATACCATTTGGAGCTTACCCAGCTCGCCCTTAGAGACGATGTCCTTCGCAGCCATGAAGGGCTGCTCGAAATGCCGCTGGTAGCCCACTTCGACGACTAACCCGCTCTTCCTCCAGGCTTCGTAAACGTCGAGCGCCTGCCTTAAGTTACAGACCATCGGCTTCTCGACCAGAACGTGCACCCCGCTAGCAATGAGCTCCATTACCTGCTGGTAGTGCTCGGAATGCGGCGTCGCCACGATGGCCGCATCCACCTTTCCGAGAACCTTCCTGAAATCCGTTAAGAGACCAGCTCCGCTTAAACCGTACTTCGCCTTCAGCTGCGCTAGCCTCTCTTTATTCACGTCCACTAAGTACTTTACCTCCACATCGGGATTTTTCTCCCGGAACTTAAGCAGGTCACGCAGGTGCGCCTCCCCCATTCCACCACATCCAATGAGCGCGACCTTCATCGGAAAAGGGTTCCGTATCTCGTATAAAATGATAACCAAACGCTTATTAGGTTGAGCACAGGGAAGATTCTCATGCAGACTCTAGAGGTGATCGCGAAGCGGAGGAGCATCAGGAAGTACAAACCTGACCCTGTGAAAGAGGAGGATCTTTTAAAGATGCTGGAAGCTGCCCGTTTAGCGCCCTCCGCCGGGAACCGGCAGCCCTGGTACTTCGTAGTTGTGAGAGACACGGAGACCAAAAGGCGTATAGCCGAGGCGGCTTCTAGGCAAATGTTTATAGCCGACGCAGGAGCCATAATCGTAGCGGTAAGTGACCCAAACGCATCGCCCAGGTGGCATGATAAAGACACTATGACCGCGATGGAGCACCTAATACTTGAGGCTACGGAGCTCGGCTACGGCACATGCTGGATCGGCGCTTTCGACGAAGCTAAGGTTAAGGAGATACTCGGGATCCCCGAGCAGTACAAAGTCGTGGCACTGACGCCGGTGGGAGTCCCGGGCGAGGCCCCGCCCCCTAGGCCTAGGAAGCCCCTCGAGGAAATCGCCTTCGAAAACAAGTGGGGGAATAAGCTGACCCTTTAAGAAGGTCAGCATTAGCTGACATCTACCTGAATTTTCACGTACTTTTCCCTTCCCTCGTCCATGATCCTGAAACCCTCCTCTATTTTTTCGAGGGGCAGCTTGTGAGTCACCAGATGCTTGACTTTCACCGCACGCTTGCTCACGAGTCGGATGGCTGGCTGGAACATGTTCGCGTAGCGGTGCACACCCCTGATGTCCACCTCCTTGATTACTGCTTCAAGGACCGGGTACTGGAACTCGTCGCTCGCGTAGAGGCCTATGAGGGTCACCACACCCCCTCTTCGCGTGCTCTTCACCGCCTGGTACGATGCCCTTTCAGCTCCCGATGCCTCGAAAGCATAGTCAACACCCTCCCCTCCAGTCGCCCTCCGGATAGCCTCTACAGGATCCTCTTTTCTTGCGTTAACGGTTACGTCAGCTCCACTCCTCAAAGCTAAGTCGAGTTTCCAATCGTCCACGTCGACAGTGATGATCTTCCCGGCACCAGCAGCTTTCACCGCCTCTAGCGTCACCATCCCAATGGCCCCCACGCCGAAGATGGCTACGGTGGAGCCCGGCCTCAGGCCGGCCCTGCTGACGGCCTGCAGCGCGACAGCTAGCGGCTCGACCATCGCCCCCTCTTCGAAGCTCATCGCAGGAGGCATCCTGTAGAGGAAGTCGCTCCTCCAAGCAACGTACTCGACAAAGGCCCCGTCAACCGGCGGCGTTCCCATGAAGACGACACCTGGGCATAGGTTGTACCTACCTGTCCTACAGTACCAGCACTTCCCGCAGGGGACGCCGGGCTCGATTACTACCGGGTCGCCGGGCTTTAATTCAACTCCCTCCCCGACCTCCTCCACCACTCCGCACGCCTCGTGGCCGAGGATCAGGGGTTTTCTGACTACAAACTCCCCGATCCGGCCGTGCTTCCAGTAGTGGTAGTCTGATCGGCAAATGCCGCAGACCTTTACCCTTACTACCGCCTCACCCGGCTTGGGCGTAGGCTTAGGTCTCTCCTCCAGCTTTAAGTCTCCTGGACCGTAGAGTACGGCGGCCCTCATAGAGTCATATCCATTCAAGTCTCTAAAGTATTTTACCCCGATTTCCAAGCACCGAAGAGCGGCAGCGGCTGTTAACCCGTGTAGCTCACCGTAGCGTCGAGGTCCCTCTAGGGCAGGTTATGCTTTAACTTTTGGGATCGCTCGACCAAACGTTGAGGGGAAGTGTATGCCCATTAATGCAAACCATTTTAACGCGCCGCCTAACATTCTGCTCATGGCATCCCTCGCCATTAGGGGCGGAGAACCTGTAAGGAAGGGGAAGAAATGGCCTGAATGGCCCGCATACGATAAGCGGGAGCTGAAGGCTCTCGAGGAAGTTCTGAAAAGCAGGTACTGGGGCGGGGGCGTAGGGGAAAGCGGTCCCTGGGAGCAGAGGTTCGAAAAAGCGTTCGCCGCCCGCCACGGCTGTAAGTACGGCATTTGCGTAGTTAACGGCACCGCCGCGCTCTTAACAGCGCTCCTGGCCGCCGGCGTAGGCCCCGGGGACGAGGTAGTAGTGCCCGCTCTCACCTTCCATGCCACGGGGGGCGCTGCCCTAGCGGTTGGGGCTACCGTAGTGATCGTAGACGTCGACGCTGAGACCTACTGCATGGATGTCAACGAGGTAGAGAAGAGCATAACCGAGCGCACGAAGGCAATCATAGCGGTCTACAACTACGGCACCGCCCCGGACATGGACGCCTTATTAAAGCTAGCCCGCGAGCACAACATAGTCCTGATAGAGGACTGCGCTAGAGGGCACGGCTTCGAGTGGAGAGGTAAGCCCGCCGGCTCGATCGGCGACATGGGCTGCTTCAGCTTCCAGCAGGGGAAGTTCATGACGGCCGGGGAGGGAGGGATAGTCACCACCAACAGCAAAGTATACGCGGCTCGCTGCTACTCGGTCAAGGATTGCGGCAGGGTCCGGGGGGAGGTCTACGATGTGGGCGTGCCCTACTGGATCAATTGGTTCAACCTTAGGATGACGCAGTTCCAGGCCGCGATCCTACTCGCCCAGCTCGAGAGGTTCGATGAGCAGCTGAGGAGGAGGCAGGAGAACTGCGAGTACCTCTCCAAGCGGCTCTCCGAGATCGATGGCGTCACGCCAGTGAAGGTCGACCAAAGGTTGACTAGGCACCAGCCCTGGCCCTACTGCTTTAAAGTAGAAGTTGGCTGCTTTAAAGGTGTAGCTGTCGAGAGGATAGTTGAAGCGCTGAGAGCTGAGGGGATCCCCTGCTCCACGCTGGACCATCAACCCCTCCATATGACGCTGGCTCCCGGGCTCTTCGGGAGAATTGTGAAGAAGACGAAGTACCCTGTCGCCGAGAAGGCCCTCGAGGAAGCAGTAATAATCCCGCAGTGGGTGTTCCTAGCTTCGAAAGACGACATGGATGAAATCGCCGAGGCCGTTGAGAAAGTACGCAAGCATGCAGAGGAGCTTTAGCACTTATGGTCACTTTTACCCCTGCGTAATCCCTCCGCGAGCCTCACTCATAACTCCGTGGTAACCTACGGGCTAGGGGAAGTCCAAAGCGGCAACCGAGCCGCAGCGGCTTTGGGTCCTCCAGAGGATTTCGACCTGATCTAATCGCCACATAGGCCTTACTCGGCTCTCCTCGATTTTTATGGTAACCCCGCTAGAGTAGGCGAGCGCGCCCGTGTACGCGATCATACCCCCGTTGTCGCCGGCGTACCTGGGCTCCACCGGCTTGAACACTGCGCCGTGCATCTCGCTCATCTTCGCGAGCTTCTCGCAGAGTATCCTGCTCCTCGCCACGCCGCCGGTTAGCGTAACCTCGCTCTTCCCTGTAAGGGCTAGCGCCCTTTCAGCTACTTCAACGAGCATGGAGTAGGCTGTTTCCACGATGCTGTAACACACATCCTCCAGCTTGGCCCCCTCTTTTAGGAGCCTGAGGGCTTTTGTGAGAAGCCCGGAGAACTGGAGGTCTTGCCCCTTCACCACGTAGGGCAACTCCAGCAGCCGCTCCCCCCTCGCTGCGAGCTCCTCGACCCTAGGGGTTCCCGGGAAGCCAAGCCCCGCTTCCCTTGCGAAGGTATCTAGGCAGTTCCCCAGCGGGATATCGAGAGTTTCACCGAAAACCCTGTACCTACCCTCCACGAACGTAGTAATGAGGGTATTCCCCCCGGCGATGTAGACTACCAAGGGATCCTTAAAGCCGGTTGAAAGCCTGGCTACCTCCACGTGGGCTACTGCGTGGTTCACCGGCACCAGGGGCTTGGAGAACCTGGCGGCGAGATAACGCGCG
>CALHPJ010000001.1 GCA_938036345.1 uncultured Thermofilaceae archaeon | reverse complement strand
ACCCACGCGTACAGCAGGTAAGGCTTGCCCTTCTCCTGCATCTCCCTCACGAAGAAGGATAGGGGCCTGCGGTTCCCGCCGTGCCCGTTGAGGATCAGTATGCGCTTGAAGCCGTTCCTGTACACCTCGTCGCAAATCTCCTCTAGGAGCCTCAGGAACGTCGAACCGCTCAGCGATACGGCGCCGGGGAAGTGCCGGTTCTCCGGGACGTACGCGTAGAATAGAGGGGGTAGCACGACGCAGGGTTGAGACCTCCTAGCCGCCTCCATCGTGACCTGGTGTATTACCAGGGGGTCGGTCCCCAAGGGCATGTGGGGCCCGTGGACCTCGATGGAGCTTACGGGTAAGACGGCGACAGCCTTTCTCCTTGTCTGTGGAGGCTAGGTCCTGGTAGGTTAGCTTAGCCCACTCGACATCGCTCATAAAAGAGGAAACCGTCCAATTGTACTTTATGCCTTGCTTGCGCGAAGAGCCTACTCGGTGAGCTTGAAGGCCACCCCTTTCTTAGGCCTCTCAACAATTTCTATTTTACCCTCTCTCCCGAGCCAGCCTAAAGCCCCGTAAGCATCTGTGAGCTTGATCCCAGCCTTTGTTGCGATCTCTTTGACCGTTAAGGGCTTTCCGGCATCCTTTAAAACTTTCCAAACTTTACCCGCGTTAACGCCGAAATATTCTTCGGGCTTCATGAGACTAAAGCATTAATTAAAGGCTAAAAATATATCTCTATGCTAGCGCGTTAGAAATGTCCTCCTTTAGATCCTCGGGGTCCTCAAGACCTACTGAGAGCCTGAGTAAGCCGTCCGTTATCCCGAGCTTTAACCTATCCTCCTCGGGTATCATCTTAGCCGCGCTAATGATGGGGTACGTGAGCAGGCTCTCAGTCCCCCCCAAGCTGGGTGAAGCGGTGATCACTTTTACTTTGGATAAGACCTTCAGGGCCTCGCTGCGGCCCCCCTTCACCTTGAAGGATACGACGCCGCCGTACAGCCTCCTGGCGAAGAGCTTATCGGCCAGAGGCTTATAGGGGCTGGAGCTTAAGCCGGGGTACAGCACCTCCTCCACGCGCGGGTGCTCGCTGAGGTACTCCGCAATCTCTAAGGCCGTCTGGGACTGCCTCTCGAACCTGACCTCGAGCGTCTTCAACCCTCTGAGTACTAGGAACGCCTCGAAGGGGTGCATGATAGTGCCCAGCTTCCTCCTCCACTCCCACAGCTCCGCCACCCTCTCGCGCTTTGACGCTACGCAGCCGCCCACGACGTCGTTGTGCCCCCCTATGTACTTGGTTAGGCTCTCCACCGTGTACGACGCCTCATCGGCTTGCGGCCTGTACACTACCGGGGAAGCGAACGTGTTATCCACAATTAGCGTGGCACCGACCTCCCTGCAAGCTTTGGCGACCTCGCGGACGTCGACCACCTTGAGCGTCGGGTTCGTGACCGTTTCGAGTAT
Organism: uncultured Thermofilaceae archaeon; assembly: GCA_938036345.1. Lineage (GTDB taxonomy): Archaea > Thermoproteota > Thermoprotei > Thermofilales > Thermofilaceae > CALHPJ01. The sequence continues at coordinate 204,577 of CALHPJ010000001.1, read as the reverse complement.
TGCGATGTCCCCGGGCTTGATCGCCTCAATGAAGGCCTCCGCTGAGGGCCACACTTTCACGGCCTCGACATCGAACTTCGACAGGTCCGCAGCCAGCTGTATCGTAGTGCCGTACGCTTCAATGGGCACCACGATTCTCGCGCCGGACTTGAGGAGCGCCATGTACAGTGTCGATATGGCGCTCATCCCGCTCGAGAAAGCCAGCGCGTCCTCCGAATCCTCGATAGCCGCTAAAGCCCGTTCGAGAGCCCTCACCGTCGGGTTCTCCTCCCTGGAGTACTTGAGCTCCGTACCTCTGTCGGTTAGCCTTGTCTCCCCAGTCCTCCTGTCCGGCTGCTCGAACATCGCGACCTGGTAGATTGGGGGTATAGGCGTTCCTGTCTCCTCCTCAAAGAACCCGTGGCCGTGGAGCAGCCTAGTTGAAAACTTCACAACCTGCCATCGAAGCCGGTGCTTTAAAGTTAGCGCGCGGCCTGAGAGCGGTCACAGCGGCAAGTCCGAGTGCGGCGCGTCTGGAGCATGCATAAGGGTTAAAAGCTCGCGGCGTAGCGCCTTATACTCCGATGGGTGTTAAAGCAATAGCGCCGGCCAGCGTGGCCAACATAGGGTGCCTGTTTGATGCAGCGGCGATGGCGGTCGAAGCCTTTGGGGACGAGGTCGTCGTAGAGGAGACTTCGGGTGAGATCGAGGTCAAAGCCTTGGGAGATGTTCCAGGGGGCAGGATGAACGTCGCCTACGCCGCCGCCGTACACTTCCTTAAGAAAGTGTACGGCAGGAGCAGAGGCGTCAGGATAACCGTGAGAAAAGGCGTACCCGTGGGCGCCGGCCTAGGGTCGTCAGGTGCCACCGCTGCTGCAACGGTCGCCGCGATCAACGAGCTGCTGGGCATCGGAGGTGGGGTGGGCGACTTAATCGAAGCGGCGGGTGCGGGCGAAGCCCTGGCGGCCGGCGCACCCCACTACGACAATGTGGCCGCGTCGCTGCTAGGTGGAATTGTGCTGATTGACCCTGGAGACCCCCGCACCTACCTGGTACTCGAGCCGCCGGAGTGGCTGAGAGTCGCCCTGCTCGTCAAGCAGGCTCCAACCGCAGCGAAAACCCAGGCTATGAGAGCGATCCTGCCGGAGAAAGTGGGCCTGCACGAGGCTAGCCGGTGGGCATTCGCAGCCGCTATGCTGACCGTTGGGTTAACTAGGGGCGTCAAGCGCTTCATGTGCTTCGCCAGCATGGGCGGGCCAGTCGAGGAGGCCAGGTCTAAGCTGCTGCCGAGGTACATGGAGGCCAAAGCTATCGCGATTCAAGCTGGTGCGATCGCTTTCAATATCTCCGGAGCCGGGCCGTCGGTTTTCGCTCTCGTCGAGGAGGGCCGCGAGGAGGCTGTGATCAGGGCGCTGAGCAGCGTGCTCGAGGGCTACAGGCCCGTGATCTCCCGAGTGGCGGCGATGGGGGCTCTCCATGCCATTGAAAGTAGGAGATAATCACTGCCACCTGAACCCGCTCGGCGGCATGGGGGTTAAAGCCTTCGCGAGAAGGTTCAAGGAGTCGGGAGGCTGGTTTGTCGGGCTTGTGAACCTCCTATCCTGGAGCTACGGGGTTCGGGTGAGCAGCCCCGATGACTACCGCAGGGTTTACGAGCTCACCGTGGATACCGCGCGCGCTTTAAGGGGCGAGGGACTCGTTGTCGCGGTAATACTAGGCCCGCACCCGGCTGAACTCGCCAGGCTTGTCGAGAGCGGTGTTAAACCCGCGAAGGCGATTGAGCTTTTGACCGAGGCCTACAGGCTGGCCGCCAAGTATGTGGAGGCGGGGAAGGCGCACGGGCTCGGGGAGGTGGGTAGACCCCACTGGCAGGCCCCGCAGGAGGTAGTCGAGGCTTGCAACCGGGTAATAGAGAGAGTGGCGGAGATCGCTGGAGAACTGGACTGCGTCATCCATCTCCACGTCGAGAGAGCTGGACTGCGCACTGTGGAGGATGTGGCTAACAGGCTCAAGGGTTTAAGTAAAGCCGTGCTGCACCACGCCGAGGGGGCTTACGCCGCGCGGGCGGAGGAGCTCGGGCTCGTGCCGTCAGTACCGGCAAAGAAGAGCGAAGTTGCTGCAGCAGCCACCTGCCGCAGCGCGGTTATCGAGAGCGATTTCCTCGATGACCCCAAGCGGCCCGGGGCTGTTGTCGCTCCCTGGAGCATCGGCCGACTGTTCTCCGAGCTCATAGCCAAGGGCTTGATCAGCGAGAGCACGGCAAACATGCTACTTGTGGAGAACCTACAAAAGCTATACGGCGCTGAAGCCGAGTAGCTGGAGTAAAGGGTCGCGGGCTCGGTGCGGGGCTCATACTGCGCTCACCGGTCGTGGGCGATAGGCTCGTCATAGCCCAGGCAGCTTAACCCTGCACGCTTTTAACCTTACTCCTACGCGCCTAGCCAGGCGACCGACTGGATAACTTAGTCCCGGACGTTTAAAGGAACGACCACCCCGCAAAGCCTGAACGGCTGTAGAGAGGCGTGTCCGCATTGCAGCACTGGAACCCAGCCACCTGTTCGCTGCTACCCGCCCTCTTCCCGGATACGCGCGACCGTTAAGCGCTTTAATGTCTCCTATTCACATGTTAGCGATGAAGCTTTCGGTAATCACGGATGAGGTATCCCAGGATTTGAGGCGCGTGGTAGGGTTTGCGCTGAAGTACAAGCTGGACGGCATCGAGATCAGAACTTTGTGGAACAGGCCGCCCTACGATCTCCTCGACAGAGCTGGCGAGATCAGGCGGGAGCTGGAGACGGCAGGTCTCAGCGTAAGCTGCGTCGCTTCCCCGGTGTTTAAGAGCAACGTGGTCTCCGAAGCGGAGTTTAGAGAGCACCTGGACATGTTGGGGAGGTGCATCGACCTAGCGAAAAGGCTGGACTGTCGGCTGATCAGAGTGTTCACGTTCTGGAGGCGTAAACCGCTGGAGGAGAACCTGGGCCTTATCCTGGAGAAGTTCTCAGCGGCAGTCGACATGGCAGCCAGCGAGGGCGTCCTGCTGCTAGTCGAAAACGAGCCCTCCACCCATGTGAACAACGGCAGGAGGCTGCGCCAGTTCCTGGACGCGGTCTCTAAACCCAGCGCCGTCCGGGGGGTGTGGGATCCTGGCAACGATATCTGGGACCCGGAGGGGGAGAGGCCGTTCCCAGACGGCTACGAGGCTGTTAGGGGCTTGTTCGAGCACGTGCACGTAAAAGACGGGGTGCGGCTAAAGCAGGGTCACGAGTTCGTGCCTGTGGGGGAGGGGGAGGTGAACTGGCTGGAGCAGGTTAAAGCCTTCCTGCGGGACGGCTACGGAGGCTACTTATCGCTGGAGACCCACTGGCGCCCGCAGCAGCTGCCCCCCGAGCTTGTGGAGCGTCCGGGCGGCGAGCTGTACTCGGCTATGGGGGAGTACGCCTCCAGCATCTGCATGGAGAAGCTTAGGAAAATCATTGAGCAAGCCAGGAGGGAGGTGGGAGCGTGAAGATCTCGATTACCGTCTACAGCTTAAGGGATTACTTCGCGCAGGGGTTGCTCGACGTCCCCAAATTCATAGAAGTCGTGGCTAAGATGGGGGCTGAGGGGGTTGACCTGGGCTACTACTGGAGGAGCCAAGAGGAGAGACGGGAGGCGAGGAGGAAGCTAAGCGAGACGGGGCTTGAGCTGGCTATCTACATCACCGCGAGTGATTTCTCGAAGCCCAAAGTTGGGGATAGGAAGGCGGAAATAGAGAGGGTGAAGAAGTCAGTTCTCGAAGCCAAGGAAATGGGAGCAACGATGCTTAGAGTGCACCCCGGTGATCTGAAACCGGGTGTCAACCCAGCTGATGCTGAGCAATGGGTCAGCGAGTCGCTCGCCGAAGTCGCCGACTTCGCCGCGGAGGAAGGTGTAGTTGTTGCGGTCGAGAACCATGGCAAGTACTTCAGCAGAGCCGACGTAATGGAGAGGCTCTTCAGAGCCGACAACAGGCTACGCCTGGTGTTCGATACTGGCAACTTCACATTGGAAGGTGACGACCCGGTAGCGGCTGCCGAGAGGCTGGCCGAGTGGGTTGCCCACGTCCACGCGAAGGACAGGGATGAAAAGGGCCGCATGTGCTCCCCAGGTGAGGGAAGCATAGACTTCGAGAAAATCTACAGCATACTCAGCAGCAGAGGTTTCAGCGGGTTCTACTCGGTTGAGTACGAGGGATGGAGGGACCAGCTTCTAGGCGTGGGCTTGGGTATTGGGTACTTGAAAGCTCTCCGCTTGAAAAAAGCCATTTTGAAATAAAAGTTAATTATCGCTAAAAACTATTTGATAAACATTTAAAATTTTTGATTATATTCAATAAACTTAAAGCTTTAGTGAATTTTTCTAACTCCTGTTTGTAGACAGAGCAGAGCCTCTCAAGGTTGCGCCCTTTGACGTACTTGCGGCAGGCTAGCTTGAATCTAACCCCCTCTATTGGCGGCCTAAGCCTCAGCCATAAAAAGAGCGTCGCAGCGAAAAAGACGAGGCGTACGCAGATCGCGAAAATGTAAGCTGAAACCACCAGTATGTTAAAAAATGAACGTGTTGATTCCCTCGCGCTTCTCCATACCATTGTCTCGGCTGAGTTTACTCCTCTTTCTCTTCCTTCTTCTCGGCTGTAACTTCTACTTCTTTCTTCACCAGCGGAGCTTGTGGGAGCGCTTTCAACAAGTTAGCGACAGCGCTTAACTGATCCATTTTCGTTCTCAAAAACTGCTCAGTTAAGTGAACAGCCTTATCCTTATCTATACCTGCCTCCACCAAGTTTTTATAAAATAGACCAGCTTCCCTACCCAGCTCTTCACCTTTCAAACTGCCGAAGAAAGTTTCTAGCAGGTTCTTCAGCATTGGGGTTAAATCTTTGAGGAACTCGCTCACGGCGCTCAGCACAGCTCGTAGCTCTTCCACATCCCCACCGGTCTCCACCTTCTCTTTCTCCGTCATGCCTAGTCAAGTACAGTAGCGTTGCCCACTGCGATAAGCTTTTGGTGCCGGTAGTGGTCAAATCGCGTCAGGTTTTCGGCGGCAAATCGACCACTTTATCCCTACCCCTCTTCTCGACTTTCAGCAGCCCCTCTTCAGCCAGCTTGTTCACCTTAGCTGCCACGATCCTCCTAGACGCACGACCCCTGTACCTCTTCAGCTCCACGGTTAGCGCTGACAAGTTAATCGGCCCTTTCTGCGCCACAACCTCAATAATGGCTCTCGAGATGTCGTCCCGAACTCTGCCAGCTAGTAAATGAGCGTTCGCGAGGCGCCTAGCGGCGCTCGCTAAGTCAGCTGTCGACCCGCTCAGCTTTAGCAATCGCAGGGCAATCGCTAGCGCCTCGGCAGCTAAAGCATCGCTGGGAGCGCTTTTCCTGTCACCGCTCAGCAGGAGTTTCTCCAGCTCCAGCAGCCGATCCTCTATCTTCTTAAGCCGGCTCTCCAGCCTCTCCAGCACTTCGCGCTCGCCCGCGCCCCCTGAAGAGTTCACTGGGAATCCCTAAACTCACCTCCTTTTACATCTATTGCCGGGAGGATCTGCAGATTAGAAAAAGGGTAGCGCAACTTAACCGGAGATTCTCGGCAGCAATTCCTCGATCGAGCTCTTCAGCTCCCTAACCCGGGCGGCGTACTTGGCGGCCTCCAGCGCGCCTCTAACCGCCTCTTCCCCGAGGAAAGCCGCAGCCATCCTCGCCTTATCCGGCAAGCTTTCGAGGTAGCGGGCGTACCTCTCTATGTACTGCGTAAGCTTTCTCAAATCCTCTGCCAAGCTCCTCCTCTCCTCCCCCCTTAAGCTTTCTAAAGCTGCAAGCCTGGATACAGCGCTGTCTAGGGAGTTTAACCAACTATTGAAGCCCATACCTGTGCTCTGCTCGAAATCCTGCACCGCAAACCCCCTAGCGAACACCGGGAGAGAGTTCATGGTGTTTCTCGTTGTCTCAATAGCCGATCTAAGCTCCCTCAACCCATCTATAACTTGGCTTAGCTCCCCCTCCATGGATGCACTCCGCCGGAGGCCGGATATATATGTGCTCTGGCAGCGGCTCTGAGGAACTCCTTTGAATCGCTAAACTGCTCTTTACCGTTACGGTTAAATTCCAGGAAGGTGAGGCCACGCGGTGCTCGCTGTGAGCGCGGCTGTGAAGATAGTCGACTTCGTTAAGAAGTTCGGCGACACGGTTGCCGTCGACGGTTTAAACTTAGAGATCTACGAGGGGGAAATCTTCGGGCTCCTGGGCCCGAACGGGTCCGGGAAAAGCACCACACTGCTGACAATAGCGACGGTCTACAAGCCCACCTCCGGCGATATCTACGTCTTCGGGCGCTCCGTGACTAGGGAGGGCGACGAGGTGAGAAAGTACGTTGGAATCGCTTTCCAGGAACCGAAAGCCATGTGGGTCGATACCCTGTACGAGCTCCTCCTGTGGCACGCGCGCGTAGTCGGCTATTCCTCCGCCGAGGCGAAAAGTGCCGTGAGGGATGCGATGGAGAGGCTGAACCTATGGGAACACCGGGGGAAGCAGTTCTACCAGCTGAGTGGGGGAACTAGGAAGAAGCTAGAGATAGCGAAGGTGCTGATTCAGCGGCCGCGCTTAGCGATTTTCGATGAACCCACAGCCCAGGTGGACGTTATCACGAAGCACGCCCTGTGGGACGTCATCAGGGAGCTGAGGCAGGAGGGTTCCACGGTCATAGTGGCCACGAACGACATGTTTGAGGCGGAGAGGATCTGCGAGCGGTTGGCCATAATGTACAGGGGCAGGCTTGGCGCTCTGGGTACGGTGAGGGAGCTGAAAGACCGCATACCCGGAGGGGATGTGGTGGAGATAGGCTACGAAGGGTCAAGGGAGGAGGTTGAGCGTGCGGTGTCCCGGCTCCCGAGCGTCGGTAGGTACGTCCTCGAGGACAACAGGCTGATCGCATACTTAAACAGGGGGGAGGAGAAAGCGGCGGAAATTGTTAGCTTGCTAACCAGCGCGGGTGTTAAGGTTAAGCGTATCATGGTACAGGAGCCCACGCTCGACGATGTATTCTTCTACTTTACAGGTGCGCGTTTAAGGGAAGAGAATCAGGATGTTGCGCTTAACCGGGGTGCGACTCCATGGGCGCGCTAAGCGACCTCAGGACACTGGCGCTTTTTGCCTACTGGGACCTCCTGAGAATGAGGAGGAGGACGATGTTCGTCGCTATGAGAGTGGTTTGGTTCGCGCTCCAGGTCACCCTTTTCGCGCTAGCTCTCTCCGCCATGGTGCGGTTCAGGGGCTATGTGTCCCAGGGCCTGGATTACTACCATTTCTACCTACTGGGCGTCTACGCATCGATCCTCTTCTCGATAAGCACGTCCAACGCGTACGAGGTGGCGGAGGAATTCGAGGAAGGGATCATCGAGTACCACCTGTCCCTACCGGTCAAGAGGAGGATCTTGACACTGGGCAGGGCGATCGGCGGTGGGCTGGCCGGCTTCATCTTCACTCTACCGATGTTCGGCATAGTTCTGGCGCTGATTGGCGGTGCCACCCCATGGGCTGTAGCCGCCTCCCTAGCGGCCGCCCTAGCGTTCTCCATCGGCGTAGTCGGGCTAGTCCTTTCTATAGTCCTCAGCGTCAAGTCGGGCGACGCAACAGACGTTCTCTTCGGGGTGCTCGACGCCATGATAGTCAGGTTGAGCACGATATTCTACCCGGCGGTAGTCCTCAGCAAAGTAGCACCGTACTACTACGCGGCCGTATCCAATCCCGTGTCGCATTTCGTCGATCTGCTCAGGACGTTTTTCTTCTTCGAGGAGTACCGGGTGCTTGCGGTCTCCGACCCGGCTATAATGGCATCGTACCTCCTGGGCTTTGTGGCCGGCCTCGTCTCCGCGGCAGTCTACGTGGTTGAGAGGAAGTTGGAGGGGGGTGGGTGGAGGTGAAGGACTTCATTAAGGCGTGCTTCCTCGTAGCCTACAGGGATTTGAGGAGATTCTGGAAGTTCAAGCACTGGCTGGCGGCGCAGCTCGCGATGAACCTAGCTGACGTAGTGATCTTCGCGCTCGTACTCAACAACATGGTTAACAGGGACTACATCCCCGACTACGTCAAGTTCATGTCGACAGGCGTCCTGGCGATCGCCACATTCGCTTCAGCGTTCTCCATCGGGAGGGAGGTTGGAGGTGAAATGAGAAGAGAAGTGCACCACTACCTGCTCTCCCTCCCAGCCCCCCGCGCTGCTCTCGCGGCTGGGAGGTTCATCGGCGGCGCCCTCCGGGGTCTAGTCTACCAGCTGGCGTTCATAGTGCTGAACTTGCTCGTGGTAGGAGTTCCGGGCCCCGTGCAGGCTCTGGCCATCGCCTACACATCCCTTCTCTTCTCCCTTTCAATGTCGGCCCTAGCGATCGCCGTCGTGTCGAGCACGAGGGACTTCAACCTGCAATCGACCTTCAGGGCCCTGATCTACTACACGCTGTTCTTCTTCTCCAACGTCTTCTACCCCAAGGAGCTCATCTCGCTGCGCTTCCCGGGTCCTCTGGCGGCAGTGGTGACGCACGCGCCCATTTCGCGTGCCGCGGAGGTCTACAGGTGGGGGTTTGGATACTACCAATCCTTAGACCCCATGGCGCTCCCTGAGGTGACTCTCTGGGCCATCATCCTGCTAGCGGTGGCCGCGCTCCTCTACACGCGCAACCTTTCTAGGCAGTAGAAGTTCTTAAGAAAGGGCGAGGCACCGAACCATGTGCCCATTTACGTTATCGTCGGAGACGGCGAATTTACGGATAAGGTCTCCACGATATTCTTCCCCAGGGATTTCAGCCATCTGCTCGGCTTACTGAGGGAGAAGTTCGGTGCCTCCTACCCGACTATCGAGAAGCTGTTTAGCGGGGAGCGTGTGGAGCCCGCCGAGCTCCTAAAGGAAGCCCTGGACCTGCTCATGCTGCTGAGGGCTAGGTCCGCCGAGCTTCCGAAGGTATATTTCTTTGCTGTCCTACCCAAGGATTTCAACGATGTCGTTAGCCTCATCGGGGGAGGAGCCACCAGCATGACGATCCCGGCTGGCTCAGGCGTTTACGAGCTTGCCGGAGGGTTCGGCGCAGCTACGATTAGGGGAGGTGGGGAGGGGGAGAGGCGCGTAGAGGCCGGGGAGGAGCTCACGATCGCTTCCCTCAAAGTCAAAGTATTCACCAGGACCGCCTACGAGGCCACGGCTGGCCCGCTTAAGACGTTGATAGCGGCGTCGCTGGTAGCATCCAAACTCGGTAAAACAATCAGAGTAAGCGGGGTTCAGGTGGAGGCTTCCCCGCTCCGTAGCGCGTAGATTCCGTGCGGCATTTAAAACGCGCCGGGAAGCTGCTGAGGCGTAGTCTATTCATCACAGCTTTATACTCCGTTCGCTGAGGGAGTGCGATGCAGGAGGGGACTTCGGCCACGCTTTTGCAGGAGTTGATCAACTGCTTCGGTGTAGCCGGTTTCGAGGGGGAGGTTAGGGACTGTATCGCTCGGTATCTGGGAAAGCTGGGGTACGAGATAACCGTGGATAAGCTTGGATCCCTCATAGCCAGGCTCCCCGCGAGCGGCCCTAAAGTCATGGTTGTAGCGCATATGGACGAGATCGGCGCGGTCGTGCGGTACATCGATGATAAGGGGTTCATCTACCTGACGCCTGTCGGAGGGGTTAACCCCAGGGTTTTACCGAGCTCCAGGATGCTCGTGAAGACGGTTAGCGGTTTCCTGGAGGGGGTTGTCGGGGAGAAGCCTATCCACCGCATGAAAGACGAAGAGAGGAGGAAGGCCCCGGAGCTCGAGGAGCTCTTCCTCGACACGGGTTTAAACTCTGAGAAGGTAAAGAGGATCGTGAAACCGGGAGACCCTGTCTGCTTCAAGCCCTCCTTCTCCGTGCTTGGGGAAGGGGTGGTTGCTGCGAAAGCTCTCGACGATAGGCTCGGCTGCTTAACCCTCCTCCTCATCGCGGAGGAGCTGCGGTCTCGCAAGCCGAGAGCAGACCTGTACCTTGTCTTCTCCGCTAGGGAGGAGGTTGGGCTGGAGGGGGCGAGAACCGCCGCCTACAAGGTGGGCCCCGATATCGCCATAGCTGTCGACGTGACACATGCGGGCGATACTCCGGTTTTGGGTGAAAGGGAGGCGCCGGTTAAGCTCGGCGGTGGGCCGGTGATATCGCGCGGTGCCGCGCTGGACGGGGAGGTTACAGAGGCGCTAATCCGCGCGGCCGAGGCTGTTGGAATTTCTTACCAGCTCGAGGCTGAGGGAGGTAGAACCGGCACGGATATAGATGCTGTAAGGCTTGTAGGCGAGGGAATCCGAGTAGGGCTGGTGAGCTTGCCCCTGCGCTACATGCACACCCCCTCTGAAGTAGGCTGCATTAGGGACGCGGAGTCGGCCGCCAAGCTGCTTGCGAGGTTTTTGGAAAGCGAAGCTAGGGATGCTGCACTTTAGGGACTCCTAACCAGGTGGATGAGGCAGTACTAGTCTTCCCTGAACCTACCCTAAGGCGGTATCTAGCAGCAGCATCGCTAAAAAGCCGAGGAAGAAGCCAGCTGTGGACGGTTCGTCGTGCTCATGGCCGTAGATCTCCGGCACCACTTCGTGGATTACGACGTAGATCATCGCCCCGGCAGCCAGGGCCATCATGAATGGTAGAGCCAGCTCAACGTGCTCTACCACCAGAGGTGGTAGGAGCGCTGAAATGGCCTCTGCAACTCCGCTCGCAACCCCTATGGAGAACGCTATCCACTTCCCTTTGCTTGCAACCAGTGGAAGAGCTACGGCTAAGCCCTCTGGCACATCCTGCAGCCCTATTGCCAGAGCCAGCACTAGACCCTCTGCTGAGCTCTTCGTAGCCGCGACCCCCACCGCCATACCCTCCGGTATGTTGTGAACCACCATCGCTAGAGCGATCAGCAGCTCTCTCTCAAGCGGGCGGCTTGACCCCTCGAACCCCTTAACCCAGTGCATGTGCGGTAGAAGCGAGTCCAAAACCTTAATCAACCCAGCTCCGACTAGGAAGCCAGCCGCGCTTAGTAAAGGACCTCCCATCTCCACAGCTGGGAGCAGGAGGCTGGTGAAGGAAGCCACAACCATGACGCCGGCGGCAAACCCCATTCCGGTGTCCCTTGCTTTCTCGCTTAGACTTGCACCGAGTAGAATCGGGATTGAGCCCATGGCCGTCATTGCGGCCGGGATTAAGCCGATGGCGAAAACTCTGACTAGCAGCGTGCTTTCCTCCAGGAAATTCAGTAAAGGTCCTATGATGTGTTCCACGCAGCCCCCCGGCTATATCGGCAGGATGCGAGATGTATTGAAAGCCAGAATCGTGGTTGCAAACGCTAGCGCGGCGCCCGCTGCAAGCTGCGCTACGGTGTGGGCCTTCATCTCGAGGCGGGCCCAGGCCACGGGTACTAGTAGCAGGTAGAGGGGCGCGTAGCTTGAACCGGAGATCAGCGTCAAAGCCGTTGTGGGTCCGGAGATCCCCGCCGTGTGGACGCTGATCTTCCATCGGGCGAATACCGTCACGGCTGCCAGTGCCGCAGTACTGACGAGATAGCATAGGGATATGACCGCGTAAACCCGGTAACTGCGTAGCAAAGCGTACGCGAAGCCCACCGTGTACGATAGCATGCTGATCAGGTAGTACTTTGACCGCTTCTCGCGCTCGCTAACGAACACGTCTACCGCTCCCTTCCGCGTATCGACTAATATGGGTAGCAGAGGTATAACCGTTTGAGTGAATAAGAGCATCAATAAAGCCTCGGCGCCACCTACACCTAGCTCAAGCCAGATTAAGCACGCCACGAAACCCCCGTACACTTGCGGCGCGGTCAACAGCGAGATAGCTTTTGCTAATCTATGCCTAAGCATCACCGCAGCGGTAGAAAGCTTAAGTTAAGAACATTGCTTAGGGGGCACACTCCACCCCCCTGTGCGATTGAACCTTTCTGCGCAACGCAAACTACGGCGAGTGTAAGAACGGCTGAGACTTTAGCTTGGGAGCGACCACTGCTGGTTTGAGTACTTTTTTCGCCCAGCCGCGAAGAGGGGGATGCTAGATCCGCATCGATGGGAAGGAGCAGCGTGAGATCGTGTAGCCGGCGTGCCACGCAATTCCACCCGCTAGGGAGGTAACCGCGCCTACCAACCCCCAAGCACGTTTGAAGCTGAAACCACAAATTTCTGCGTTCCGGTTGAGGGATTCCCAGAACGCTGTTACAAATGGTTGAAGCTCAGACTCCCTACTCCGTACATGAAGCCGAAAGTCCAGAGTGCCCAAGCTACCACTGGCGCCGAGGGGCTGGGATGAGCAGCATGAGAGTTGTTCCCAGGTAGAGGGAGGTGCGCGTAGCGAGGAAAACCTTGCGCCACCCGAGCCTATCAGCCACGACGCCAACGGGTGTTGAGAGGAGAAGAACGGCTGCTACGCCGGCTGTGTTCATGGCACCTATGACATAGGAATCGCCCCTCCGGCCTTCATGAGCCACAGCGGCAAGAACGCTGGACCGACGCGCCAGCATCCACGCGGATAAGCCCCTCCTCGCAAGCAGCCTCCTCACACTATTCAAAACTTCGATTAAATCGGGATTGGGAGCGCTAGCGTTAAGCGCCCTGAATCCCCGAGAACTACGGCTAGGACGAGCGCGGCTTCCGCGCAGCGAGCTGCACCAGGAATAAGGGGCGTATGGCCTCGAGAGTTAACCCCCTAAAGGTTACGTACTAACACGGTAGCTACGGGGGGCGGGCGCGTTCCATACGGTGCGGGAAAAATCCATTACGGCCGTCCTAGATCCCCCTCGCGTAACCTTGACTATTACGATGTTTGAAAGCAGGTAGATGGGCGAGGGGGCTGGAGCTGACAGTAGCGAAGCCGGGGTTGGAAAAAGCCAGCTCCTTGCCGCGAAGGCGAGGAAGCTCGAAATGAGCACTTTCCTCGTCCCGTACCTAGCCATGAACCAACTGGCGGGGGTGGCGGTAAACGTGCTGCAACGGTACCCATACTGTATAGGAAACCCAGCTCAATCGGGTCGGCGTCCAACATGGCCGCGTAAAGTTGAGCGTAAGTGGCTGGGAGGCTTGAAACCCAGCTGTAAGCCCCGGTCGCCAGTAAGGTGACTCTATACCTTTTGTCGAGCTTTCTGCTGAGGCTTCTCAAGTGTGGGGAAACTTGCGAAAGAAGCTCACGCGCTACCCTCCAGCCGACGCTTAAATGTGTAATCCAAGGGAAAACCGTTTTTAACCGCTAGGCGAGGTCTGCTCGTGGACGGGTTCTGGGAGTACATGGGATTGAGGGGTAAACGGGTTGCGATTATACACCACGACGACCTGGGCATGTTTAAAGCTCAGAACGACGCGTTTAGAGAGCTGCCTTTCCTCACCGGCTCCCTCCTTTCCCCCTCGATGTGGGTTCCGGACCTGGTAGTGAACCCGAAGCCCGGTGCGGATCTGGGGGTTCACCTCACTTTGAACAGCGAGTGGGCGCACTGCAGGATCAGGCCGCTGACGTGCGGTCGGAGCTTGAGAGACCCTCAGGGCTACTTGTGGAGAACCACCGAGGAAGCTTGGGCGAACGCTGAGGCAGTTGAAGCTGAGGAGGAGTTCAGGGCTCAAATTGAGCACGCGCTAAAGCTAGGGATCGACATTACGCACATAGACACGCATATGGGTAGCGTCATGCGCCCCGACTTAGCGGAGATATACGTAAGGCTCGCGTGCCACTACAGGGTTCCGGCACTCATCCCGGACACTACCCAGTACCCCCTGCGATCCGAGTTCAGAGGGCGGCTGGAGGCTCTCCTCGAGAGAGTCAGGCTTCCCAGGCTCAAGCTCGCCGGGATTCCGTACGTACAGTGGAGGCGGGAGGACAGGAAGCGCGCCTTCAGGGATTTCCTGCTGGAGGCGGAGCCGGGTGTGTACCATGTAATCCACCACGCGTGCTTCAAGACTGAGGAAACCAGGGACTTGCCCGATATCGATATCAGGGAAGGCGATCTTGCGATCCTAAACGACCCGGAGATCAAGGAGCTGATCGAGAGCGGATGGGAGCTTGTGACATACAGGGAGATACGGGACTCTTTGAGAAAGTACCTGGGTAATGAGCCGTGGATGGTGTAAGGTAGGTTGACGCGGAGTGGGAGTCCAGCTGGCTGTTCTGGAAACTACCGTAGATCATCCGCGCGAGATTTCGTACCATATGGTCCCATACTCTGGCCCTATCTCGAAAAGCGCCCAGCCTCCCTCAACATTCACAGGGACTCTGGTTTTCCTGTTTCCAGTTTCGTCTAGCGCCCACACCTCAACGCTGCCGGAAGCTTTCACGCGAATCCTCGAGCGAACGCCCTCTACTACCGTTGGAGCCGATCCCCACGTGTTGGAGCAGGTGATCATTCCCTTGAACGGCGTTACATCTGCCCTGTAACCGTCGGGGCTTCTGATGACCCTCGCGACCACCCTGCTGGTCCCATACTCTCTTACCTCCATCCCGGCATTAGCTACGAAGCCGGTGGCGATCAGCAGCATCTTCCCCGACCTGCTAAGAGGTTTCTCGTCCAGAGATACGAGACCGACTACGCCGAAACCCTCCAGCAGCGTGTAACCAGGCTCCACGACTACGCTTTCGAAGTCGAAGGTCCTATTAGCCCCGTAACCGACGATAGCTACGGTCCTTGGCGAATCCACTACTATAACGCACCTGCCCTTCTCGCTACAGTCCCACGTAACCATGCCGTTATCGGATCTATGCACAGACCCGCCCGCTGCTACGGCCGCCTCCACCGGTTCCCCCCCGCTAACCTGGAGGGCGAACCGGTGGACCAGCGGAGTAGCCGGGTTCCAGCCCAAGTGGTGGGCTCCCGGCATATTCCAGGGACTAAGCTTCCCGCGGACCAGCAAGTCGAGCTCCACCTCACGGTTTATTGGTAGGGTCACTAGCCTCTCTGCCGGGCGCACGTCGCCTCTTACAAATATCGCATGCGCAAGTAGAAGCGAGGCCATTTTCGCGGGATGCTGGTCGATGTCGAAGTAGCTCCTGATCCTACGCGCATCCCGGGGTGGGCCGCCGTAGTCGAACGCGAATATCCCATCCCAGTCCTGAAGCGCCGCATAGGCAGCTAGTATCACGTAGGCTTCTGCACCGTACATGTTCGGAGACGGGTGGTTGTACTCCGTGACGGTGAAGGGTTTGCCCAAGACCCTCCTGGATGCAAGCCAAATTACCGTTCCGTCGAGCGGATGGTTCACCATCGGCTCATTTACGACGTACCAGTTGTTTGGGTCCCACGGAGTGCCGGGGAATGCTGGATGCTGCCAGTAGGCGTGCGTATCCACGACGTCCAGCTCCGACATAATCACCGGGGTGCTGCAGCCAGCGATCGTGCCAATGATGAGGGCCCTCACCCCCAGCTCGCCTTTCAGGTACCCGTACATGTCCAAGAAGTAGCCCCGCTCCAGCTCCCAGAGGAACTCAGCCCAGTCCCTCTTGGCCTGAGGCGATCGCCCAAAGAAGGTGCCAAGCGTGAACACCTCTACGGTGCCTGCTTCGAGGCTTTCGCCCTCCTTAAGCCCAGCTCCGCTGTACAACCTCATTGAAAAATTCGCGAAGTAGTAGGTGGTCTCGAGCGAACCTAAGTTCGAAATGTCGAGCCGCGCGTTGTCATCCGACTCCGAAACACCGAGTACAACTTCATACGTCTTCCACTCGGGTGTTAGCTCCACGCTTATGACCTGCGACAACGCCCGCCACGGCTCGTGGGCCTGCAGCAAGCAAACGGTTACACGCGCGCTCTCGTCGGCTCTGGCCTTGAACGTCACTAAGTACGTTTCGCCTTCGCGGACCCGGATGCGGGGGTAGTTGAACTGGACGTGCCAGCCGGCCCTCCCTCTTCTCGTGACTTGTATCCGAAGAGCCCTTAGCCCTTGATCCTCCACCACCCCGTACGTGGCCTGAGCCACATCGTGGCGCTCGACAACCCAGCCTGTCAGGTCCTTCTCAAAGCGGGGGTTGGCTAGCACCTCATCACCTAATCGGGTATCGCCGCCCCAAGCTTCGATTAGCCCTTCTGTGGAACCGTACTTAGCCCTTAGCCATTCGTTCCACTTCTCTCTGAGCTTAACTTTGAAAACCTCGGGCAGCCTGTCGATCACTCCGTCCAGCCAAGAGTGTATGAGGCCCTGCTCGTTCACTATTTCAACGAAGGCTACAGCGGGGTCCTCCGCGTAGGTCATGTTGGTGAAGGGGTTCCTGTGGAGTAAGAGCTGGCGCGCGTACTCTTTGTGGAGCTCGCGTACCTCATCGACGAAGAAACCCAGCACTTGCTGGTCTTTCCAGTCCACACGCTCGATCTCTGGAGGAAGCCCGTCAGCAGCCGTGAGCCCTCGAGATACCAGAAGGTTTAGGTTCACGTAGACCCCGTTCTCCTTGAGCTTCGCGATAAAGTAGTCCAGTCGCTCTAAAGCTGCCGGGTTTAGTCGCCGGGTACCCGGTTTCTCGAATATGTTGAAGCCTTCCCACACGGCATCCATGTGGTGGAAGCGGACTATGTTTACTCCGAACTTCGCTAACCTGGCCGCGATGCGTTCCGCTTCAGGCCTCGTTGGGAAAGCCGCGCTGCCGCAGATGTTTACCCCTAGGAACCTTATCCTTTGATCACCTACGTAGAGGTGCCCATCGGGTCCGACGTACACGTGCCCATACCTGCCTGCCGGCTTATGGAGGTAATGGCTGAAGCTCGTCGCAGTTTCGCTCGAGTCATCCCACGGAAGGTAAAAGGAAAACACGCTGCCGACCCCTTTTTCTTGCCTGGTTTTTATAACGTTCCACCCCAGAACGGATAGACCGATGATGACCGCCAATGTCAGTAACGCCAGCTTAAGCCCCTTTTTGCGCTTCGTAGACCTCATGGGTACACAAACCAAGGCAGAAGCAATTAAGTTTGACCCCCTATGTTAATTAACACCTTCGGGCTGGGGAGGCAGCTACGAGAGAGCGGCCTTACTAAACTCGCTATCGATTTATAACCGAAGCTTTTACTATTCTCAATGGAAGAGCCACGGGAAATCCTTAACTGCATCCCTTACCCCTCTCGGGGTCGGTTTGAGCCGAGCTGGGAGTCGCTGAGAAATTACAGAGTGCCGAAATGGTACGCTGACGCCAAGCTCGGCATATTCATCCATTGGGGTGTTTACTCGGTCCCCGCCTTCGGCAACGAATGGTACCCGCGCAACATGTACGTGAAAGGGAGCCCTGAGCACGAGTTCCACCTGAAGACTTTCGGACCCCACTCGGAGTTTGGTTACAAGGACTTCATCCCCGACTTTACCGCTGAGAACTGGGATCCCGACGAATGGGGGAAGATCTTCGAGCGCGCCGGCGCGAGGTACGTGGTGCTCGTAGCTGAGCACCATGACGGTTTCGCCCTCTGGGACTGTAGCTACACGCGCTGGTGCGCTGCTCGCGTAGGACCGAAAAGGGATCTCGTAAGGGAACTCGCCGAGGCGATCAGGGATAGAGGCCTAGTTTTCGGAGTATCGTACCACAGGGCAGAGCACTGGTGGTTTTTCGAGCCGGGGACCCGAATTGACTCGGACGTAAACGACCCACGCTACGAGGACCTGTACGGTCCCGCGCGCCCAGCTTCGCTCAACCCACGGGATCCGCCGGGCCCTAGCAACGAGTACCCCGATGACTCCTTCCTAACGGACTGGCTGCTTAGGGCCGCTGAGCTGATTGAAAAATACAGGCCCCAGGTCTTTTACTTCGACTGGTGGATCGCCAACCCAGCCTTTGAGCCGTACCTGCTGGCTTTCGCAGCCTTCTACTACAATAGGATGGAGAGCTGGGGGCTAGAGGGCGTGATCAACTACAAGCATGAGGCATTTAAAGAGGGCACCGCTGTTCCGGATATCGAAAGAGGGACGTCGCCTGGCATCCTCGAGGGGTCCTGGCAGGCCGACACTTCTGTATGTTATAAATCATGGGGGTACATCAGGGACCATGAGTATAAACCGCTCGATGCGATACTCGGTCACTTCATCGATGTTGTAAGCAAGGGCGGCAACCTCCTCCTCAACATCGGACCGAGATCGGACGGCACGATACCCGAGGAGCAGGTTAAGCTCCTGAAGGGGCTCGGTGACTGGCTCCGCGTCAACGGCGAGGCGATTTACGCCTCCAGGCCGTGGGTGACGTACGGCGAGGGGCCGACTAAGCTGAAAGGAGGTTTTTTCGGTGAGCGGGAGTTCAGATTTGAGCGCGGCGACGTGAGGTACACTTGTAGGGAGCTGTACCCTCACCGCGAAGTCGTTTACGCCGTGCTCTTCAAAGCCTCTGGGGGGCAGGTAGAGCTACGAGAGCCCGCGATAAGGGCGCAGAAGCTCGGTGGGAAGATACTATCAGTCGAGCTCCTTAGCGGAGAAAGAGCGGTCTGGCGCAAAGTTGAGTGGAGGGCGGGGGAAGCTCTTCTGGTTGAGATACCAAGCGTTGCCGAACAGCCTGCAGCAGTTACGCTGAGGATTACGCTAGTGCGACCTCCCAAATAGCATGGAACTCCGCAATACGCTGAGACCCAAAGTTATTTCTCGGTCCTCGCTTTCGTGGTAGACTGACACCCCCGCTTTAGTGTACGCTGGCCCGGGCAGCACGCAGATATTTGAGCGGTAGCAATTGCTACTGAGAATGCGCCAGGATCGGGCTTAGGAGCACCAAGGTTAATATCGAGCAGGGTATAATATCCGTGTAGACGTAATCCGATCTATTAGGTAGCTTTACGATAACTATTAAAGGAAATATCATAAATGCTAAGTTTAATTTAACATTTATATGACAGCGGAAATTTTAAATAGGAGTGCCCGAAGTACCCCCTGTGGAGTACACGACCTTTGGGAAAAGCGGGGAGAAAATATCGAGGATTGGATTAGGCGCCTGGCAGTTCAGCGAGGCGTGGGGCGTCACCGATTACAGAAAAGCGAAGGCTGTAGTGGAGAGAGCTGTGGAGCTAGGTATCAATTTCTTCGATACAGCGATGGTTTACGGCAACGGGTTGAGCGAAGCCGCGCTCGGCAAGTCGCTTAGGGAAAGCGGCGTCAAGCGGGATGAAGTCTTTGTCACAACCAAGATACCGGCGGATTTCCTTAACCCCCTGGATGTAATGAAAGCCGTTGAGAAATCTCTTAAGTTGCTGGGCCTCAGCTATATAGACGCGCTGCTCGTGCACTGGCCTCCCGTCTGGCACAATTACCCCACCCATGTGTACGCTAGGGCGCTCGAGAAGCTAGTTAACATGGGGCTTGTGCGCCACCTCGGACTGAGCAACTTCCCTGTGGAGCTGGTAGAGAGCTTCAGAAACAGCCTCTCAAGGGTGGATGTTGAAGTTTTTCAGCATCGCTACAACCTCATCGAGAGGTGGGCTGAGGAGGAGGTAATCCCATACGCAGAAAGTTGCCAGATAACAGTGCAGGCGTGGAGCCCCATAGCTAAGGGCGCTTTAACAGGCAAGTACACGCCAGACAACCTTCCGAAATTCGCTGACGTTAGAGCGGCTGACCCTGTGTTTCATCCCTCGAACTTTACCAAGGTATGGGAGGTTGTAAAGCTGCTCAAGCGCATCGGCGAGAAATACAACAAAACGCAGACGCAAGTGGCGTTGAACTGGCTGATTTGCTCCAGCCCCGTCGTAGTGCCAATTCCAGGAGCAAAAACGCCTGAGCAAGTCGACGAGTTGGTCGGGTCGGTTGGGTGGAGGCTGAAAACGGAGGATTGGGTGTTGTTAGACGAGGCTAGCAGGGCGGTCAACATTTCCTACTCCGTGTATTACATCGAGCACGAGCCCGCAATTTAAAAGCGAGTAGTCTTTTTTTTTAAAAAAATCGCGTTAGCGCTGATTCCCTGCCGATAAAACGCTTCAGTAGCGTAAACTCTTTTAGAGAGGTTGGAACCGTAGGCCCCGTGCGCAAGCTGAAGATAGGCTTCATCGGCTGCGGCGGCATTGCTCTGGCTCACGCTGAGCGCCTCTCATCGCTCAATAACGTTGAGCTTACGGCCTTTAGCGATATACAAGCAGAGAGAGCCAAGGGGCTAGCTGCCAAGTACGGGGGTGAAGCATACCTGAGTTGGCGCGAAATGCTTAAACGGGAGCAGCTCGATGCCGTCTTCATATGCCTACCTCCCTTTGCCCATGAAGATGAAGTTGAAGTTGCCGCCGAGAAGGGGATTCACGTTTACATCGAGAAGCCCATAGCGCTTGACATGGCTAAGTCCTGGAGTATGGTTCGCGCGGTCGAAAAGCACGGTGTGAAGAGCCAAGTTGGGTACCAGATGCGCTTCTCCCCTGCCGCTGAGCGGGTGAAGGCGCTCATAGACTCCGGCGCGGTCGGCAGAATAGGCCTGGCGACAGGCTCTTACTGGTGCCGCTTTATACGCACAGACTGGTGGATCGACCGCTCCAAAAGTGGGGGACAGATAGTCGAGCAGGCTACGCACCTCTACGATATCCTGAGGTGGCTGTGCGGCGACGCGCGTACGGTGTTCGCCTTTATGGATAGGCTCTTCTGGAACATTGATGGCATGAGCATAGAGGACACGAGCGGCGTCCTTATCAGGTTTAAGTCGGGTGCGATCGGCTTAGTATCCTCAACGATCGGAGCGGTACCCGACCGGTGGTGGTTCAAGTGGTCTATAGTCGGTTCAGACGCAACTCTAGTATCGGATAGCCCTGAGGAGTTGACGGTCTATTACGCATCCAGCAAACCAGCCCGAGTTGAGACATTTCGAGAACAAGGGCGAGATCTAATGCTAATGGCAGAGATGGACTTCATCAACGCCATCCTCGAGGATCGACCTACAAGGATCCCCATCGTCGAAGGGGCGAAGACTCTGCAGCTAACCCTGGCTGCCGTAAAGTCCGCTGAGATAGGCAGGCCCGTGGATGTTGAGTATCTAACCGAGTATAAGCCACCGGTTTCTGGCGCATAGGGGGCTACTAGGTGAATAAACGGGAGAACTGCCTACGCGCGATCGACTTTAGATACCCGGAGAGAATCCCGGCAACTATCAGTGTCTCCTGGCCGGTGTGGAACATCTATCGCGAAAGCCTAGAGGAGGTGGCCGAGCGGTACAAACACCTCTTCCCCGGCTTTCGCAGAGGCTTTATACAGTACGAGAAGAAGGGGGGAGTAGTGCACGAGGAGAGGAGCTTTACAGACCCCTTTGGTTGCGTATGGTTCTTCAGTATAAAGGGGTACCAGGGCCAAGTTGTCGGACACCCCCTCGAGGACTGGTCCGCTTGGAATACTTACAGTTTCCCAGACCCGGACGAGGGGTTACCCGTGGAGGGGGGAGGGCTGATCCCGTGGGAGCGGGTTTACGAAAGCATGGATCGG
The DNA here is from genome assembly GCA_938036345.1 of uncultured Thermofilaceae archaeon. Taxonomy (GTDB): domain Archaea; phylum Thermoproteota; class Thermoprotei; order Thermofilales; family Thermofilaceae; genus CALHPJ01. Next base: position 183,227 of record CALHPJ010000001.1, on the reverse strand, counting down.
GCGAGGGAGGCCGGCGAACTTGTGGTTGCGGGAATGCCGCACGGCTTCTTCTTTCAGCGTCTGTACTACTTGAGAGGTTTCACTAACCTGATGAAAGACTTTGTCCGCAAACCGCCGCAAATATACGAGCTGATAGAGGCGTTGACAGAGTATAACCTGGAGCTAGTCGACCGCCTCCTCAGGTACCCTGAGGTGGATGTCGTAAGCTTTGGCGACGACTTGGGTACGCAAACGCGCATGCCGATCAGCCCCTCCATGTTCAGGGAGTTCATATTTCCTGGATACCACCCAATATTCTCCAGAGTTCGGTCGAGAGGTACAAGGGTCAGGTTGCACACGGATGGACACGTTGCCGAGGTCTTCGATCAGCTGCTGGAAGCTGGCGTGAGCGTACTCAACATCCAGGACCGAGTGAATGGGCTTGAAAACATCGCTCGGCTGAAGGGCAAGGTGTGCATCGACCTCGATATCGATAGGCAACGCCTAATACCGCTAGGGACCCCAGCCGACATCGAAGTGTATGTAAAGGAGGTTATCGACACGCTTGGTTCGGAAAGGGGCGGGCTCATGCTGTATGCCGAAGTCCATCCCCCGACACCCTTGGAGAACATCGTGGCGCTGGCTGAGGCATTAACAAAGTATACGGAGCTTGGTCCCAGGGAGCTACCTGTGGTTGATCCACACGGTTAGCTGCGTTGCTGGCTAGCAAGCGGCGATAGAGACATAATTTATAGGCCGGCTAAAAGGAGGTATTTAATGGGATGAGGTCCGTTCCCCATGCCTGATCGCTGAGGAGCGATAGGTAGACTGACCCGCCCCACTTGCGCACCCGCTGGGACGCGGCGGAGCCGTGTATGAATAGGCGGGCCGGAGGTGGGGCGACATCGGTAACCTGGCGGCTGGCTCGTCTACTTTCACGCTTGCAGCGGCTCTATCTCGACTAAGATGTTGTGGGGCTCCAACCCTCTACGCAGCACGGCACGACCGCGGATTCCTCGGCGGAGCCACGCCAGCTCGCTTGGGCTTAGCGCCATGTAGATCTGAGTCAGAGAGATGTAGTCGGGGTCGCTGTGGCTTAAAGCAAGCTTCCAGCCTGCCGTCCTCCTGAAGCTCTCCGGCACATCCCCCCAATCGTGTGTAAGTAGCACCACAGCGAGCCCGAACTTCCTCAGCATCCTCGCTGTGGTAACCACTTCCGGTTCCAGGTAACCTTCAGGCGGCCTCATGAAGAGGTGGGCTTCATCCACTATTAGGAGCCACCTCGGTTCACTAAGGCCAAGCCCTAGGGCGTGGTCACGCATCTGGGCTAGCGCTATGCTGAACGTGAACTGCTGGACTTCCAGCGGCATGGACCTGTATCCGCCGGAGGCGCTGCTGCCCATGCAGAGCACCAAGGGGCGCCTCGCCTCAAGCAAGCGCCGCAAGCTGGTTAAGGGTTCACTGTAGTAGGGCTCTACGCGTCTCAACTTCCATGATAAGCTAGAGTTTCCAGTGCTTCGAATTAGGCCTGCAAAGTCCTCTACTCCGCTATCCAGACACCTCCGCAAGAGCTCTACCTCGTAATCATTAAGCGGGGAAATGTATCCTAGGGATTTCTCCAGATCCTCTACCCTGCATTCAAGCGGGTTGATTGGTCTATCGGCCAAGTCCACGATATTGAAGCTGTATCGGTTTGCGAAGGCTCTGTACTCGCCCGAGGGGTCGACTATAACCGGCACTATCCCTTGCTCAATAGCCCGAACCGCTAAAGCACGCGCGGTAGTGCTCTTACCCGAGCCCATGGGCCCTATGATTAGGCCGTGAGCGTTCTCCAGAGCGTCGATCTCTAAGTATACTTTTTCGCCTTTACGCGTACCACGGCCAAGGTAGATTGCCCTGGGCGTCCTGCGGGTAGCAGCCCTGACGAATGTGTAAGGCGACAGCCATGCAATTTGGCTACTAACTCGGAGGGGGGCGTGCGGTCCCCCCGGCAACCCCAGAACTGCCCTGGCTGGCTGCAGAACAGCTCTCTTGCCGATCAGGGAATTAATATGAAAACTTTGCCTAAGCCCGAGGGACTCGAGCCTCCATACAGGCCCCTTCGAGAAAAGCTCTACCTTAAACGGCATCTGCCCCTCTTCAACCGCCCTATAAATCTCGAATACCGTAACCGCTTTGAATTCGTCGCTTAGCTTACTAGCCCCAGCCCGACCGGCCTCCAACACTTCTAAGGCCTTAGAGACCTTAGCTTGAAGCTCAGCGAGATCCTGGGGGGCTACCAAGGCTATAATCGGCTCGTCGCACTGCACGAAGAGCTTCTGGAGGACTCTTAGGCTCGACCCGAGGCTGGAACTCTCGGGGATATCGCTCGTCACGGAGCTTAAGGGGGTCAGCGGCGCAAAACGTAGGGGCACTTTCCCGCCTTTAACGAGCTTAAGCTCTTCGAGTATCACCGGAACAGGGATTAGGGCGAGTAAGACAAGCCCGGGAGCTAAGAGGTAGAGTAGGACCGACGACAAAAGGGTTGAGAGGAGAACGTACGGTGGCGCGGGCCCATAGCTGTTCACCTCTGGGGAAACCAGCTCGGGAAGGGCTTCCGAGGGGTTAGCTAGTAACGTGTAGACCCCGCATGCGGCGAGCCGTCGCTCAACCTCGGATACGAGCTGGAGGAACCCGTTTACCGCTGCGTGCAGATGCTCCCTCCTGCAGACCGAGTTCACCTTCAGGTAGTAGCTGTAATTTTCCCGGCGGGGGATAGCTATCACGTTGAAAGTGGTACTCGGAATATGCAGCACGGACATGATTCTGGAAGCTTCTTCGCCGAGTTTGGCATCACTATCGGGAAAATCTATATCTATAACTTTTAAGAATGAACTCAATATACATAGATTTCTTTTTTTAAACAATACCATTACGTAGTTTTTCTTAAAAATGATCCTCTCCAAGCCCAGTAAAAGCAGGGCTCTTTCCCCGTAGAGGACCTCTACCAGGGCTTCCCTATTCACGTAGGTAAAGTAGGTGCCGAGTAGGGCAATTAAGAGTGCCAATGGAGTGGGCGCACCTGAGGCAAAGGTTGAGAGCACCGCTAGCATTAAGACGAAAAACAAAAGCATTTTTTCAAGGCCGGGCAAGTACACCGGACTCACCTGGGCTTCAACTATCCGCGCTGCATCTCCCGGAGAATACCTTCGCCCAACTCCCTAAGTCTGCGCGCGTTATCGCATAGGCTTGAGAGCACAGCATCGAGCGACTCTACGAGCTCCACCACGTCGTAGAGGCCGCCGAACAGCAGCTCCGTCCTGTACTCATAGGCTTCGACCCGGAGCGCGCGAACCCTCTCTTCAACTTCTCTCGCCATGCGAACGGCTTCCTCCACAGCCTTGCAGACCTTCGCCCTCTCCCTCCGTTCGTGGTCCCTGAGAGCTAATGAGTGCCACGGCTGAGGCGGAACCCCGTAACCCTCTAGGAAATGTGCAGCCTCTTCGAGATCCCTAGCAGCGGCTACACCTTCTCGGCAGGCTCTAGCAACGAAGCGGCTAAAGCTTGAGCGCAGCCAGCTAAGTTGCCTCTTGGAGCTTAAGCGGAGCGCTTGCTCGACTACCCAGTGACCCCTACCTTCCTCGGATATTTTTGCCGATGCATAACCGAGCCAGTAGGGATCCCCGCTTACCACGTAAAATTCCATGGCCTTCTCCGCGTCCACCCCGGCTTCCTCGATAGCTCTCCAAAAACCTTCGATAATTTTCAGTTCCTCGCGAAATGGGTGAAGCTCGTTCGCGTTGCCGGTGAGGTGTTGCAGGATCTCTGGGGTACTGAGGGGTTGGCTGCACTGCTTAGCTCGCTCCAGTGTCCTTGTAGTAACCTCTAGGAGCTTCTTGGTGTCGGGAGGCAGCTCGCTTACAAACCACGGCTTGCGCTCCTCTACAGCCTCCTGAACTAGCCTCAGAGCTAAGTAGCGCCAGCTCTCCCTCTGTTCGAGCGAGGTAAGCCAGGTAGCGGCGAGGCTGAATCCGGCGCCTAGAGCTTCGAGCAATCTCTTACTTACGTCGACCTTGGAAAGGCCCGAAAGGAGCGCCGCTTTAAGTTCGTCGCTTGGTTTGAACATTCCGAGCGCTGCAGCGTCGGCTACCCTTAGGGCGACTTCGGGCTTCTCGCTCAGCAGCTTCAGCGTTAAGGCGCCAGTGTAGCCCATGGCGCATGCAGTCAGCGCGACCCTCCACGCTAGTTCGCCCGCCTCTAGTTTACCCGATGCGATGGGCTGCACGAGGCGCAGTATGGGCCGGGGCGGGTTTGCCGCGGTAACGGCTCTAAAGAACCCCTGGACGTCCCCGGGCTTCGGCTCTCCTCCCCTGAGTACCGCCTTTGCTATCTTGTCCGAGTAAGCCCTCAAGAGGCGAACTCCTTCGCGGTCCCTTTCATCGAAGTACAGCCTAGCGGGGCTCCTCGATGCATGCTTCGCCTCCTGCAAAGCCCTCTTTAAGGATCTTAACGTTAGCGATGCCTTGAACGGCTTTGCATCGAGCAGCCAAGCCACCGCGTACAGCACGTCGCTTGCCACCAGCAGCCTGCTGCTAACTGGGTGAAGCAGAGCAGCGAGCAATCGCTCCTTCCCCCGGAGCGCGGGGTTCACTTTCTTGAAAGCTGCTCTCCGCAACAGCTCCCCAGCCGCGTGGAGGGTAAAGGAGAGGGGGTAGGACCGCCTATGCCCCCATGCGAACTTCAGCGTGGCTACCCCCATTTGCGCGATCCTACTCCTAAGCGTGGGGGCGATACTAGCGGCAGCTCTGCGGAGCTCCTCCAGCACCTTCACGCTCCCCTCCAGCCTCTTCCTTATGTCATATAGCTCGTAAATGCGGGGGCCCGCCACTGTGTGAAGTAAGCTTCTCCACCTCCTCACAGCGGTTAGCGATTCTATAAAACTCAGCACTGCTCCGCCGAGGTCTTCGAGCAGGTGAAGTACTTTGCCCAGTGGAATTGCAGGAGCAGCTCCCCCTATTACTACGCCGCCGAAAGCCCAGCTCAGCGCACTGACACCCATGAGCGACGCAGCCAGTGCACTGGCGATCAGGGCAAGGAGCGCGACACTGTTAACTACGTCGTAAGCTTCCTCCTTGACCATGTTTACGTAGGATGGCTGGATGGCCCCCTCTAGCAGGCTATCGTAGAGCAGCCCCGAAACCGTTGTTTCACTGAGTACTGTGAAGTTTGTTATGAGCAATCCGGGCTCGCAGGCGCCCACTCCGCCAACCAGACGGAGAGGCGCCGTAAAAGCCGTAGCAGCGGATCCCACAGTAGCTGGCCCGATGATGGCCGGACGGGTTATGTTCCCGAAGTAGGTGACGTTGACGATCACGGAGGTGACACTCGTCCTGGGCCATAGGCCCTGTGAAACGAAGAGCCGCTTATTCCACAGAAACGCGCCGATCCCGGACTGGTCACCGTAGAGGCACCTGCCGGCCTCCGGGCTAGCGGTTGAGGCCGGTAGAGAGGCATTCAGCACTCGAGCATACTGGTCGAACCACCTGCCCGCCTCAGCTCTGAAATCGGGGAAGAGGGGGTACTTTCGCTCCACTCGACAGCTGAAGACCGGTTTAACCTTCAGCCTCGAGCCGTTAACCGTTACTTCGCTTTCGCCGACGTCCAGGAGCACGGGTTTACCGTCCCTACATATGCCGCTTGCGTCGACATCGCCCTCGACCCATATGGTAACGTTCGTGATCGTCACGTTGAGAAGGTAGGCCGACCCCTCTCCGCTATCGAGGAGGAGGTCGCCGAGGGTTACGCTACTCTGCAGCGTGCTCACCAGGCCCACTCGCGGATCGGCTACGCCCACTATCTTATGGTTCAGCAGGTAGCCCCCAGTGGGATACCACGGCAGCGGCCAGCCGTACTCTTCCGAACCCTCGTAGAGGAAAAAACCTCGTCCAGCCCACAGCCCCCAGCCCTTGGGCGGGGTGCTGTTAGATCGAGTGGTGTCGCTGAAGGCTATGACGCCTTTGCTGACCCCTATACGAACCACTGTGCAGTTCCTCGAGGGGGAGCAGAGATTATCCCACCGTGGAGTGCCTCTCTCAACGCCCTGTGCTGGAGCTTCAGCGAGGAAGTTGTAGGCTTTTACGTAAAAAGTGGTGCTGTCGAAGGGTAGGCTCACCCCGGAGTAGTACAGTCCGATCACCTCGTATTGATCCACGTACTCCACGTAGGGTATGCTTGCCGGTCTCGCTACCACGCGGCCCCTCGGGTTTCTGTACACCACGACGAAGCCCGGCGGCGCCTTAACGCTTAACTCCCTGAAGCTAAGCTGCGCGCCTAAGCTCGCGACTGGCACCGCTAACTCAACCTCAAACTTGACTACACCGGCTTCCCCCGCCATCCCCTCTGTGGGCTTGGGCTTCGCAGCTATTGCGACGGAGTTGAGTACGAGAGGTATCAGTAGCCCAAAGCCCACCCCAAGGGCTATCAGCGTTGCCCCAAACCTCCTCGTAGCCTGGGGGACCAGGAAGACGCCGCCAACCGCGATAAGGAGGGGGTGTAAAAGGTCACCTAGATCGGCAACTGCTATGTAGACCTGGCCGACGAACCTGAATAATTGTAAGGAAAATAGAGACACGTTGAGGATGGAGCCTACGGTGTTTACGCCAGCATAGGATAGCGAAGCTACCAGAGCTGCCGCGCCCCCGCTCACTACGGACGAGACCAAGGCGACGGATAAGAGAATGGAGTTGAGGATGGAGAACGCCACGGCTCTTTGAATGCTTGCAGGCATCGCTTCTTCACAAGAGAGCACCACTTCCGCACCAAGTCTTCTAGTCAGCTCTCTGGAGAAGAGGTGTAGGTTGGTTCCAGCGAGCTCAGCAGCGATTTCCGCAACGCTGAGAGCTGTTAGTGTTGCGGCTAAAACGAAGTATCCTGCTGTTGCGACCAAGCGCTCCTGCTCTCTCCTGTACCTCCAGGCTATAAACGCCGCCTCCGCTAAAAGCGCGCAGCTCAGCAGGTTTTTCCACATGCTAGACCCTCAGCCTCGCTATCAACGACTCGGGTAAGCCGCCAGCTGCGGTAACAGCTCCAGCGCTTAGAGCCGCGGCTACTGCAGTAGAGAGAGTGAACCACGCCACGCACTCCCCCATGGCTTTTGCGTCGCCCACCACCTCCTCTACCGCACCTGCGAAGTACTGCGCTATCCCTGCAAGCGGGACTCCGACGTACTTGAACCTCAACTGCGCAGCTACGCTGCTCAGGTACGGCGCGGCTACACCTACGTAGACCTGGAGGGCGACGATGCCTATCGCTAGCGTAGGACCTACCCTCCTAAACCTGGCTATCCCTGTCAGCACAATGCCAAGGCTGGCTAGCGGTGCACCATAGATAGAGCAGAAGCGCGAAGCTACCAGAAGCGCCGCACTCGCAGCCATCAAATATGTGGCGAAAAAATTTGATAGGCTGCAGGCCGCGTGCCATGTGGCGGCTAGGGGGGCAAGTATACCGGTTAGCGCGATATCGCGGGCTACGTTAGCTAAATCCATCACGTAGGTTGTGTACCTATCTCTCGCCTCCAGACAGAGCCGTTCAGCCTCGGTCGGGGGTACTGGGAATATGCCGAATACAGAGAGCACTGCCTGAGAGGAGAGCAAAATGGCTGCTAGCACAATGCCTAAAACCGCGCTTTCGAGAGCGTTGTATATTACGGTGATTCCTTTAGCTTTAATTTGCGGCGAAGGATTGCTCGAAAGCCATGCCCCGTACAACACTTCTACCGCAACGAAGGCGAGCGCAAGGCTGTACGCCGCAAAATCTATGCTTACGCTCATACCAACCCAATTAAAAATAATTTAAGAATTATTTATAGCTGTTGTCACGGCTTTCCGAATATATCGTTCCAGCTAACGGTGAAAGGTGTTCCTTGGGGGAGTAAGCCTACTGAAACCAATATATCGGGTAGCCAGGCTATTAGCGCCAGGGATATCAGCCAGAATATTGGACCCTCCAAAGTTTCGTAGAGGTCTCTGAGGGCGCTACCAGAGTACACGCCCCCCACCTGCTTTTTAAGCCCGGCCACCGCCGCTCGTACCAGTGAAGTTAGAAAAACTAGCAAACCGGTTATTGTTACTGCTAATTTAACGCTCAGGACAGCGTAGCTCCGTAATGCGTCAATATTAACAGTAGGACCTTGTGCTCGAACAAGGGGTAAAGTAAGTGTAACAAGTACCACGGAAGCCGTGAGGGAACGACCTTTCATAATAATTAATAGGAGATAGCCTTATTTTAATTTTTTGGTCGCTCCGCGAGAGCTACTTCCACACAATCCTTCGCGCTGCTGTAAGATACCACCAGGCGTGCTCTACCCTCTGGCAAGGTTGTCCCGCTCGATTCCCAGCAGACCCGACGGATATTGATGGACAGCCCGCATTCTTCTGAGCGTAGCAGGGTTGCCTCCCTTGCTGACACGTCTATCTTGGGTAAATCGTAAACGCCGATTACAGTCCCCCTATTAATGGAGACGTAGAAAAGGTCCCTTGCAAATCTCCTAGCCTCCGCGCACTTATCGCCCAACTGGAGGTTAAGCGCCCTAACGAAGCCGAAGCCTACGCACACCAGCGAAGCTAAGAAGGCCAGGAGTAGGATCACCTTCTCCATTCAACCACCTTCACGGCGGTATGCGTATGGCGATGCCGAACTCGTCCCTCAGCTCTACTCGCTCCGGAACGCCGATTACCCACCTGCAGGGTCCCTCCTGCCTTATGTCAACTATTTTCTCAGCGCCAGGGTATATGAGGGGGCACAGCGTCACGTTGAAGAATGGGGTGGTGTACCGGTGCGTGTAGACCAAAGAAAAATTGACCATGCTGCGTACCACGCCTGAGACTGTTTTGACGTACGCGTGCCTTCTCGTTGCCCTTACTTCTACCCGAACCTCTACTTTACTGCTTCCCGCCGGGGTTTTGATCTCGAAACTGGTTACGTTAACTAAGTGTGCTGTTCCACCGTAGCTTGAGCGAAGCGCAGAGGTGCTGAGATTTGTGACCTCGAACAGCAGCAGGTTGTAACTTTTATTCACTGAATACAGTCTCTCGAGTAGGTTCCGGAGAGTCTCGTCATCGCAGTTTCTCGTCGCTAAGCAAGCTCTCGCCAGGTGAACCAGCATTGCAGCTTGAAGATGGCCGCGCTCGCACGCGTAGATAGGCTCCTCCGGCAGCTTTGAAACTATTGCTATAACTACTGCGGCTAAAACTGTTACGCCTAGTAGGGCGAACTGCGCCGCATGCTTCACTGGCTCCACCTCAAGGCTTAACGCAGGCTTTAAGCACATCCACATTGCCAGTAGCCACGTCGAAGATCGCAAAGGAGTAGCAGATGCTTCTTTGAACGGTTTTGGAATAGGATAGCTGGACATCGTTTACCCATAGTCCGGCCAGACGGTCGCCTAACGTGGTAGTAGTCAGGTTAACAGCCGCAGCTGCATTCGGGGAACATATGAGAACCCAGGCCAAGGCCCTTTGGGCTGAGACCTGATGAACCGGCGTTATCTGCTTTGCAACAATTCCTGCAGAATAGGTCAGCGTGAGAGCTGTAACCGCCGCTATAGCAAGAGACTCTAGGTGCCTCATCAAAAGGAAGATCGACTTTTAAGCCGGTAACAGACTTCAAAGAGGCATAGAGGCGTGAATTCAAGCTTTTGCCTAGGTCGGTGCCCCACTTCCGCTACTGAGACTACGCGTTACGCACCGCAACTTTCCGCAGAGTCCCCCATGATCTTTATGCAGGCCGGAAAGCCGCGCGGGCTTCCCTTAGCGTAGCGCAAGCGTGTAACGTAGCATTCGCCCGCCTGACAGACCTGCACCCCCCGGTTGCTAACCTTAAGCGCGATAGGCTTCGGGAGAATTATAATAACTTCAGCGTCCGTCGGGGAGCTATTTACGGCTTTCGCAACCAGTTCGGGGTAGTAGTCGTACTTTGAGCTCCAGAGCCTCAAAGCCAGCGAAAATAGCCCGATCATGAGTAGAACTTCAGCCAGCGTCACCAGAGCTTCATCAACTGTCACAGGGTACCACCTTCAATTTTCGCAATCTGACTTCGCGATAGCCTCTCCAAGCGTGGATAACAGCCCCGTCAACGGCAATTGAGCCGAAGTCCTGTGAGAATAAATATCCTACGTACACGTCGGTTGCCCGAGTTACCGCTAAGCAACCAGTACTACGAGGAACGTCTGCTACAACGTATGTTATAATTATAACGGCTCCCTCTTCGGCCACTTCAATAAAGCTGATAGCTCCTGCATGAGTGCCATTGCCCCACACCCTCCACAATGTGGGTAGGCCTTCTTCAAAGGGATTTCTAGGGGAACCGGGCGACCCGCTTGCCTTAAACGCTATCAGGACCTTTCTCAAAGGGAAAACGTAATCGACGCCATCTATGCATGAATAAACTGCGAAGTACTTCTCCTCTAGCATAACCGATAGTCCCTCCGGCATGTTAACATAACCGCGCGCTAGGGCGTCCCTCAAAGCAAAAGCGGCCCTGTAGTCGTAACCGGACCTGAAATGCATCGCGCTTATTGCCGTAACTGCTGCTATAAGGGATGCAGCAGCTACAGCTAGTGCCAATACTAGGTAATTCGCCCCCATACGCTTCCAAGCTACTCTCGGAAATAAAAACATTTCCCGAAAGTCCTGGACCCCTTGCAAGGGGGACAGTTAAGTGACACTAGCGCAAACCCCTCCTTACAGCTTTTGCCAGAGCCTAGATGAGCAAAAAATATAATAACATCTTTCCTCAATAATTATAACCATGAGTATGACCTCTAAAAGGGAAGAGAAAACAGAGGGCGAAACCAAGGATTTCTTCAGGGAGTACGAATCAGCCAAATTGGCGGCGACTTCCTCGGGCGCGCTTAAAGGGCGAGCAACAACTACCAATGCGCTTGAAAACCAGGTGCAGCTGGCAGATAGGTATGCTTCGCTTGACAGCTTAATTGCAAGTTTGAAAGCTCTTAATTTTGACACGAAACCCCTTGAGGCGTTGAGAGACTACGCCAAAAAGTTGGAGGAGGAGGAGAACCGCTTACTTAGGGAGATCCAGGACAGGCAGAGAATCCTGGAGAAGGTCCGCTCTGCCAGGGATATTCTGAGGAAACTCGGGCTATAACCAGGTGATTTGCCACGCCCATCGGAAAAACCGCTCAAAAGATTCGAAAGACGATGCTAGCAGAGGGGTGGCAAAATGTGCCCGAGGAGAGCTCCCTACAGCTACAAAATACCCTCTTAGCCGGGGAGAGGGCCTATGCCAAGCAAGGCATTGAAAACCGGGTAGATGATGACCACCCAATCTCATCGACAAGCGCGCCACTCCAGCCGGAGGTAAAGCCAGAGCGAGCGCTGAATGAAAAGAGGAAGGTGCTTCATAAACCTAGAATACCCGTGATAAAGTTAAGGGAACCTTCAAAACTAGAGGGTGTTGAAGTACCTCTACCCCCAATCTCCGGAAAAATTATACGTACAGTTAGCGGAGACGTCGTTTTTGGCGATGGAAAGGTCAGAATCTACTGCGCCAGCGAGGGCCCCTGGGGGCCGCTGCAACCCCTTGCCGACTATCCCGAAACACAAGAAATTTTCATTGCCGAGAAATCCGGCCTCATCAATGTAACGGCCAATATTTCTGGTAGAAGATTCCTTGTGGAGCTACCGCGGGAGCTCATCGTCGAAAGACTCGCACAGCGAATTGCCATCGTGTCCGGTATGAGGCTCTCAGAAAAGGAGCCGCAAGCTTCAGGGGAATACTGCGGTTGGAGAGTCAACGTTTCCTTACCGCAGCTTTCAGGTGGATGGCAAATTGCGGCAGCTAGAGTGGTTAGGGTTGAACCGTTCAAAGAGCACCCGCTCCTTCTGGCTAGGCTGCTAGCTCTAGCTGCCATGCCTTCGTCTATAGCCTTTGCGGGGCCGCCGGGCTCCGGGAAAACCACAGTTTTGATCGGGGTCTTAAGAGAAATGGTAAGGGTGTGGCCACACCTTAGAGTCAGCATAGTGGAGGAGGAGCCTGAAATCGCTCTTCAGGTACAGGGTCCAAACGTAATCTCGTATTTCTCCTTCGCCGGCCGCAGGGTTACAGACAATATACGTGCGACAAGAAGGTATGACAGGCCCGACGTCCTAGTGGTAGGTGAGCTTAGGGGCGAAGAAGTGCCGAGCTGGTTTGAGGCGGCGGGTAGCGGCATACCGGTTTTTACTACAGCCCACAGCGTCGCCTTAGGCGACCTTCTGAGACGACTAAATTCACTAATTCAAGCTAGCGGCATACATGGAGCGAGCGTGCTTGACGTCGTTAGAGTGTGGGTCGTATGCGGAAAAGTAATAGATTCTCTTGGCAGCGTGAAGCGGGGTATCCTAGCCGTCTACACCGCTACACCTGACGGGCTTCAACCAATCTACAAGCCAGGGAGGTATCTCCCCGAGGACAAATTCCTGGAGTTGCTGCCCCCCGAGCTACAATTATCTATTAACAACATCTACGACTCAGCGGGCGTATACAGTAGCATGAAGGAAGCCTTCGGTGCCACAGTAGGTGACATAAGGTTCGAACACATGGATCCCATCCCCTTACGGGAGGTGCAGGGGGTATGAAGCTTTTCATTGGAAAGGGTGACGAGTTCAAGGCTGAGGTCAGAGAAACCAAGAAGCTTGCAAAAAGATCGGTGAAAAAGATGAAGGCAGTCGAGAAATCAACCCGAAAGCCCAGGCCAAAGGAAAGAAAGTGGGTTGAAATGCTCGAACTCCTGCTTCCGGAAGAGCTTCTAGAACTTACCGGCGATTCCGGAAGTGAGGTAACCGGCTCACGATTTCCCTACAGTGAGGAGCTCCAGTAGCCTGACGAGAGAAGCGTCGAATTCTTCAGAGGTCAAGTCTATTACCCTCTCTAGAGTCTGGGGCGATAGCCTAGCTACGGCGGAATCGTAGGGTACAATCACGTACTGACAGCCGGTCTTCTTAGAGAAGTTATCGATCACTCTCCTATAGTACTCTACCACAGTTCTGTAGTAGGGCCGGGGTTGGTTCAGGGCTATTATCACACGCTTGTCGCCAAACGTGTAAAGCGCTGCGCTAACTGAGGCTGGGTTTGGTTCCGTAACCACGATAATCACATCCGCAGCCTCAATGAGTGGTATGTACCTGCCGACGGCGTCCATATCGGTTAGCGCTGGGAGGTCAACAATCTTGATTTTGTGTCCCAAAGATTTTACGAATTTGACCACCTCGTCTACGTTACTTATGGGCCCCCTGTTTACCGACACGGTTAACTTAAGGTTCTTTACATTCACGCCTCTAAGCGACTCGCTTGGACTTTCGGAAAGGTAGGGACCAGTGACCTCCCCAACTAAGTAAGAGGTTGCCCCGCCATCCGCGCTGGCGTCTACGAGAAGCGTAGGCACTACGGTTGAGGAGAGCAGGCTAAGAAAAGCGGCTAACGTTGTTTTACCGGTGCCTCCCTTGCTACCGCTAAACGTAGCCGCTATCATGTCTACTGTAAAAATAAAAAATACAATTTAAGTTTTACTCTACCTCGCTCCGGAAAAGTCTACACGACTCCTAACCTAAAGCCTCGGAGGGTACCTCGCCGGCAACGGAATCACTATGTAGATCTTACCGTAACTGGAGAGTACGCCCGACGTCGGCTTGAGATATACCGCCACCCACTTTCCGCTGGTGCTCATCCCAGTGTTTAACCTATCTCCCGGCATCCTGCCCTCAAAGTAAAGTGTCTTAACAAGCCTTCTCGATGCCTCTTTAAGATCCCATTCTTCGATCTCCACGATTATATCTGCGCGCCAAGGTGCCTCTCCTAGAAGGCTTTCACCTATGCTCCCGCTCGTAAAGCATCGCCAGTCAAGGCTCAGGCTCTCAGCTTCCCAAGCCACGGATACCGTGGTTGCCGGTATAAGCGTTATATTTACCGGGGCTAAAAGCTGGTACCTGTTCAATCTAGCGCTTGGAGCGGTATCAAGGCTGTGCTGCCATCTAACCCACAGCTGGAAAGGCTGCATGTAGCTTCCGGTAGAGTTTTCCAAGCCAGCGGGGTAGGTATTCTTGTAAAAAAGTAGACTATCGCCCAAGTTCAAGCTGTATGTAACGCTACTCTCACTAAGGCGTGCAACCCGGTAGCTCCAAAAGCCTATTTCCCCTTTATACGACTCAAGCGATACTCCTAGCTCTTCCACAGGCAAGTCCAGTGTCACGTTAACGCCGCTGGGCGGTCTGTACCTCCACGCCAGTGTAACGTTTAATGAAACCATTATTGTTCTACGCCCCAGCTGGGGGGAGTAGTCTCCGAAGCGGTATGAGGGTGCTACGCTTACGATCTCGAGCTGCGAAACTACAACCGGCTGCCGGATCTCCAGCCCGCTGCCCAGGTGACGGAAAACTAAGCCGTATACGGCGTAGGTTACATTGCCTGTCCAGAGCTGCGATACGTCTATGGCCGAGCTGGTTACAGCTTCCGGGTTCCACGCAGTCAACGCCACTAGGTGCCAGTTTTTGTACAGTGGTGGCACGCTACCGTTTACCACCTGGGGGAAAATAGTCAGGTTACTTGCATCCCATTTAACCACGCATTTTGAGCTATTGCATATCTCGCAGGAATCCGCTACTCTACTCCAGTCCACACTCATGTTTACCTTCATCCAGGAGAATGGAACGTAGACAATCTCTGAACCATTAGTTAGCATAGCGTGAATTTTTGCATTGTTATCAGTTACCTTATCGGGGTAGAGAATTGTCACGTTCACCATCCATAGCCCGGATGCTCCCCACTTTCTGCTTAACAACGGATTTGGTAAGCCCTCACCCGGCAGGAATATCGACCGGTTTGCCGAAAGCATCGCTGGATGGTAGTTGTAACCTTCCGGTGCGTAGCAGGCGGTGATGCCGACTGTGCTGCTGGGCCTTGAGCCGGATATGGTGTCCCCCTCCACCCTCCGGCCGTTAACCTCCCAGTGTGCAAAAATGAAGTTCGTTGGGCTCAGCTTGACTATTGACACGCCTACTCTGCCTGGGCTACCCCCCAAGTTGCGGATAGCTATATAGCCGTTAATGCTCACGTTCGACAGGGTTATCGAGCCGCGCCGTAATCCGGCTATAATACGGGAACATCTTAGTATAGAAGAATCCGGAGCGGGGCACACGTAAATGTCTACCTCGGGATCGCCCCAACCAGTTCCCACTTTTACCACGCTGGCTGTCACATCGTATCTCCCGGAGAAGTACCGGTTCCACCGGTAAGTCGAGTAGCTTCCCACTGTGGCATTCAAGGCTCCCTCCAGGGTCCTTACCGCGGCGGTTACCCGCGAGGGGGCGGTGAAAGCATAGCTGTTGTCGACGACAAAGCCCTGCGCCCTGGAGCCGTTCAGCGGGAGCAGCGGGTACACGTTGACGCTGTCCACCACACCCTGCAGCTGCACCACGTCATTCACCCAGGAGTTCTCCGGCAGCGGCGTTATGATGCGGGCCTGGAGCAGCACGTTCGGCTCGTACTCGTAAACAGCCAGTGACCCGACAATGCTACCCGCACCGACGGTGCCGGTAACCACGGCATCCCCCGTGAAGCGGTTCCAGGACCACTGACCCGGGCTGGATAGTGGTGCGTAGCCCGTCCACCACCCCTTGAATCTATAGAACGGCGCGGGCTGCGCTACGGCGGCGTAAGCCGTCACGGTGGTCCTATAAGCGCTGCGCACCCTTACGCGGATAGGCTCGTTCCTCAGCTCCACGTCCAAGTACTTAACCTCCAAATCCCCGACGGAGTGGTAGGCCAGCTGGAGCCAGCCGCTCCTTGTGCCCTTCTCAACCCACACTTCGCCGATGCCCTCAGCCTTGTAGTAAATTCTGTAGGTACCGGTCAGGTTGGCCGTGGTCATGGACGCTGCATTCCGGTCGAGCGCCCGGACGTAGGAGACGTTGCCGACCAAGCCCCCGCTACCGTAGAATGGGTTGAAGTAGTGCTTCCACCCGGCGTTCAGAGCTGCGTAGGGCTTGGCGTCCGGGTTGACAGTAAGCGTGTACGTGTAGCTGGAGGCGCCGGACGCGTTGTAGCGGAAGTAGAGGGAGTAGGGGCCAACCGCGCGGGTGTGAAACGTACCGATAACGGGTACAATCAGCTGCTGGTGCTTAGCCGGCGGTTTATTGCTTCCACCCGCCCCGGGGTAGTGCGCGCCGCTCATCCAGAATGTGGCAAGTCCCGGGTTGCCTCCGAGGGGCGCTTCGCTAATCCCCCCACCCATTAATACGAAACCCTGGACTTTCCCGTAGAAGACGGCATAGTACATGTTAGCGCCCGTCCACCCGCAGCCCACCACGGGGGTGCCGGAGCCCAGCTGGGCCGAGGGCCCATAGAAAGAGTACCTGTATTCAGGCGGGTACAAGTACGTTATATTACGTATACTCGGCTGCGTTGGCGGCCTAATCGTCGGGTTGTTATAGGTGCCTCCGGTGGCTCCGCTCTCCCAGTTGAACGCGCACCCGCAGCTCTTGTTGCCACCCCAGCTCCAGAGGGCATCCACGAAGCTGTGATCAGGGTACAGCCAGTACCACCACGCAATATACATGTGCAGGTAGTTGTAGGGCTGCCACGTGCCGCTGTACGGCGCGCTGCTGTTGTAGAGGTACTTTAAAACCGCTACAATAGGGCCATCTTTCGAACTGTAGTTTCTGGGTATGGTGCCCCGCTCGCCATCTCCTGTGGTATCCTCCGCCACCTTGCCACTGTACAGGACGGAGCAGTAGGTTGTTGGACAGCTTGCCGAAGCTACATCGCCGTCCACATCCCACCAACTCGGGTACCCGCAGAAGTTGGTGGTGGAGCAGCTGGGCGCCGGTCTAGCTGGTGGCGAGTAAAGCAGGAGAAGCGCCAAGGCTAGCAGGAGCCCTAGCCGGATCCTCATCATGGAAAATAAGTTTAAAATAGGGAATAAAAACCTTTGCCCGCTAGCTCAACCCTCGAACTCCACTACCTCGATTCTAACGTACATCGTCCCGTATGACGTGATATCAAGCCAGCCCTCCCCAATGCCTTCGAGCACGCGGGGCGCCGGCCCGCTCTGCGCTTGCCCGCAGCTCCTCATGCGCACCCCGTTCTCGATCGCGAGCTCGCATTTAATGTACTCGCCGAACTCCGGCGTGAAGAAGGGGTCATGGCCCGGCGTGCTCCAAGCCCTTAAAGCCTCCCTGTCGAACAGTATCACCACGTAGCCTGTCCCGTACACACTGCCCGTTGGGAGGACGTCGCGGCCGCAGGAGAGGAAGTCTACCTTGTTCCGTATCACCATCTTGATGGAGGAGTCGGCTATCTTGCTCGGCGTGGTTGTAAGGTTCGCGTATACCCTGATTTTCCTCCAGCCCTCCGGCGGCTTGATGAAAACTTTCACCCTGCCGCCCTCCAGCTTCAAGACCCCGTTACCCAGGTACTCGTACTCGCCGATGAACGGGACGATCATCCACCGATCCCCGGGGATGACCGGGGCTTTCACCATTGTACCGTTTGGCAGGAGGATTTCCGTGTACTTGACCGGGTACGCCAGCCTCGTGTACACGACCACCTGCTCCAGCTCCAAATCCCCCGCCACCGCTACGTTGTAAAGCCTCGGGCTCGGCCACTCGCTCCCGTTCACGAGCCAAGATGCGAGGCAGACGAGGTGGGTCTCGTTGTATATTACGCAGCCCCTCCTATCGGCGCCGTGCGGCTCAACCCGCATACTGGCGTTCAGCTTTACGCGGATGGATGAATCCCGCGCGAGGACGAAGCTACTTGCATTCCCATCTGCGGCCACGGTGACGTTCACCGGTACGAGGACGCCCCTCAGCGCCACCAGAGCAGCCGTTTTAGCGAAGCCGAGGTGCACCGTCCTGTTGCCCTCGACGGGTATCAGCAGGGTCCCCCAGGGCCAGTCCCAGCCCTCTGGCGGTATGGGCGTGACTTGCAGCAAGCTGCAGGCTGGGGCTTCAACCTCCGCGGGCAGCGCGAGTATGGACCCGTTCACCACCAGCGAGCCCCCTTCGGCGTCGGACGTGAAGGCGACCACGTACCTGGGCCTCTCGAATACCGCCTCAACCGCGGTGTTGCCTCTTATGTGAAGCTGGAGTTCCGGCGCTGTGCCGAATACTGTGCCATTCACAAGCCACCACTTGAAAAACCAGCACTCCCCCGGCTCGGCCTGAAGCTTTAATGAGAAGTGCTCTGTGGAGTTCACCAGCGTAACCTCGCTACCGTTCACTAGCACTTTACCTTCTCCTTTTGAAATTATGGAGGCAAAAACCGACTTCGGTCGAGTTGATCTCTCAGCACTTGAAATCTCACCTGAAAACAGCGGGGGTTTCTCTAACAAAAGGGTAAGTGCAGCTACCCCAATTACCATTGCAGCTACTGCTAACACCGCTTTCAAACTTGCGTCCTTTTTTAACTTAACCCACATGGTTGCCATCCCCTCTCTACACTGTATGCTATATAAGCCGGCATGCCCAAGACCCTTAATTATAGTGAGGAAATTTGAAGCCGGGTTAGGTAGCCGACGCGATAGAAATGTTTATAAATTAGAGTTTTAAAATAATTTTATGGCCAGGAGAAGTGGTGGGGTACCGGGGATTGTGACAGTAATCATAACTATTGCTTCAATAGCAGCGGCAGCGCTCGTCGCGTATTTTATGTATACTACGACTAGGAGCGCAACAAGCCAGCCGATAATAGAGGTGACCTCTGCCTACGCAAGCGGCTCTAACTTAGCTCTAACTGTTAGAAACCTCGGAGCCGTGGACGTTACGATTACGGATACCTCGATAACTGTAAAGGGTGTCAGCTGTATGGCACAGAATGTAAATAAACAGCTGGCCAAAGGGAGCAGCACTGTGATATCCGCCACTTGCGATTCATCGGCTTTAAGTGACGGCGACAGCGGATACGTCACGTTATCTGGAACCACGCAGAGTGGCATGAGCTTTAGCGTGACCCTGGGCTTCAGAGTGATCGTGCCCTAGCACCGGTCCATGCAATTAATTAATTATAAGTAATCCTTTTTTACCTATGGAATTAAATAAATGGTTCCGATCGGAGGTTGACGCCATACCTTTGGCTCTCATAATGCTGTCTTCACCCCAACTGCCTTTAACCACCTTAAAAGAGCTGAGGAAAACCGGTTTCGATTATTTACCAGATCCCGAGGAACTCGTATCTGGTCACGCTAAACTGAACTCGCTATCCGAGAGGATGAGAAAAATCTTAGACGGTGCTGTCGCGGCTCAGCTCTCCGGCAACCGTAACCCCTTAGAGGAAAAGGTGAGGGATATCCTGGCTGAGCTTTCGGCAACTCTTGAGACAATCGATCACAACATTTCCAACCTTTATAGTCTCGTTTCAACGTTTACAAGCGCTGTCCCGGTAACCATAGTGGCGACACAGGCCCTGCTAGGTGGGGGCGGAGCGGCAACTGCTCTGAGCATGGCCTTTATCGGCTTGCTCCTTTCCATGCTTGTTGGCTTCTGGGTTTTCCCATGGGAGTTCGGTATACCTGCACCAAAGCCGCGAACCTACGCGCCGTTGCTGCTGGTGATCCCCCTCTACCTCATTTTCAACTACTTCAGCATGCCCAGCCCCCTTCTCCTTTCCCTCGCACTTGGGTCCACGCCTAGCGCTATCTCGCACTTACACCACACGTTGAGCGAACTCAGGAAAATGGAAAAAGCAAGGGAGCTGGTCCGCGCGGCGGCGCGAGCTGTAGGCAACCCCTACCTAGTGCTCGTCAGGGAGGGGCTTCTAAGGAGCCCGGAGGAGCTTCTGAGCCCGGAGTGGAGAGGCCTCAGCAAGGCTGCCACGCTGGGCCTGTGGCAGGTTCTCCTACACGGCGGCTACGAGAACCTACAGAGGCTAGACGACTACGTTTCCAGAGTGCTAGAGTTCCTTAAGCGGTTACGCTCAAAAACGAGAGTCTTCCTGGTGTATGCGGTTATCGAAGCTGCAATTGTGGCCGCAATTTACGCGGTGATCCTCGGCATCGAGCCACTATTTGCGGAGGGGGGAGAATGGATGGTTAGAGCTGGAATCAACATATGGGGTTTAAGGGAGCTTAGGGAGAGGGTTGACCAGATACTCTCCCTGAACGCGCTTACACTGGCGATAGCCACCGCAAGTGCCCGCGAGGGAAGACCCCACCTGCTCACAATGTACCTCCCCCTCATCGCCGGCGCTGTGTGGTGCTTCTGGCTTGTCTCCTCCACGCTTATGCCATCGCTGATAGGTGGTTGAGTGAAAGTTGACGCTGTTGTGGCGATCCTCGCAGCCGCGCTAGCAGTAGCGCTGATTCTGGCTGCGTATTCCAAGTACAATTCACTACAGGCCGAGGCTTACAACTGCTACGGGGCAGCCTATCGTATAGCTAAAGATGCCGCAAGAAAACTGGCTGAAGGGGGATCTCCCGACCTCACCTCCCTAAACAGGTGGGAGGTCTACATATATTATCCCAACGGCACTGTATGCCGCTACACGCTTGACGCGATCCTATGCGAACAGGCGAGCAACTCTAAGCCTCAAAGCAGATATAGGTGCTACGCGTACGACATTGCCAGCGACGACACTCCACAGCCCGTACTAGTGGAAGTGAGGGGGTAAGTTTACCCAGATGTGGGTCTTTAGACCCGCTAATGGGTCTAAAGACCCAACACTGGTGCAAATGTTCATAAGCAAGCGTAAGAAAAGGGAACAAGATGAGAGAGTGCGATCCAAGCTCGATTGTACGTTCGCTGCTCGAAGAAGGGATGTACCGGCACATCGCAGTCCTTGTTCTCCTCTACAGGGAGAAAAAGAGGAGCAGGGAAGAAATTATAATGAGCGACCTAAGGTACTTGCTCGGAGGAGGAAAATACCTAGCGAGCAATAGGTATGCCGAATCAATAGTTAATAGTTTAAAAAAATTAGGTTTATTAAATGAAAGAAAAGTTAAAAAATTTAGATTTTTTAGTTTGACAAAATGCGGAGAAGAGGTTTCTAAATTATTAAATAATTTGATGGAGGACATTGAACAGCCTCCCCGTTCCTAAAAGAAAGCTTAATAGCTTCACCATTTATTTACTACTGCAATGGAGCAGGTAACCCTTATACCCCTGGACAAGCTAACGCCCTCATCAGCTAACGTGCGAATGCATGTTGATCAGCTGAGAGTCCGCGATTTAGCAGAGAACATATCAGTAAATGGGCTCCTCCACCCCTTAGTAGTGAGGCCGGAAGGAGAAGTTTACGGGATAGTTTGCGGGCGGATGAGGTTCGAGGCTATAAAGCTGCTGCGCGAAGAAAAACCCGATGTATTCGCCAAGCTATTCCCGAGCGGAGTTCCATGCTTTGTTAAAGAACTTTCCGACAGGGAGGCCGTCGAACTCTCTCTCAGTGAAAACCTGCGCCAGAACAGCCTAACGCCTGAGGAGGTCGGCAGGGCGGTAGCCAGGCTCTACGAGCAGGGGCTCGAGGAGGAGGACATTAGGAGAAGGGTACAGCTACCCCTAGAAGACATTAAAAGGTTTGTGAGACTCTACGCAAGGCTTCGAGAAATCGCGCCCCTCACTGCGGAATCGAGGCCCGGTAGACCTTCGCCAAGGAAGCGCAGGGTGAGCAGAACCGGAATGGAGAA
Source organism: uncultured Thermofilaceae archaeon (assembly GCA_938036345.1). Lineage (GTDB taxonomy): Archaea > Thermoproteota > Thermoprotei > Thermofilales > Thermofilaceae > CALHPJ01. The sequence continues at coordinate 161,599 of CALHPJ010000001.1, read as the reverse complement.
AGTTGTCCGAGTGGTGGAGAACCTGGAAAGGCAGGGGTTGGTGGAGAAGCCGGAGGAGGTTGCTAGAAAGCTCGCTGAAATAGCCTCTGAAAAGAAGCTGAGTACGAGCGAGCTCGAAATACTGGCACATAAGCTGCGCGAAAGGCCGGAGCTGGTGAAGAAGCCGGAGGAGCTGAGCAAGCTGGCAGACGAGATAGCTGGCAGGGAAATGGTTGAGCGGATAGTGTTGCTGAAGAAAAAGGTGATAGATGAGGTCAACGACTACGCGAAGTTTAGGGGGATAACCTTCAACGAGGCGATCAACGAGCTCCTCGAAAGCGCTTTGTCCCGCACGCGCGAGCAGTTTAGTGGGCGCTAAACTGCATAAAATAGACAGTCGGCTTAAGCGCCCGCCGCGCTACCGCTCCCCCAGCACTCGAACACGCATCTCGCGCGCACCTCTACGGCTGCTGCTCTATCCACGTTGGGAGCGCAGAGCCCGGACGCTGCAGACCCTGAGCCGCAGCCCGCCGCCCGGTGCAGCCGGCGGGACCCGCGGGGGCTCGCTAGGGCCCGCCAAGGCCGGTCTTGAGCAAGGCCAACCGGCTGGTTGAGCTGAGCAAAGATGCACCGGCCCCGGCCTAGCCCGAGCAGGCTAGTCGCACCAGTCACACGGGGCTAACTGGGGAGAAGAGAAGCTGCAGCTCAAGCACTGCGGCGCCCGCCGGGGCGTCACCGGGGCTGCGTCTAAGTACTGCACTGGAAGCTGTCACAGCCAAATATCTCCGAAGCCCCAACCCTGCAGCAGGCGCTCTCAAGCCTCTCGACTAGGAGAAACGTAAACCCCGCAGCGAGGCTCGCGTACTTCAGATTGCAGAATATTCTCGTGTCTTTCGGACTCCGAAAACACGCGGACACATGCATACGTTGACGTATTGAAGATCATGATTTTGATCAAGCGCACAATGCTGCAGCTGTGGATAGCCTTCACCCCTCACCTCCTCTTAAGCTGTCAAGAGCCTAGAAAACGGCTAGTCGCAATTAAGGTAGGTGGGGCGCTTAAGAGAAAAGCGTGGATGTGGGATGTAATCGAGGGATTAGCGGCGCGCTGAGCATGTTTAGCACTAATCGAACAGTACATCGGGAGACGTTACCCCAACTTTGTAATGCGACTGTAAGCACAAGCAGCGAGACCTCTTACTCTACCATGCGATTTAGAATCCACTGCCTTCGATACTCGAGAGGGCTAACGAGGCGATTGTGGTTAACGGGAGGGAGCACTATACCGCACGCTTCAAATAGCGAATGGCGTGGCGGGCCCGCCGGGATTCGAACCCGGGATCTCCGGCTTAGGAGGCCGACGCCTTTCCAGCTAGGCCACGGGCCCCACGACCCTCAGCCGGTGGCGCGGCAGAACACCGCACCTATCTTCATAGGGTCAAACCTCTAGGTAGCAGAGAGTTTTAAGCGTTACCTTGGCGTAAACATATTTCAGTAACTACTTTTTAAGTGGTACTGGTATGAGGGCAAAGCCCCTCCTTGCAACCCTTGCGGTGCTCGCCACCATTATAGTGGGCTTCATATACGTCTACCTACCGAGAACCCCGGGAGTAGCTAAGATGAAACCACTCGTTGAAATTGCTGGTATCAGCAAAGAAAAAGTGGAAGTTTTCTCTCCACTAGAGCTGGACCTCAACGTCACGGCTGATTATGGAAATCCATTCGATCCAAGCGAGGTAAATGTTTCAGTTTTCTTCAATTTACCTGACAAAAGGGTTATCGAAGTCCCGGCCTTCTACTACCAAGAGTACCGTAGATCCCTATCCGGCTACGGTGAAAGGCTTGACCCCGTGGGCAGACCTTGCTGGAAAGTACGGTTCACCCCTACAGCGCCTGGGCATTACTCCTTCTATGCCCAGGTTCGAGATAAATGGGGAAGCGTGGCGAGAAGCGAAACCTACCACTTCGAGGTAATCCCGTCGCAATTACCGGGTTTTGTGAGAACCAGCCCCGTGAACCCCCTAACCCTAGAGTTCGACAACGGCTCTTCAATATTCTTCGTGGGTTTAAACGTATGTTGGAGCGGAAGTAGGGGGACTTACGATTACGATGAGTGGTTCTCAGCTTTGGCTAAGTCTGGAGTAAACCTCGTCAGGATTTGGATGGCGCCCTGGCGTTTCGGCATTGAGTGGAGGGAGCTGGGTCGCTACGACTTGGCCGAAGCTTGGAGGTTGGACTATGTCGTTAAGCTAGCGGAGCGCTACAACATGTACATCGTGCTATGTTTAATAAACCACGGGCAATTCTCTACCATTGCGAATCCGCAGTGGGACAATAACCCCTACAATGCAAGGCGAGGGGGGCCTCTCTCTAAGCCGGAGGAGTTCTGGACAAACGAGAAAGCCATCGAGCTGTTCAAGAGGAGACTAAGGTACATAGTGGCTAGATGGGGATATTCGCCAAACATCCTCGCCTGGGAGCTCTGGAACGAGGTGGATCTTACCGATAACTACATGCACGTGAGGGAGAGGGTAGCGCAATGGCATAGGGAGATGGCAAGGTACTTGAAGAGCATAGACCCCTACAAGCGCATGGTAACGACGAGCTTCGCTGACCCGAACCTCGACCCCCTTATCTGGCGGCTCGAGGAAATAGACTTGATTACGATACATAAGTACGGTCCCGCGGGTTTCATCAACATAGCGGATAATTCCTACGAGCTGGTGCGCAGAGTTAAAGAGGAATACGGCAAACCGGTAATATTGGCAGAATTCGGCGTGGACTGGAGGTGGGAGGGAGAACCCTACTACTACAAAGATAGGGAGGGCGCTGGGCTTCACGACGGCCTATGGGCCACCCTTATGGCAGGCTCACCGAGCACGGGGATGTCGTGGTGGTGGGACAACTATATCCACCCCTACAATCTGTACTATCACTTTAAAGCCGTATCTGAGTTCATCAAGGGCGTCGATCCAAGAGGGCTTAGGTACCTGGAGGCGGAGCCTCTCGCGGGGGAGGGGGGAGAACTGTGCGATGTTTTGCTGTACCCCTCCCTCGGCTGGGCGAGGCCCCAGTCCAACTACTTTGTTGTGCACTTAAATGGAAGAGTTGAAGGCGATTTAACTCAACTAAGCTCGTTTGTCCACGGCAGATGGCACCCGGAGCTTAAGAACAACCCTCGGTTTAAAGTTACTTTCCCCGAAGGGGGGCGAGTGGTTATCAGAATCAACTCCGTACCTACCGGAGGAGCTGTCGCTGCAGTTTACGTTAATGGGGTGCTCGCAAAAAAACTAGAATTGCCGGATAAGGATGGAAGAAACGACGCATCCGCAAACGAGTACGGGATCGACTTGGAAATTGAAGTTCCGCCCGGAACGCATGAAATCTTTCTAGATAACCTGGGAGCCGACTGGTTCAGCATCGATTTCATCAGGTTCGAGAAAGCCGCGTATAGGCGAGCTACCGCCCGCGTCTACGGGTTAACCAATGGGACTTTCGCCTTAGTCTGGATTAAAAACCCGGAGCATAACTGGTGGAAAATAGTAAACAATGAGAAGATTGAACCGCTGAGAAACGTTACTATCGCTCTACGGGGATTCGAGGACGGTAATTACGTAGTGGAGCACTGGGACACCTGCAGCGGTACGCTAGCGAACATTGAAAGGCTTTCAGCATCGGGCGGCGAGCTAATAGTCCGCATAAGCGAGCTGTACAACGACGTCGCCTTGAAGATCAGGAAGGCAGGCTCAGTGGCCTAAGGCCTTGCTCCATTTTTTGCTTACGTGAAGACCCCTGAGCCGAGGGATGCGGCGATGTTCTCAAAAACTACTCTAACCCAAAGTCCTTAATACAAGCACGGATGCGGTACATGTGGCTTTAGATACAAAGTCACTCCTCGATACTCTAGGCTACAGTTACTACAGCTACGAGGAGGAGGGGGTGGAGCCGGAGAGAGTTAATTTAACCTTTGCGGATCTTCTGCCAGCTTTGTCTAAAATCAAGCTAGGTAGCGAGCGATTGTACGCACATCAGCTGGAGGCTCTGAGCTACTTGGATCAGGGCTTCAATGTAATAATGGTCGCCGGAACCGGCAGTGGCAAAACCGAGGCCTGGTTCCTCCACGCCTCAAGAAGGAATGCAAAAACCCTAGCGATATACCCTACCTTGGCTTTAGCTAACGACCAGGTTCAAAGGTTAAACCTATACTGCTCGCTCCTAGGCGCCGAAATGGTCCAAATAGATTCTCCCAGTCTCCAAGCGCTAGGAGTCGCGGGTAGGAGGGCGCTGAGAGAAAAGATCGGCAGGGTCCTCGTCGTGGCAAGCAACCCGGCTTTCCTTCTCCAGGATTTAAAGAGGTATGCCTCGTCTCCTTCCAAAGGCTTCATCGCACCGGAAATCCACAGGTTCAATTTGCTGGTGCTCGATGAGCTGGACTTCTACAACCCGAGGGAGCTAGCTCTAATAATTGGAATGCTGAGGGTGCTATCGGAGTTGGGGTGGAAACCGCAAGTAGCCGTGCTGACGGCCACATTGAGCAACCCGGAGGAGTTGGGGGAAATACTCGAAGAAGTTACTGGCCGCAAGTACGCGGTAGTCCGGGGGACACCTTTCAGGGTTCCGAACAGGCTGTACGTGGTGCTCGGTAAAAACTTGGATCACTTGAGGCTACAGATACTCGAGAGAGTAGGTAGCGTAGATCAGCTTCAGGTGGGTCAGGACGTGAAGAAAGCGCTCCAAGATCCCGAGGAGTTTCGAAGAAACTCGTTCAAAGTGGTGATGGCCCTTAGGTCGCTCGGTATAGATGCCCCAATCCCTCAAATGAACCCCCTGGAGATACTCGCTGGCTACTTAAACGACGACGGGGTTACCTTGGTGTTCACGAGAAGCATAGGGGTTGCCGAGGAGATGGCCCGAAAGCTCAGACTGGCAGTGGGTCAAGCCGGGACCGCGGTTGCAACCCATCACCACCTCATATCGAAGGAGGAGAGGATAAAAGTTGAAGAAGGGGCACGCAAAGGAGCTACGAAGATTATTTTCACTCCTCGCACCTTAGTACAGGGTATAGACATTGGGACAGTTGTACGCGTTGTCCACATGGGCTTACCGGACGACGTAAGGGAATTTTGGCAACGGGAGGGGAGGAAAGGGAGGAGGAAAGAGATACCATTTTCCGAAACTGTGATTATACCTTATACTAGGTGGGACCGCGAACTCCTCGAAAGAGGGTTCAACGCACTGAGAGAGTGGTTAAACCTACCGCTCGAGAAAACAGTGGTCAATAGGGATAACAAGTACTCAATACTCTTCACCGGCCTATTCAAGATGATTGCCAGCCGAACCTTAGGATTAAGAGTAAGCGAGGAGGAGTTGCAGCTGCTGAATCATCTGGGTCTCGCCAAGGGCGGCGAACTCACGATCAGGGGGAGGCGAACGTGGCAGCGGTTAAACTTCTACGAGTTTGGACCACCGTACGGTGTTAAGCGCGTAAAAGTTACAGAAAACGGCTACGAATACCTACAGGAGGCGTCTCACGTAGACGTAGTTGAGAAACTGCAGCCCGGCTGCTTTGATTACACGTCGGATTTCCTAGTAACTAACCTGAAAGTAACGAAGGGGAGATGGATTACCCTCGTCGAGGAGGAACGGCCGACCTTGCATACAATATATAAGCACGAATTCCTCGCCATGGCGTATGAGGAATACAAGAGAGTTAAAAACAGTTGGGGCGAGGAGGGAGATTTCTGGAGGGACTACCTGAGAGGCTTTTTACGCTCGGAGGTTATCTGCACTCTGCACCCCCCTACGGAGGGCTTTGGGTTGTACTTAGAGGTACCGTACAGGGTGATCTGGATAGGCGAGGGGGAAAGGGTCAGGTCTAAGGTCGTTGATGGGAAAACTTACGTGTACAGGCCTAGGCGGGTTATCGATGTCCCTTCAACAACCATGGGGAGGTACGAGGATTACAGCTACGGTCGACTCTATGAGCTGGACCCCTCGGTTGACTTAGAGATGGCAAGGCTCGGCTTAGCACTCGTAAAAATAGTCTTACGTAGAGTCTTTTCAATAGGCTTGAGCAGAATTGGATACGATCTCTCGGCGGTGGGGGGTAGGAAGATCCTCGTGCTTTTCGAAGACGACGCTGCGGGCCTCATAGAGAAGCTTGACTGGTTACAAGTGAAAAAAGCAGTGGAGCAGTACGAGCCGAGCGAGCTCGACGAGCTGCTGATCGAGTCGGTAGACGAATTATCGTACACGAAACTAGTTGAAATAGGTTTTCGTTGGGACCTGGTAAAGGTTTACGCATTAGCCGTACTCGACACCATCCTGGCCTCGGAGAAAGTTCGAGTTAACGTTAGAAACCTGGAAATTCATGTCCCACGCCCCTCCAGGGCCCTTAAACTGCTCTCCCTGGATACCCTAGCTTTACCCCTTACCGAAAGCGGCGACGTAGCCCTCCTCTATCTGGCACTCTACGACGGGGAGTCCGAACGCAGTTTTAAGCTGCTCAGGGAGTTCTACTTAATCGATCCGCGCTCAGCTGAAGCCGTTCAGGCGATAGCCGACTATGTCAACAAAGGCTATAAAATCCTCGTATACGGTTCGGATCGAGTCTTTAAAGAGTTAAGCGACGCGGGGCTCGGTGGGCTAAAGGCCATGCTGGCAGGCCTGGAGGGAGAGGGTAGGCTTCTAGACGTGGCTGACGCTGTAGAACAGGTCTTCAACGTCAGCTTAGGCGCCGATGCCCTTTCCTCCTACATCGGCTTTAAAACATCGATAACGCTCGACGACGTTAGGAGAGAATACGAGGAAAGCCTTAAGAAAATACGTAACCTGCCCTACTCTAAATGGCTCCTATTCACGCAGTACCTGTCTAAGAAGGCAGAGAGATACCTTGGAGAAAGGGCCAGGCACATCTACATGCTGAATCTTGCATTAGAGCAGCTAAAGGGCAAACATTTCGAGTCGAGTTAAGGCCGGCTAGGTTTAAACCCGAATACGTTATCCTTTTTAAATTAGGGCTGAGCTACTTCGGAGATGAGCGAAGCTGGGCTAGATGATAAAAAAAGCTGGAAAACCGCAGAACTTAAACGGGAGCTCTCGTCCAGGCTGGTCAGCGCTACCGTTTACCTCTCTGCGGCAACGGCGTTCTATGTTCTAAGCCTAATCCTGCCCGGATTATTTACAGGGATAAAGATTCCCGGCCTGCCTCCACCTCTTTCGGACATGGAGTGGCTACTTTGGGCATCCCTCTTCATCAGCTGCCTAGTGTTCGCTATCACAGCTGTGTACGAGGTGTTTAGAGCTGTAGACCCTCTTTTCGAAGTGCTTTCTAAGCGAATCCACGGGGATGTTAAGCCAGCGAAAAGGGTGGCCAGAGATATTGCACTCATTTTGCTCATAGTCTTGCTAGCAACAGCTACTAACCCACTAACAGCGCTTGCCGGGTCAGCGGCAACAGCTATTAAAGTGACGGTGGGCTTAACGACTCTCATAATTCTAGTAGTTCTCCTTTACGATATTTTTAGGACCGTTTACCGCTACGTGAAGAGCTACGTGGAAATACTTATCAGCAAAGTTTTCCCAGCCTAGTGAGATGCTTGACCCGAGACCCTACCTGCTCAGTTACATCCTAACAATAGCGCTGTCGCTTAGCGGGCTGTTCCCTCTATCGTTGTCAGCGATCATCGGAGCCACCCTTGCAGTCCTCTTCGGTATTAACGACAAGCTTTTTACGTTTGAGGAAGCTTTGACTTTCGTCGATCTAGATTTAATAGCGCTGCTCATCGGTGTCATGATAGTATCCGAGGTCGTCGATAGAAGCGGGTTTTTCAGGCTGCTAGCATTAAAGTTAGTTAAGAGAACTCAGCGTAAGCCTAGGCGTTTATTGATAATAATTCCACTTTTTGCAGCTATAACGTCCCTGCTCGTAAGCGATGAAGCTGCGTTGCTGCTCTCGGCTGCGGTTCTTATAAGTGTCTCCAAAATCCTTGGACTCGATCCTAGGCCTATAGCCCTTTCGGCAGCCGTTATGGTCAACTTGGGAGGCACGGGGACGCTGATAGGCTCTATACCCAACATGGCCATAGGGCTTCGCGCAGGGATAGATTTTGTTGAATTCGCAACGTACGTACTCCCTTGCGAGTTCATGCTGTATGGAGTTACGTTAGCCTATCTGTTCCTTATATTCAAGGATAAGGTGCCTCCGGAGGCCGTCGCCCTTACGGATATACGGGAAGAGGCGAATAGAGGAGAGGTAGTTAAGGGGGCTTTAACGTTAGTTTTCATGCTGGCCACTCTTATCCTTTCGAGCTTTTTAGGGTTTCCAGCCAGCGCTGCAGCGCTGGCTTCAGCCGTTCTCGCGCTAACCGTCTGCGGTTACGATACAACCGAGGTTTTCCGGGAGCTGGACTGGGATACCGTGTTTTTTACAGCCTCTTTTGGTGTCGTGGTCGAAGTCCTCAGCAGGGCCGAGGCGCTTCAGGGATTGAGCCAATTGATGTTTAGTATGTCTATGGGAGAGTGGATTGGGTACTCGATGGTCACGTTGTTTGTGAGCGCCGCAGTAGGCATTGTGCTGCCTAACTTAGTCGTTGCGCTGACGTTCATCCCGGTGATTAGCGGGCTAGAGCTGCACGATAAACGGGCGGTGTGGTCGGCGCTCGTGCTGGGTGCAAACCTGCCGGGCGTAGCTTTACCCACGAGTAGCTTCGTTATCGTCATGACCCTCGGCGCTCTTAAAAGGGAGGGAATGCATATTGACCCGTGGGAAGTCGCAAAGATTGGACTCCCGCTCACCTTTGTTTGGTTGGGTTTCGCAGCGCTCTACATACTTTTGCGGTTCAGCTTATGAGCGTATAACCCCTGCGAGAGCTTCCTGCCTGCGATTGTTTATTCTGCGACGGGTTTATAACTCCTTTGGAGAAATCACCCTAGACGTGGACTTGACTCGGGATTATTATGGAAAGCTTTGTTGAAAAAAGATTTAAGAAATATAAAGAAAAATGTGAAAAGGAAGAGGAAATCGTAGATGAAATGCTTGGATATCCGCATATTGTACTTAGTATAAGGCTTCCAGATGGTTGTGAAGAATTTGTTGATAAATTTATTAATTTACCTTGCGATTTAGATTTTATAAAAAAATTAGAAAACTTTATCAAGGAATATTTGATAAAATCGAGCCGAGGCACCTCAGCGGAGCTATAAGGCTTTTTAATATCGCCTAAGAGTTAAAGCTCATGAGGCTAGGAATTTCAACCTATTCCTACTGGCATTTTAAGGGACGCAAATTTTCGCTGAAGGACTACATAAGGTGGGCCTTCGAGGATGGCTTTAGCGGAGTGGAGATACTAGTAAATCACATTGAGTCGAAGGCGAGGAGCTACTTAAAGGAGGTGAAGCGCTTAGCGTTTAACTACAGTTTAGATATCTACGCTTTAGCCCTCCATAACAACTTCCTTAAGCCAGATCCTGTGGAGCGTGAAGCTCAAGTGGAGTACGTGTTAAACTGGTTGGATGTAGCGCATGAATTGGGTGCCACCATAGTGAGGATTAACTCGGGTCGATGGGGCACGGTTAAAAGGTTTGATGAGCTGATGGCAAGGAAAGGGATCGAACCCCCGCTCGAAGGTTATACGGAGGAGGATGCTATCGAATGGGTCGTAGACTCAATTTACCGCTGCCTCGACAGGGCTGAAGATCTGGGGATAATCCTCGGGCTTGAAAACCATTGGGGGTTAACAACAAGAGCTGAAACGATGCTGGAGATAGTTAAAAGGATCAATTCGAGGTGGTTCGGCGTTATAATGGACACAGGAAACTTTGTCCACGACACCTACACGGAGCTTGAAATGATAGCTCCCTTTACCGTAATGGTTCACGCTAAAACATACTTCGGCGGAGGTGAGTGGTACACCCTTGAGCTCGACTACGACCGCGTATTCAGAATCCTTGAAAAACATAATTTCAGAGGTTGGGTGTCGCTAGAGTACGAGGGTAAGGAGGACTACCGCGAAGGGGTAAGGAAAAGCCGAGAGCTACTCAGACGGTTTATGCGAATAAGCTAGCTGGTTACCTACGTTGCGGGATTTGGCTGGTGGCGCAGCTTCACGCAGGCTGTCCAGCGGCGGCGCGATCTTAACCGTAATCGGCGGTTTTTCGGGGACTATCCCCCCCGGTCTTTTCATTATAATGATTACTAATGTCATTCCGAGCACGATGTAGGATGCGTAGTTTACATCGAAGGGCATGGGTATTAAGTGCTTTGTAAGCGTAATTGCTCTGTCGACAAGTAGGTATACCGCAGCACCTACTGGGGGTCCTAGGGGGTTTCCACGTCCGCCGAGCACCACCATAAGCACTACTAGGAACGTCTTAGAGACCGTGAAATCATCCGGGCTTACCGAACCCATGTAGAAGGCGTAAAGAACGCCAGCTAGCGCTGCCATTCCGGATCCTATCGCCATGGTCCAAGCCCTCAGCCTAGTGACATCCTTGCCGAAGGCCTTAGCGGCTACTTCATCATCCCTTATAGCCCTAAGCGTCCGGCCGAACGGCGAAGTTGAGAGTCTATAGTAGCCTGCCCAAACGCATACCGCGACAGAGGATGACATGCAAAGTTTAGCGAGCTCGCGCCAAGGGCTACCTAACCAAGCTAGGAAGTCGGGTACGCCTGCCCCGAAAGTCCCACCGACGAGTGGTTCGTAGTTGCGTGTTACGATCCTTACGAGCTCGCTAAAAGCGATAAGGCTTATCGCCAGGTAATCCCCCGGCAAACGTAGCGCTGGGTAGGAGGCTAGAACACCCAGTGCCACAGCAGTGACCAAAGCTACGACCGTAGGTACAATGAATATTACCAAGCCTATGAGCGGATTCCTGGCTATGCTGGAAGACACTAGCGTAGCGTAGTAGTAGCTTCTCAACTTAAACTCGCCTTCCCAAGCTATCCCCGCTAGCAGGGCGCCCAGCCTAACCGCTAAGGCGCCGACAGCGAAGGCGCCGACAGCGAAGAAGGCGGCCTTCGCGAAATTTGGTAAGCCCAGCTCGCCGTATTCAAGCTCCATGGAGGTGGCCAATATTAAGTAAATCGAGTACAAAGTGCCTATGCTAAGCGCGAACATCAAGACCTCCACTTGAACCACCTCTTTCCATTGCTCAGAAAGCCGGTTAACCCTCTCGGCGACAGCAGCAACGTCGCTATGATGGCAGCGAAGGATACCGCAGGTCTATATGCCGTGCTCAAACCGATGGACGACAACACGTACGAAAAGAGGGTCTCGGAAAAACCTATCACGTACGCCCCCACGATGCTACCACCTAAGCTGCCGAGCCCTCCCACCGTCACCGACGCAAACATGGATAGGAGCAGTGACCAACCTGTATCGGGTGTTACTTGTATCCGAAAGGGTAGAAAGACTCCGGCAGTTGCTGCGAGAGCTCCCGAAAGAAACCAGCTTACAGCGAACACCTTCTTCACGTTAACGCCAAGAGCCTCGGCGAGGCTGGGGTTCTCTATGGCGGCCCGCATGGCTACTCCAAGGCTTGTCCTGTAAAGAAGAAAGTAAAGCGTGATTAAGAGAGCCAATACGGTGCAAACCGATGCTATCAGCACGCCCGGCAGGGTATAGCCAGCAACCTGAAAATGAAAATCCCTGAACATGAACTGCCTCGTGTAAACGCCCAGAGATCTTTGCGCCAAGTCTGCATACACGTGAAGCGTGTAGCGGATAACCATATCGACAGCCATTGAGACGACCATTAACGTTACAAGCTCAGCTTTACCCCTCAGTGGTTCGAACACTAATAGGAAAGCTATTAAGGAGACTGAACCGCCGGCGATGAAAGCAATCGGTATGCAAGCGTAAGGTGAAATCCCGAGCAGAACACTGGCGGTGTGGGCGGCGTAAACGCCGACTGTCGCAAAATCCCCGTGGGCAAAATTCGAGACTCTGCATGTGAGGAGAGCCATGCTGAGACCCACTGCTAATAGCGCTAGGAGGTTGCTATACACCAGAGCCCCTACGAAGACATCTATCATAGCCGACGCCTAGAGACCGAGGTACACTTTAGCGAGTTCCTTGTCTTTGAGCAAGTCTTGAGCATCTCCAAGGAATCTAATACGACCCGACACCATGAGCAATGCTTTATCGCCGATTTCAAGCGCGGCTCTAGCGTTCTGCTCTACGAGCAGCACGGAGATCCCCCTCTCGTCCCTTAAAGCTACAGCTTTTTTCAGCACTTGGGAAGCTAAACGGGGAGCTAAGGCTGTAGTTGGTTCGTCAAGCATCACGAGCGACGGATTGCGCAGAAGGTTCATAGCCAGGGCTACCATTTGACGCTCGCCCCCGCTGAGCGTCCTGACCTTTTTCTGCATGAGGCCTCTAAGCTCGGGCAGAAAAGAAAGCACGTCCTCCAACTTGTCCTTTAGCTCTTCCTGAGCCATGTCGTGGACGGCTAACGCCAAATTCTCCTGCACGGTTAAGCCCTCGAAAACATTGTTTACTTGAGGAAGGTAAGCCATGCCCTTCGCTGAGCGCTTATAAGGCGGTGAGCGGGTTAAATTCTCTCCGCGGAATAGAACTTCACCATTAAAAACGCTGCAGAGCCCGAAAAGCGCTTTCAGGAGAGTGCTTTTACCACTTCCGTTCGGCCCGACAACGACCAGTATCTCTTTTTCGTCGGAGCTGAACGAAACATCGCTTATGATTTCAACTCTCCCGTAACCTGCGCTGAGGTCGTTAACTTCTAGGAGTGGCATTTTAACCCCCCAGGTAAGCCTCGATTACCGCTGGATCCTTCGTTACTTTATCGGGTGGTCCCTCCGATATAACGCGGCCGTGGTGAAGGACGTATACGTGGGTAGCGTACCGAAGCGCCACGTCTAATCTGTGCTCGACCATGAGGAAAGTGACCCCCAGTTCGTTGCGCAGGTGCACCAAGTGCTTCATAATCCCCTCAGCTAGGGAGGGGTTTACACCCGCAAGGGGCTCATCGAGGAGCAAAAGCGAGGGATCACCCATAAGCGCGCGGGCTAACTCGAGGAGCTTCATTTGGCCCCCGCTTAGCTCGTACGCGGGAGAATCCCACATGCGGTCTAAACATAGAAGTTCTAGCAGCTTGAACGCCTTCTCAATACGCGCCTGCTCAGCTTTCTTCCAGTTTCCCCGCGTGAGGATCGTTATCGGGTTTTCGACGCCGCTCTCCCACGGGATTAAAACGTTCTCGAGAACGCTCAGAGAGTAAAAGAGGCGGGGTATCTGAAAAGTTCTGGTTATGCCCAGCTCGTACCTGCGGTGAGGCGGTAACTTAGTTATGTTTTCTCCCCTAAAGAGTAGCCTCCCCGCGTCGGGCTCAAGCACTCCGCTAGCTATGTTGAGTAACGTAGTTTTACCGCTGCCGTTGGGACCTATGAGCAGCGTGAGGGAATGCTTGTCTACTTCGACAGTAACGTTATCGAGAGCCCGGACTCCTCCAAAACTTTTACTCAGTTTTTCCATAAGAAAAAGGGGGGAATCGTTCAAGAATCCTTCACCAGGCTATCCTCCCACTTTCGTTACCGTATCCGTGTCTATGTGGTAGATGGATGCGAGCTCCCAGTCGAAACCCGCCGGCGTTCTGACTAACTGATACACGCCGTAGTCCCCCGCTGCCCTATCCCCGTTTGAGTCTAGTGTCACAGTTCCAGTTATACCATAGTACCTGGCGGCGACTAAAGGCAGTACTTGGGCTATTTTTTCGCCGTCGTACTCGCCGGATATCATAACGGATAGGGCTACAAGCCAGGCCGCGTCGTAGCTGTTCATTGAATAGGGGTCTGGCTCTTCGCCGAACCTACTTTTGAACCTGGAAACGAAGTTGTCTTGCAGGGGGTTACCCGGAGGCACGAAGACCGTAGAGGGTAAACCGCCGAGCGCAATCGTTTCGGAGCCAGCTTCTTCAATCAACTTCGAGTTCTTCGCAAGACCATCGGTTCCGTACCACTTCAATTTCGATAGTATTGGGTTCCGCGCGGCTAGCTTTATAATGGGTATCCCTTCTTCGAACGATATTAATAGGACCGCTACATCCGACCCAAGTCTACCGGCAATATCCGATAGCCTAGCAACCTCGCTTGAGAACTCCGCCGCATTCGGATCGTAGGGGACTCCCTCTACTGTGCCGCCCAATTCTCTGAATCTATTGCTAAAGCTCTCGAATAGGCCTACCCCCCAGGCGTCATTCGAATAGATAACAGCAACTTTTCGGAACCCATCGTTCCAGATCAGCCTAGCAATCGCTTTACCTTGGTAAGTGTCCGGAGGTACTATTCTGAATACAAAGTCGCCAGCTATCGATAAGGCGGGGGCGGTTGAGGATTGGCTGATAACTACCAGCTTGCGCTCGTCGGCGAAGGGCTTAACCGCTGAAACTTCTCTGCTGGCCATCGGACCTATGAACACCTTAACTCCTTGAGCTGCGAGGGCTTCGATTCTGGACCGAGCTGTTTGCGGATCTGTAGCTGTGTCCTCGATCTTCAGTCTAAACCTAAACTTGCTTCCCGTGGATTGCGCGAACGCGTTGATGTCCTCGATCGCCAACTCTAAAGCACGCTGGTTACGTTTACCAAATGCGGAGAGCCCGCCGCTCAACGGAAGCAGAGCCCCAATGTCGATCGTTATGGTTTCACGCTCAGCTGGGGCGGGGGCTGGTAATACAAAGCGATCAAGGGCTATTCCAGCCGCAATACCCGCTATAAGGCAGATAATCAATAGCATGGCAGCCTTGACCTGAAAGGCTCCGGTTTTTCCTGCCGATACCCTTGGCCTCATTGGAGGCTTTCCATCGCTACCCTTTTATAAGTATTTTTGTTCAAAAATGGTCCCTCATCATGTGTTAAATTTTAATTATATAAAAGCTTTATTACATTAATATATAAAAAGTGCAAACATTGTTAATATTTGGCCTTATGGAAGTACAAGGGGAACGCAATCTTGAGCGACGCTGAGGTGTGCCCTGACTGCGAAAAACCTACAAGAGTATTTTGCCGTACCACCGTACTGGCTAGGGGTTCGAGGCCCCAGCGATTCGCGGTTCCCTGGACCGCAAGCGGAATATTTTTACACCCTTGTCAGCAGCCATACCGTGCTCCCACCACTAGACCTTCATGTACACAGCCAGTTTTCACCGTGCGCCGAGGACGTAACCATACTTGATGATGCTAAAATGGCTATCGAAAAAGGCCTGCAGTTAGTTGCCATCACCGATCATGGCACGGTTAAATGCCCCTCTTGGCTCAATAAATACCTTAGGGAGCTTGAACGCGTTAAAGGAGTTTTTGGAGATAGGTTGACTATTCTGAGCGGGATGGAAGTCGACATACTTGAGGGAGGGAGGCTCGCTGTGAGCAGGGAGATCGTAAAATCCCTTGAAGTCATCGTGGCTTCGCTGCATGCGGTACCGGCAAATGTAGACGCTGTAGAGTATTGGAGGAGGAGTTTACTCAACGTTATAAAAGGCGGCTATGTGAATATCCTGGGTCATCCCACAGACTTGGGATGGAGAAAAATTGACCCGCCCGTGGGCTACGTATTTGAAGTCCTGGACGAAGCTAGAGATGCCGGAGTAGCTGTTGAAATCAACTTTCACCACAAGGATCCGAATTTGAGCTTCCTAAAGTTAGCCGTAGAGAGGGGGGTGAAGCTAGTGCCCAACTCAGATGCGCACAATTTATCAGAGATCGGGGAGAGGGGGTGGCATTTGGAACGGATCAGAGCGGTAAGCCCTCAGTTCGACAGCGTAAACTGGCTAAGAGCCGAAGATATCCTCTAGTTAGGTTTGCCGTTTAGCTTTTTAGGTCGACCTTGTAATGGATATCGATGGATAAACTCGGTGTCGGAATAATCGGCGCTGGTTTTGCTGCCAAATTCCATGTCAAAGGATGGGTTGGAGTTAGGAGTTCCGAGATAACCGCGATTTATAGCAGAACGGAGGCGCGCGCGAGGGAGCTTGCCGCCCTCTGCGAACAATTGGGAGTTGGGAAACCAAAGGTTTACACTGGTATTCACGACATGCTTCGGGATCCTGCCGTCAATGCTGTGTGGATCGTGTCTCCCAACTATACGAGGCTTGAGGTGGTTAAGGCCGTAGCCGAGGAGGCTAGGCAGGGCA
The DNA here is from genome assembly GCA_938036345.1 of uncultured Thermofilaceae archaeon. Taxonomy (GTDB): domain Archaea; phylum Thermoproteota; class Thermoprotei; order Thermofilales; family Thermofilaceae; genus CALHPJ01. The sequence goes on along the minus strand of CALHPJ010000001.1, from coordinate 145,477 downwards.
GGGGCAATTTGGTAGGCGTCGCTTGCGAGAAACCCCTAGCGAGAAACGTGAAAGAGGCCCGCGAGATGTTGAACTTAATCGAGAAAGCTGGCCTCCTTCACGGTTACTTGGAAAACCAGGTCTTCATGCCGTCGGTTGTGCGGGGCAAAGAGGTGATTTGGAGATTTGGGGCCAAGTACAGCGGGAGACCCTATCTGGCTAGAGCGGCTGAAGAGCACGGTGGACCCCATGCCCCCTGGTTCTGGAAACCTACTCTCTCCGGAGGTGGAGTCCTGCTTGATATGATGTGTCACAGCCTCGAGGCTGCCAGGTATATGATGTGGGACTCAGAAAGCGGAAAAGACAGCATTAAGCCGAGAAAGGTCTGGGGCGACATAGCCTCGCTCAAATGGACTAGAAGGGGCTATGCCGAGCAGCTTAAGCAAAACTACGGTGTGGATTACAGTGCCGAGCCCGCGGAGGATTATGCCACAGCAGTAGTGCTTTACGAGGACGAGGAGGGGGGCGCTGTGCTTACGGAGGCTCATACTTCATGGTCGTTCATCGGAGCTGGCCTGAGGCTTACGTTCGAAGTCCTGGGACCCGAGTACTCTCTCTCGATTAATACTCTACAACCGGAACTTTTCACGTTCTTCAGCAGACGTGTAAAGATTCCTCCGAGCGAAGAGTTTGTCGAGAAGCAGAACGCGGATCAAGGCCTGATGCCCGTCATCCCAGATGAGGCGGTAACGTATGGCTACCAGGCAGAAGATCGCTATATGGTTGAGTGCTTCCTTAGAGGCAAGCAACCTGACGAAAATTGGTGGGATGGTCTCTTCATAGTCCAACTGATGATGCTGGCTTACCTAAGCGCGGAAAAAGGACAGAAGTTAAACTTTGACCCAGCCTTAGTTGAGGACTACGTACCGCCTGTCCAGAGGGGCGAGTGGAAACCGAGAACAGCACTTTCGTAATTCTGCCTCTAGCTTTTTTACCTTACACACCGGGCAAAAGCCGTTAACAGAACGCCTTTTGCCGCTTCGAGTGGCTCCCTCCATACCTGCCCCTCCTCCGGTTTAACTTCAAAACCCAAGTAACCGCTGTAGCCGATTTCGAGAAGCACCCTGAGTAAATCCGCAACCTCCTCAACTCCGTTCACCGAACCCGGTCTATAAAAGCCTGGATGAGTATCAACGAGTCGAGCGTCGGGTAAGCGTTTAGCACAGCCGATGTGTATGTGAGCTAGGTGCTCTCGCGCGATCTTGAGATCTGAGGGCTTTTCGTTGAGCATCGGGGCATGGCTCAAGTCCCACAGCAGGCCAAAGTTTTCGTGGGATTCCTTCACCTCGTGAGCGACCTCCACAGCGTCACGGAGGGGTCCGATAAGCTGCTTTCGATCCCATTCTCTATCGAACGTCTCTAGAATTAAGGTGATTCCCAGCTTGCTCGCTTCGGCTGCAAGCTCCCTCAAGCTCTTTACTAGGGCATCTTTTGCCGCTTCCCGGTTTTCTGCGCCAGGATCCTGTCCGCTGCACACAGCGACTTTCCTGGCGCCTCGCTTAAAGGAAGCATACATGGCTTTCGTAATAAGCTCCACGGATCTCCTTCGCTCTTCCTCCTTAAGCGAGCAGAGGTTGACCCCCTGTGATAGCACCAGCGGTTGCAGCCCGACAGCTACTTCAACAGACGTACCGATTATGCTGGATGCGAGTTTCCAGGAGTTCTCGTCCATCAGGTTAACCTCGAACATCCTAAAGACGCCATCTTCAACTAATGATTCAAAGGTCTCTTTAACGGATGCGGGATCTCCGCTCGCAACGCGGGGGTTAGCCATAAACACCACTAGGCTGAGGTCCCAGGGAAATTTGCAAGAAGCTTCGAGCAACCCCTTTCGCATGTTGATCGAGAACATGCTCTCAAGGAGGCAACTTAGTTGGAATAAATAAATGCATCTCTCTTTAAATATGAGTGGGTGAAGGGCTTGCTCGTAAGGTGCAAGGCGAGCTTAGCATACAGCGTTAACGATCCAGCTGGGAGAGGCATCGCAGAGGTGATTAAGGAGCTTACGGATACACAGCCTGTTCGGGTACCGTATGCCGTCGAGGCCTGGCTTCTACCCGCTCTCGACGCCCTTCTGGCTGGTTTCGTTGAGGATGTCCTTTACTTTGAGTTCTTGGACAACGTTGCTGAGTGTAGCTTCCACCTGGTTCTGTCGAGGCATAGCAGTGAAGCCCGCGTAAAATCGCTTACAGTTCACCACCCCGGTAACCCAGTAAGAGAGGCTAAGGCGGGGGGACACCCCCTGGAACTCCCCCCGTCTAACCCTCCCTATGCAAAGGCGCTCCTCCTAAACCTCCTCAACAAGAGGGACAGGTTAAGAGACTTCCAAGTAACATACGAGGTGACTCATCACGGTCCTTCATCGCTTCGCAAACCGGTTACATTTGTTGAAATCGGCAGCAGCGAAAAGGAGTGGCTGCTCAGGGAAGCCCATAGGGTAATTGCGGAGTCAACACTCGAGACGCTGAGTAAACAACCTCCTCACTGCGAGCCGGCAGTGGGGGTCGGAGGGAACCACTACGCGGGGCTTTTCACCGAGAGGGCTCTTTCCACAAGCGAGGCCTACGGCCACATGATCGCTAAGTACGCGTTGAGGGACCTCGAGGATCCCGCGCTAGTGGAGAGTATTGTTGAGCTAGCCGTCTTGAAGAGTTCCATTGCTACTAGGAAGCTTGTCATCGAGGAGAAACTTCGCAGGGCCTGGAGGGAAGCGGCGGAAAGGGTCGCTAAGAAGCATAACTTAGAGCTGGTGTATGTTTAACTGGCTACACTTTTAAATACGGCCCCACAACTCCATCTCTGTGTACCTGAGGATACTCTTCGAGGAGGATAAAGGAGACGTGGTGGCTTTCGTCGATCGAGAAATAATTGCTTTACCTGTGGAAAGCGTCGCTAGAAGATGGAGACAGGAGATTTTCTTCGAGGCACCTATGGAAGTGGAGGGGGAGGGGGTCGCAACCGTGGATAAGGGAGACGTAACTTACTGGCCGCCTGGCAAAGCTATATGCCTATTTTACGGTTTCAGTCAGCCCTACAGCCCAGTCATCAGGCTCGGCACTCTCCTAGGAGCGCCTGACCTGTTGGCTGCTGTAGAGGATAATGTGAAAGTCAGAGTCGATCGGTACGCCGATTACGGCAAGCATGGAGAGATTTCGAGAAAACTACGGGAGTTGGGCTTTAAAGCCGCGTCCCACACGTGGGAGGGCGATGAGTACATAGCGGTTTTAGTTGAAGGCGCCAACGGCCGGGTTGGGGTTGAGGTTTCAGCTGAGGATTTCGGATTCTACGCTCAAACCCAGCCGATGGCATTCTTCGATAACGCTCCCTCGACAGTAGCGTTTGCCAAGATGGTTACAAAGGATATCCACCCGACGGGTATTAGGCTCGACGTGGACGAGGAAGGTTATTTGGTTCTTACAGGCTTCTTCCAGAGCGTTGATGAGCTGGCTAGAGGGTTGAAAAGAATGCTCTCAACCTATGTGTACGTTACACGCTTCATGGAATCCTTTTACGGAGTGCGTAGACTCGCTTAAGTAGGCCAGGAAGCCCTTAGCGCGTAGGGAATCGACAGCTTGGTGCTCTCGAGCGGGTCGACAAACCCTATCACTCTGACCTCGAAATTTAAGCCCTTACGCTCCCTTGCTTCAACAAGTGCTTTCAGGAAAGCATAGATGTTGTCTACGTCGAATAAAACAAATGCCGAAAGCCTATCAATTCTGGGAATAAGGATGTATACCTCCTCGATTCTGAGAAACGCGGCCAGAGTAGATTCATCATTTGCTTTCAGCTCGGTTATTAATAGAGGTCTAGTGTAAAACCCTTCTAAAGCCGGATCTACAAGGACTCTTAGAAGAGGTTTGACATGTTTTCTGTAGTGGTACGATAACCTGCTCCTGCTAACGCCCGGCAAGGCGCCGGAAATAGGGTTGGATAAATCCTCGTTAAGAACTTCCATAATCGCCAAGTCGTATTTGTCAACCCTCACGTGGGGCGGCTCGGGTAGCCTTAAGTTTCCTTCCACCTTAATTTCAGCGAGTCTCACTTGTGGTGCTGCCGGAATTACATCGAAAACTTCAAACACACTTGAACCGAGGGGCAGCAGAACCTTGAACTCGCTAAGTGCATCGCGCGGAACTAAGTAGACCGCTGCCTCTCCTCGTGTTCCATTCAACGCGTAAATCGACAGCCTGACTATAGTGTAAGCGTTTTGGGGAAGGGAACCCCTAGTTGAGAAAACAAAGAAAGCCCGCCCCAGCACCGCGAACGAGGGCAGCGCGCGTATTCTGAAACCCCTTCCCCTCAGGCTACTAAGTACTTCATAGACGTACTGCCTGGAAACACCTGCAATCCTGGCGGCCTCGGCGACATTGCCACGCGCTTCGATGAAGGCGGCTAAAACCCTCTTCTTACTAGCAGTAATGTTGAAGCCCCGGTTTTGCATAAGCCACCCACCTTCCAAACAATCGGAGGGGGGATAACACATAAAAACCTCCTGCAAGTTGCCACCTCGATGTCCGAGGAAGAAATGTTTGACCAATTCGATAAAATGGTGCTAGCGGGTATTGCCCAGGAGTACTTCGGCAGCATACTGTTTTCTAGAGGTGGTATGAGCCAGCACGAGTTTGTCGCTAGAGCCATAGCTGAGTTAACCGGCGCTCAGCAGGGTACAACCGAGTATGAAGAGCTCGTTAGAAGGCTCCTAAAATCCGTGCAAAAGCTCGCTGAGTGGGGACTTTTAGACCTCAGGGAGTATGAAGTAAAGCTGACGGCATGGGGGCAAAGCGTGGCAAATTCCATAAGCGGTGATGAATTTAACAGAATAAAGTCTGAGCTAGCTAGAGTAGGGAGCCGAAAGCGTAAATAAGCAATTAAATATCTACTTCAATTCCCTCCTTCTGGAGGAAGGCCTTCAACTCGTCTCTCCGGGGCATTCCGAACGTTGCCCCCCGCTTGGTGCACTTGATGCCTGCCACAGCGTTGGCCAGCATGACGGCCTCCTCAAGGCTCCTCTCTTCTACAAGCTTGAAAACTATGAAACCAGCTGCCCATGCATCACCCGCTCCCGTTGTATCGACTGCTTGAACCTTAAAAGCCTTGGAAAAGACTTCGCGATCCCTGCCAGCGACGAAAGCGCCTTTTGAACCTAATCTCACGGCAACGTACTTTAACCGGCTGTTGCGAGAAAGCAGAGATCTAGCTACCTGCACGTGATCCTCTGTTCCGAATAAGGGAAGCATTTCGTCGTAACCGAACATCACTACATCTGCGTAACTCAGGGCCTTGTTGACAGCCTCCCTCGCAGCCCACTCAGCGTTTAACCATATATCCGGCCTATAGTTGGGATCCAAGGACACGTGGATACCTTCTTCGGCTGCGACCTTCATAACCTCGAGCATGGTGTTACGGAGTGGGGGCTGGGATAAAGCCACCCCGGATATGTGGATTACCTGTGACTTTTTAATGGCGCTCCAGTCAACGTCTTCCACGGACAATAAAGCGTCTGCAGTTAGCGCCCAAGGTAGTCTGTAAAAGAAGAAATCCCTCTCCCCGCCTGGTTTAGCCATCACGAAAGCGAGGCTTGTCCTGGCATTCTTCCTAGCTACCCATTTTTCAAAAACCCTTTCCATTTTCAGGTACTCAATTAGCATGTCTCCGAGAGGGTCGTTCCCAACAGCCCCCAGGAAAGCGCTTTCAACTCCGAGCCTAGATACACCAACGGCAACGTTGGCCGGTGCACCGCCAAAGTGTATCTCGATGAGACTTCCCTCCCGGTAGGGTCCGACTTCCCTCGGTATCAGGTCCACCAGTATTTCACCTGCGCACACCACCGGGATGCCCACACGCAACACCCGGTTTCAAGCGGGCGTCACTGCTTTAAATAAATAAAGTTCGAAAAGCTTTATATTTGAAAGTTCACATCCCTGTGGACGGAAAGGTGGCTTAGATGCTCGGTTTCAAGAGGAGGCCTCTGGCGGTTACTGAAGCCCTGCTGGTTATAGCGTACTTGCTTACCTCAGCCGGGTTGCCCCGGAGCGGTGCTGTTGTACTGGCAGCGCTATACCTGTTCAGCCGACCCCTCAGCAGTAAAGAGCTGATCCAGATTACTGGCTACAGTAAATCTGCGATCTCGGCTGCCACCAGGATGCTCGAAGGCAAGCGCTTGATTACGAGATATAAGCTCGGCCGGGAATTCGCTTACAAGCCTAGAACAACTTTAGGGAAGGCACTGCTTGGACTACACGCTAGCATACTGGAAAAAGCTAGGACGCACGTAGTTGCTTTACGTAGAAACTCCCACCTTTTGCGCGAGACGAATCTCACCATGATTGAAAACGAGCTTAGCTTGCTTCTTAAAAGATTCACAGGTGACCTGGATGAAAGAAGCTAGGGTAATCCTGCGGGAGGGTTCGGATGAAAAAGAATTCCTCTCAGCTGTAAGCTCCGAAGCCCAGAGGATTACCATACTGGTGAAAACGGATGACAAAATCTCCGCTATAGAGAGGCTCAGGAACTTCCTTCTGTCTAACGTGAGCAAAACGATCGTAGTTTATGCCAGTAACCCGGGTGAGAGGGATGAGGTTTGACGTGGTCATAACGTCAGATAGGACGATGATGAGCAACCACCACGGCAAGGAGTTTCTAGGCTTTGCAGCCACGGGACCCCCTATCGGCTTACCCGAGCGCCTCTGGATGTGGATGTGCGCTCCCAAGCCGAAGGTAGATAAGCTGGGAAGGCCGCTGGAGGCCCCTTACGGCCTGAGGAAAATTGAGGCTTCGCTGGTGAGTGCTGGGATTAACGCAGCGGTAATTGATCCCGACCACCTGGGCAAGCATCTCAAGCACGCTAAGGTTCTCATGGTAGGGCACCACGACTTCTTTGCCATGTGCTCCCCCAGCATAGAGTGGTGGTTAATCACGGGCTCCGAACCTCTTAACAGCAGGAGCTTCAAAAGGTTCATGCGCAAACCGGAGATCAGGGAGGCTAAAAAGCGGGGACTCAAGATCATTGTTGGGGGCCCCGCGGCTTGGCAGTGGCTGTGGAGAACCGACTACTGGCGGGAGTTCGGAGTGGATACTGTTGTGGACGGTGAGGCTGATAAGGTTGTGGTGGAGCTGGCAAACAAGGCATTAAACGGGGAAGATCTTCCACTCTACGTCTACGTTGGCCCCGGGGAAGCGCCTTCACTCGATGAAATACCGGATATTAAAGGCGCGAGCGTTAACGGGCTTGTGGAGATTACGAGGGGATGTCCTCGGGGGTGTAGGTTCTGCTCGGTAACGCTGAGACCACTCCGCCACTACCCGCTCGACAAAATCGAAAGAGAAATCCAGGTTAACGTGCGCGCCGGGTTGAAGAAGTGCATTCTCCACTCAGAGGACGTGTTCATGTACGGCTCCAAGGGGATCGAGCCTAACCCGGACCTGCTTACCCAGCTGCATAAACTAGCTAAGAAGTACTGCAGGGTTGTCACGTGGAGCCACGTAACACTGGCGCTGGTAAAATACTCCCAGGAAAAGTATAATTTAGTTAGCCAACTAACCGATATCCTATACGATGACAACCAAGAGTGGATCGGTGTGGAAGTCGGTATCGAAACCGGCTCTCCGAGGCTTGCTGAGAAAATAATGCCAGCCAAGGCCGCCCCTTATCCAGCTAGCAAGTGGCCAGAGGTGGTGAAGGATGCATTCGCTATCATGCATGAGCACAAGGTTGTGCCGGCTGCCACTCTAATTCTTGGGCTTCCAGATGAACGAGAAGAGGACGTAGTTGCAACGCTGGAGCTGCTCGACGAGCTAAGCAATTATCGGAGCCTTATCGTGCCCATGTTCTTCGTTCCGCTAGGCTTGCTTAAAGATAGAACTTGGTTCCTCAGGGACCACCTAACTGACCAGCACATAGAGGTCCTCCGGAAGTGCCTTTGGCACTCGGTAAAGTGGGCGGAGGACATACTGTCCCACATGTACCTGAAGGGAGTAGCTTATGCACCGCTCAGAATCCTCTTGAAGCTCTTCCTAGCTTATGTGAAAAGGAAGGGGAGAGAAGTAGAGAGATCCCTAGGTAAAGCCGCGCTGTGAGGGGACGCAACCGAAGTTCCAAAGCCGGCTGTTATCCACTTAATCCATTTAGCGCGGTGCGCCTACTCGGTACGTATAAGCATGTTTACGATTAAGCTGGGGTAAGCCCCTAAAACAATTAAAAGCAGTGCTAAAATAAGCGGGATAAACTGAATTATGGATAACCCGCTTTCATGGACCTCGAGCTCCCTAGCAGCACCGTAGAAGACCTTTCTGAAGGTTGACAACCCATATGCCGCAGTAAGGGTGGATGAAACCAGTAGTACGATACCCGCTATAAAGCCGAAATATCCCCTATCCAGGATGGTGGCGAAGACTCCAAAAAATATCATGAGCTCAGCCCAAAACCCTAGTGTCGGTGGTATGCCCGAGAGGCATAGAAAACCGATGAATGCGGAAATAGCCGCCAAAGGCATGCAAGCCGCTAAACCGCCCAACCTATCAACTAGCCTAGTATTCGTTGCCCTCTCTACGCACCCGGACACCATGAACAGCAAAGACTTAGCCATAGAGTGCGCAACAAATATCAGCGCGCTACTAGTTACGCCAACCTCGGCTCCGCTGGCTATACCTAGCAACGCGTAACCGCTCTGGCTGATACTGGAGAATGCTAGTACCCTCTTTAGATCCCTTTGAGATAAAGCTGCCAGGCTTCCGTAAATCATTGTTACGGCAGCCATTGCCATAAGGGTTGCCCTCAGGGGTGGAACCTCGAGCGCAATCGGTGCAGAAAAAAGGAGGATCCTAGCTAAAGCCCAGTTACCTATTCCGACTGCGAGTGTTAGTTGCACTGAAACGGGTGTTGGAGCCTCGGAGTGCGCGTCGGGTAGCCAAGCATGCAGCGGAAACAAAGCAGACTTCACCAGAGGCCCCACGATTAAAAGCGATATAGGGGCTATTACTTCGCTGGGATTCACGTCCTTCAGTATCTCTCTTAGCTCTGCAAAAGCCAGAGAGCGGTACTGATCATATATTAGTGCTATTCCGGCCATTGTGACAAGGGCGCCTGCTTCAGTAAACAAAAGATACTTAAAACTGATGCTTTTCGCTTCGCCTCCACCCCAGTAGAGGATAAGAAGCCATGAAGGTATGAGGAAAAACTCGTAGAAGAGGAAGAACGTGGTTAAACTTCCGGAAAGCGTCACTCCAACTAGCGAGGAAGACGCCACCAAGTAGAGCGCCAGGAAGACGCCTGGATTCCCGAAATGGCGCATGTAGCTGGACGCGTAAATAACCGAGAGAGAGCAAACGACAAGTACCGTTAAAGCATACACCGTGTTAAAACCGCCCCCCTCTAAAGTTATCAGGTATAGGCTGGGTTCAACGTTGTAAACTTCCCGGCTTGAAAAACCCTTACAGGCCTTTATGACCTCTGGCATCAGGAGGCAAACGGCTAGGACTAGAGAGGCCGCCGCCGTAAAACCTCCTTTTCTCCAATCCTTCACTGCAAGCAGCAGGGGAGCCGCTACCAGTGGAGCCACTACGGAAGCCAGCAGCATCCTCTCACCTAAATATCGTTAGTAAAGCCAAAATTAACGCTCCCCCGACTACCCATAAGAGTTCTTCGTGCGTGAGCACTCCCGTTTGAAGAACTTTGAGCTTTTCCCCGAACTTATTGGCAGCCGCCGCGCTTGAGAGAAGAGCTTTTGTGTAAAGACTGTCGAAAATCCCCGCGCAGGTTCCCATAGACGCGATACCTCGTGCAACTAAATAGTATGCAGTGTTTAAGTATAGCCTATGCTTTAGCACGTATCTGAACGGTTCTAGAAAGCCCGGGAAAGAGAAAGCCCTTAAATAGTGCAGGGCTGCAAGCGCCGCCCCGGCTGCAACTGCGCCTAGCGTAAAGGGGGTGTATGCTAGGTTACCTGGTTCTGCTGAGCTAAACGCTGAGTAGAAAAGCTCTTCAAATGTTGATCCCAGCAGCCCTAGAGCTAAACAGGCCGCTGCTAGGAAAGCGCAAGGTGCAAGCATCGTCAGCTTTAAACTGTTGTGGACGCGGCTGGTCTGCTTTACCCCGACACCATAGGTTAAAGCTAGCATCCTTACAGTGTAAAAAGCGGTGATGGCTGCAGTCGCAATGGCCAGCAAAGCTGCCAGCGTATCAGCCTTTACGATACTGGCTAGCACGGCCTCTTTGCTCCAGAAACCCATTAGCGGTGGTACTCCTGTGAGCGAAAGCGCAGCGACTGCGAAGAAGACGTATAGAGCTTTCATGCTCCTGCCGATACCTTTCAAATCTTCGTAAAACCGTGAACCTACTGTGTGGATCATAACACCTGCGCACAGGAAAAGCGCCGATTTGAAAATCGCGTGGCTAATTAAGTGGAAGAGGGATGAGGCCAGAGATAGCTCCCGGGTTACGCTAGCTGCTCCCAGACACGCTAGCATGTAACCGATCTGGCTCATAGTCGAATATGCCAACGTCTTCTTCAGTTCAGAAGTTACAACGGCTTGGAGCGCCGCGGCGAAAGCGGTTAAAACCCCGGTCCATAAAATGAACTTAAACAGTGAAGGTGAGCGAGCCCCTAAGCCCCACGCTAAAGCTATTTGAACCACGCGCGCTGTTAAAAATACACCCGCTTTCACCATGGTGGCAGCATGGATAAGGGCGCTGGCGCTGGTCGGTCCAGCCATGGCATCCGGGAGCCACTCCGTAAAGGGTAGCTGCGCGCTTTTCCCGGTGGCACCCACGAATAGGAGCGCCAACGTCGCCTGCAGCAGCCTATTCTCCCCAGGGTCGAGCGCGAGGAGCTCTGCGAAAGACACGGTCCTAGCCATGATGGATAGCGTGATTATCCCAGCTACGATGAAGGTATCAGCAAGCCGCGTTACTAAAAAGGCCTTCAGACCGCAATGGGAGGGCGGGTATTCTTCTGGGGGTTCGCCCACCCATCTTACCCGCCTCTCCTCTTTCGAATCCTTGTACCAGTAGCTGATCAGGGCGAAGCTGCATACGCCTACTACCTCCCAGCCGAGCAGCATTTGAATCAGGTTTTCGGACATCACTAGTAGCTCCATCCCGCCAAGAAACAATAGCATGAAAAACCAATATCTGTCAAGGCTTGAGTCGCCCTCCATATAGCCCAGCGAGTATATGAAAACCACCAGAGAAATCCAAGCAACTACATTCGACATTACGACGCTAAGTGTATCGATGTATAAGCCAAACTGCACCCTGCCGAAACCCGGTAGGAATACCCAGTCAAACTTCAGCGATACTGGCGCTCTTCCCGGCAATCTCAGAAGCAGAACTGCTGTAGCAACAGTTGCGCAGCATACGAGTGCGGGTGCGATGTCCCTGAGAAGCTTGCTTACCCTGCTGAGCAAGGGTATGGAAAGTGCACATAAAGTTGGCATGACCCAGAGAAGGTTAACCCACTCGTACATGCTTATCGGCCCAACAAAGCTTCCACGTAACTGCGCACGGTCTCTACAATCAAAGCGGGATTGAGCGAAAGGATTGTGCAGGCCAAAGCTAAGGCTAGCTCCGGAAGTATCATGTAAAGGGGTGCCTCCTTAACCTTAGGCTTCAAACCTTTATACTCTCTGAATATGAAGTAAGCGTAAGCACCTGCTGCTAACGCGAAGTTTGCCTCGAGCAGCAGTAACGCCAGCGTGATGACGGGGTCCTGCAATTTAAACGCTAAGCCGACCGTTATAAGCATCTTCCCCCAGTAGCCTGCCAGGGGGGGTATGCCGGCTAAGTTTAGCAGTCCAATCGCCGAAAGAACTCCGGTTAACCGCATTCCTCTTCCGTAACCTTCTAGGCTTTCGAAAAGGCGACTTCCAATCCCGTGAATCGCGTTTCCTATGCATAGGAAGAGTAGGCTTTTTGACAGCGAGTGGTTTACCATGTGGATGAGCATTCCGGTGACCGCTTCCACAGCTTGATACGAAGAGCCAACTGATAATGCCCTGTGGGCTGCGCCAAGGCCAACTAGCATATATCCAACGTTAGCAATCGTAGAGTACGCTAAGAAACGCTTGACGTCCAACTGCCTCAAAGCGGCGAGATTGCCAAAAATGCTCGAAAGCAAGCCCATAGCGATCAGCGCATAGCCGAGGTTTAAATTAGCTGGCAGTATCCCCAGGTATAAGCGCATCATGAGGTACAACGGTACGTTGACCACCACACCGGAGAGAAGGGCGCTAACAGGCGAGGGGGCGGCCGGGTGCGCGTCCGGGAGCCAGCTGTGGAATGGAACAAGCGCCGCCGAAGTGCCCAGCCCAATGAGGAAAAACGTAGAAATTACTTGCATTAGCATGCTCCCCCTTAGCCCAGCTACAGATAACTTCACCTCTTCGAAGTTCGTGGTTCCGGCTAACCCGTAAACGAGGGATACAGAGTAGAGGGTAACTAGCGCTCCGCTTGTGCCTATGAACAAGTACTTAAGACTGGCCTCAGCCGGCTCCCAGTGCCACCATCTGAAGCCGACTAGAGAGTAAGCGGAAATCGAAGTTAGCTCCCAGAAGCAGTAAAATGTAAAGAGATCGTTAGATAGCACGGCACCTGCAACTCCTGCAGTCAACAGCAGCAGCAGGGTAAAGTAAGCCCCAAGATCATCATCCTCTCTCATGTACGAGAGGGAGTGCACCGACGCGCTCGCCGCTACGGCTAAAAAAAGCTGCACTAAAAGTTTCGAAAGCCCGTCGACAATTAGCTCGGCCTCAGGGATAGGTGCAGCGATCTGTGGCGAATACTTACCAGGCTTTAAACCTATTGAAAAAAGCAGAGTTACCGCTAAGCTAAGCGACGCTATATAGCCTGGGATCAACTTAACGCCAAGTTTTTTACCAAAAATATCTGAAAGTGATGTAACTATAGCCGAGCCAAAAAGAATTAAGAGAAGGTCTTGAGGGGGTATCACCAACGTAGCCTGCTCACCTTGTAAGCGTCGAGAGAGCCGTAATGCCTGTACACGACCGCTAATAAGCTAAGGGCTAGCGCTATCAACACGGCACCGATAGCCATGTTTATTGCTACGTAAGCTTGAGCCAGCGGATCGGGTCCCTTTCCCCTCATTCCCATACCCATGAAACTCAAGTTTACGGCTGTTGTTACTATTTCTAAGCCCATCACTAGTTTTACCAGGTTGCGTTTAGACGCTAGACAATATAGCCCAATTGCTAAGAGGGCTGCCGCGGCTATCGTGTAGGCGTTAGGGATTCCCAATGCCCAATCACCTCTTTTAGCAAATGTGAAACCGCGACTATTATGGCGAGCAGCATCATGGATTGCGCCAATAGATCCACCCACCTAGCTATCCACATATACGCGACTGGAAAGCCGCTTCTACCAGCCCATAGGGGTTGCACCTCGTGCTCAGCGTTCAGAACAATTATAAATACGATGGCTACAAAGAGCGCAGCCAAGGCCGTCAGATACCTACTCGGCACGTTCACCACCTAAGTGTAAGACCGATAAGGTGAGCATGGTGATCGCTCCCGCGTAAACGCTTAGCTGAAATACCGCCAGGAGCCGAGCGCCCGCTACGTAATGCGCAAGCGCAACCAATGCACTCATGACAGCCAAAGCTATGATAGCTTTCTCCAAATCCTTTAGCTCCACCGCTAGAAGAGCCGCCACTACGGCAGCAGCCAAAATAAATTCAAGCAGCATTCACCTCACCACCAAATCGCTTTTTCGGGAAGTTACTACAGCGTATTCTTTGCCGGGTTTAATTGCTTTCGTCGGACATACTTCGATGCATAAGTAGCAGTAAATGCACCGCTCAATGTGGAAAACCGGCCTCGCACCCCTTCCGTCGTTCTCCATTTCAATCGCAGAGGCCGGACACACCCTGTGGCAGAGGCCGCACCCTATACACTCATCCCTGTTGAAGCCAAGCCTACCTCTAAAGTTATCGGGAGGACTGCCCCGCTCCTCGGGGTACATCACGGTCGCCCTTCCCTTGAATAGGTTCCATAACACATCTCTCAACATTCTCATTTCAAACTACCCACATCATAGCAAGGAAGTACGCTAAGGTTAAAGGTATCAGGTAGCGCCAGCATAGCCTTATGAACTGATCTAACCTGATTCTGGCGAACAGGGTGCTTAGAAGGGAGAGAAGAAAGAGCACTGAAATTGATTTCGCAAGGAAGTAGAGGGGGTATAGGAGGACCTCCAACCCTGGAATAACCGGACCTATAGGCCCTCCTAAGTAGAGGGCTGTTGCCAATCCCGAAAGGAGAACGAGCTCCAAGTCCTTTGAGAACCTGAAGAAGGCTAACCTCCAGCTGGAGAGCTCGACAAGCCAGCCGGAAACTATCTCTGTTTCGGCTTCCGGTATATCGAAAGGTATTTTTTCGAGCTCCGCCTGAGCCGCAATTAAGAATATTGCGAACCCTATGAGGTGGGGCCCCGCGATAAAGGGCCTCTCAAACTGTTTTGCAACTATTTTACTTAGCTCAAAGCCCCCTGCCGCGAATCCCACGCTGAGCGATGAGAACATTAACGGTAACTCAAAGCCCAGCAGCATGACAGCTGCCCTAGCAGCACCCATTAACGAGTACCTACTCGGAGCCGCTGAGCCGGCCATGTAAATTGTAAGCAAGTACAGGGTTATGATCACGAGGATTATAATCAGATCCCCCTCCGCCTTAAGCACCCCCTCCACGTGAACGGTTGGCACGAAGGAGTTTGCTATAAAGAGCAGCAAAACCGCAGCTACCGGGCAAATATTGAATAGGAAAGTCTTAGTACCCTCGGGAATTATATCCTCCTTAGAGAGGAGCTTCACCAGGTCAGCAAGTGGTTGGAGCATGCCAAAGGGACCCGTGTACTTAGGACCAACCCTGTTCTGGAGTTTGGCAACAAACTTCCTGTCAAGCCATTCGAACAGCAAGGCTAAGCACGACATAAAGGCGACCCCGGGATAAAGGACTACATGCCAAGCCTGCCACATCGCTTACCTGCCCCTAGACCTTCCAAGGTCTTCCAAATTAAGAACTCTGCTGCCCCTTTCATCCAGCACGAAAACGCGAGCCGTGCAGCATATACAGGGGTCTATGCTGCCGAAGATCACCGGAACGTCAGCCACGTAGACCGCCCTATCGCCTCTTCTAAGCATATAGACTAGAGCTGCTAGATTGGCTAGGGTTGGGGTTCGCATCCTGTACCTGTAAGGCCTCTCCGAGCCATCGGATTTCGCATAGTGGAAAAGCTCGCCCCTGGGAGCCTCCACTCTGGCTATGCCCTCCCCCGGGGGGACTTTGAAAACCGGGGGCACGCGCTTCCGAATCGGACCTGAGGGTATGTGGTCAAGCGAGTACATAATCATGTCGATAGATTCGAGAACCTCCTCGACTCTGACCATGGCTCTTCCCCACGCGTCGCAAGTCTCGAGCGTAACAACGTTGAAGGGGACTTCGTCGTGAACCAGGTATGGGTCATCGGCTCTCACATCGTACTTAATTCCAGAGGCCCTGGCAACGGGGCCCACTGCGTGGAGTTCCTCGGCCTCACTGCGCTCCAGAATTCCCACATTCACGGTTCTGGCCCTCACCGAGGGGTCCTCCTCAATCAGTTTCCTATACCGCTTAACTCTGCCTCGGAGTTCCTCAAGGGTGCTTCTAACTCTGTGCTCGAGAGCCGGATCGATATCCCTACGGACCCCTCCCACGACGTTGTAGGCAGTGGTTATCCTATTCCCGGTCAACTCTTCCATCAGATCTAGCACTTTCTCCCTATCCCTGAAGACCAGCATAAAAAGAGATTGAAAACCTATCAAGTGCGCTAGCAAGCCCAACCAAAGCATGTGCGAATGAATCCTGGCAAGCTCCTCGACCACTAGTCTTAGGTACTGAGCCCTCGTCGGCGCCTCTACCCCTAGCAGGTTTTCGACGTTTAAAGTATAGCAGGTGGAGTGAGCCACGTTGCATATCCCGCACACCCTTTCGACAAGGTATAAACCCTGTAGCCACGTTTTGTGCTCCAGGGCTTTTTCGATTCCCCTGTGGACAAAACTTGAGTCAACATCCGCGTCAACCACCTGCTCCCCCTCAACTTTCAATTTAAGTAAAATGGCTTCCGGGTGTATCGGGTGCTGGGGTCCCACCGGAATGTAAACACCCATCATGCCACCCCCTACTTAACCGCCTTCGTAATCCTTTCTGAGCGGGTAAACGTTTTCAGGCCAATTCTCTGGAAGGAATGTTCTCGTCAACCTGGGGTTCCCTTCGAAAACTATCCCTAGCATCTCCCAAGTCTCGCGCTCGTAGAATTCAGCACCCTTGTAGAGGTCGATTAAACTGGGGATTCTTGCGTCGCTCCTGGGTACAACAGCCCTTACCGAAACCACCAGTGTTCTACCTACATGCGCGATAACCTCGAAGTGATCACCAGTGTCTATCCCCGTTATCGCTACCAAGTGATCAAAGCCGGCTTCCCGTAGGACTTCAAGCGCGGCTCTATAATGCTCCCTATCAACTGTGATGAAAACCCTTCTTCTCTGGGGAACCTTGACCTCCAGTATAGCGGCGCCTAACCTCGCTTTCAGCTCCTCAACCACCCTTTCCTCGTCCATTAAACTCGCCCCTCTCGATAACCCTTCTCAGAACACTAATAGCCTCGATTACGGCTTCTGGTTTAACGGGGCAACCCGGTACGTAAGCGTGGACTGGAAGCACTTCATCGACGCCTTTGTACACATTGTAGCAGCGATCGTAAACTCCACCGCTCACGGCGCACGTGCCTACGGCTACTACGTACTTCGGCTCAGGCATTTGCCTGTAAATCCTTAGCAACCGATCCCTAACCTGGCGGGTAACAGCTCCCGTTATCAGCAGCACATCGGCATGCCTAGGACTCCCTTTCAGTAAAACGCCGAAGCGCTCGACGTCGTACCTTGGTGATAATGCCGCTATCACCTCTATGTCGCACGCGTTACAGGCCCCCGTGTTAATAAGCAGCACCCAGAGGCTCCTAGACCTACCCCAGTTGACTAGCCTGGTTAGGAGCTTCATTGGCCACTCGCCATTAGTATGGAAACTATTAGCACTAAACCGTAAGCTGTAATTAAGAGGCGGACAATAGAGCGCTCGGCGGGTGGCAGGGGACCGGCTGCGAAAGCAAAGAGAAGAGCCGTCACGTCGACGACCAAGAAGAAGCAGACATACTTGAAAAGAAGGAGCTTGACCGGAACCCTCTCCGGCGGAAGCTCCTCGCCGCAAGCGTAGGGGGTGCGCTTCAGCTTGTCCTCGCACGGCCTGGGAGCCGTAAGTTTATGCAATGTGTAGGCCCCTAGTAGCAAAGCCCCGCTGGTAGCCAGCAACACAGCTAGCCCTGCCAATTCATCCACGTAGTGGGGGGATTCCGCCCCCTCTATTTAGTTGTTTCGGGATTGTGCTTCCGGCGAAGTGTTCGCTGGGAAGGCTTAGCTACCTCAGCAGCTCCTCCAGCCGCCTGGCTACTTCAAGCACTTTCCGTTTAAATTCCTCCATATCGTGCCTCTCCTCCTCCAGTTTTCTCACCTTGGTCTCTAGCTCCTCAATGCGTTTCTTGCATTCCGCCTCTGCGGCCTTGAGCAGCTCCTCGTAGTACGCCTTAACCTCCCTCTCCGGTACAAACCTGTCAATTACAGGTTCTCCGAAAATTAGCCGCCCATTTTCTTCATCATAGGCCACATCTACAGTCACCCTGATTAAGTCGGTTTTCGCGCACTTC
Source organism: uncultured Thermofilaceae archaeon (assembly GCA_938036345.1). Lineage (GTDB taxonomy): Archaea > Thermoproteota > Thermoprotei > Thermofilales > Thermofilaceae > CALHPJ01. The sequence continues at coordinate 127,695 of CALHPJ010000001.1, read as the reverse complement.
ATTTCGTTAACTATTGTATCGTAAAGTCTGCGGTTAAATTCCGAAACATCCCTGACAATAATGTCCCTTGGCACGTAGCCTTTAAAGGCGGCTAATGCTACGCGCCGGATTTTATCGGCGAATCGCGCCGCCGGTATGATACCAGTTCTCAGCTCAGCGGTTCTTGGGGCTTTCAAAGTCACGCCAGTGTAAATCGCTCTGTACTCCTCTACCCGTGCCTCATCCCGGGCTATTTCCTCCTCTACCATCTTGAGTTATTTAAGCTAGAAACTACTTAAAAATTTATTTGAAAGGTATTATTAAGAGCCTTCTTCCCTAGCTCCCTCGTCGACTCTGGTTGGAAAAGCCCTATACGCCCCAGCGTTAACGGCCTCCTCTGCGACCTTCCTTCCGGTTCGCTCATCCACCAGGGCTATTAAGGCTCCCCCCAATCCAGCTCCGCTTATCTTAACACCATAGGCGCCGGCATTTAGCATAGCTTCTCTAATTTTCTCTAACTCCGGTAGGCTAACCTCGTATAGATCTCTGAGTAGTTCGTGCTGCCTATCCATTATAGCGCCCAGGACTTCCGAAAACGTTGCACCGGCTTTGGAGCCTACTTCCTCGAGTTCGTTAGCGGTGAGGCTTCCTGTCCTAATCAGCTTGAGCGCTAGCAAAGTTACTCGGTGCATTAAAAGGGTAAACCGGATTCTTTTCGCGGCATTCTCATCAATCTCATTTAAGTACTGGTCCAGTTCATCTAACCTAAGTTCCTCCCACCTCGGCTCCCAGTACCTCCTCCCTAGAAGCCCCTTTATCCTAGCTGGCAGGCCGCTAAGTCCGAGGAGTTGAGAGAGCCCTAGCTCGATCTCGGCCTGCCTCACCGGATGTATCGAAGCGACCCTGTGTTTAATTCCGGAGTCTGCAATAATGAAGTTTACGCCGCTAAGAGGCAGCTCCTCCACCCGAACAGGGGGTTTTGTATAAAGTAGAACCGCGCCGCCATACGATGAACCGTATTGGTCAAGCCTACCGCACGGTATGCGCATAATTTCGTTCTCCGCCTTAAATGCGAGTTCGGCTAGCTGACCCTTGTCTAACTTTAAGCTGTAGTACGCGTCGAGTAACTTTATAAACGAAACCTCCAGCGCCGCGCTACTACCTAAGCCGGCGCCCACCGGTACATCGCTGTCAATCACTACTCTCAGTCCGGACCTCACCCTAAAACCGCTCTCCCTGAGAGCGAGTACGCACGCCCTTAGGTAATCTCCAAAACCACCCTTACCTTCAAGCCTGGGATTGAGGGGGAAACTCTCTGTATGAACGCGTCCCTCTCGCTTCATATTCAAGCTGATAACCTCAAATCTGTCGGGAAGCTCTTCCACGGCGACTGCATAGGTCCTAAGGTTCACCGCAACTGGGACCACCGGTAGGCCTTTGTAATCCTGATGAGTGTTGAGAAAATCCGCTCTACCGGGTGCGGAGGCCGCCCGGATAGGTTCACCGAATTCCCTTTTTATCCAATCCAGTACTTCTAACTTAGACCTCGGCGTAGCTACTTTGCCCTTCACAGGTCAAGCTTGCCGCTAAACCTATAAATGTATACTCTGCCGCACATTCGTGAAAATACTGGTAACCGGGGGAGCCGGCTTCATAGGTAGCCATTTAGTCGATGAGCTTTTGTCAGAGGACTACGAGTTGGTGGTAATAGATAACTTCAGCAGTGGAAGCTTTGATAATCTAAGCAATTCCATAACTTCGCCAAAGTTAAAGGTCATAAAAGGTGATCTGAGGGATGCAAGCGTGCTAGTGGCATCACTGAGCGACACCCAAACGGTATTCCACTTTGCGGCTAATCCCGAGGTTAGAATAGGCGACCCAAATGAGCATTTTGAAAATAACATCAAGGCAACCTACAATCTTCTAGAGGTCATGAGGAAGATGGACGTTGCAAACATAGTCTTCGCTTCCTCGAGCACCGTCTACGGGGATGCAGAAGCTCTTCCCACGCCTGAAAGCTATGGCCCGCTTAAGCCGATATCCATTTACGGTGCTTCGAAGCTAGCTTGCAAGGCTTTAATCTCCTCCTACGCGTACACGTACAGCTTCAGAGGTATTTCGCTTAAATATTTTCAGTGTTATCGCCCCCAGAAATAGGAAGGGGATTATCTACGATTTTGTGCGGAAGCTGCTAGCAAATCCAAAGCAGCTAAGGGTATCTAGCGGTGGAACTCAAACAAAATCCTATATATGGATTGAGGATGCCGTCGCGGCCACCTTAATAGCCTGGAAGTGCTCAGGCAGGGGGTTTGAGGTGTTCAACGTGGGAAGCGTCGACGCAATAACCGTAGAGCGCGCCGCAGAGATAGTGGTCGAGGAAGGCGGGTTGAGCAACGTAGAAATAATATACACCGGAGGCGTTGAGGGAAGAGGGTGGGTTGGCGACGTCAGGGGGATGCACCTCGACGTAGGCAAGCTGGTCAGCCTTGGGTGGTCTCCGCGCTACAAGAGCGAGGAATCTGTGCGCTTAGCTGCTCGCCACTACTGGGAACTTGCGCGCAGAGGCTTAATTGTGCCACTTACTGAAACAGCAACTTAATGCACTTTTGGTTTTCGCCGCAGGCATTCCGCAGATTCGGGGGCTTTTCCAGCGCTACGGTTCTCGCCAGTGCCGTTAGGTGCCTAAAGCTAGATTGCCGCAAAGGCGGAAAATCTCGCTAATGTTCACTTCAGCCACTACAACGGGTTTCTCAAGCCCCCAGTTTGTGAGCACCTGAGGGTGCACTTCGCCGATGAAACCTACCGGCTGACCTAAGACCTTAATCGTGGTAAACCGGCCATCGATAAAACTGGAATGCTTACTCCTTTCTAGTTCGTAATTTAAATTTAATAACCTGAAAACCTCGTTTACCACCGCGTGGATATCGGTCAGAGCTACTTTGCTGTCCGAGAAGGCTAAAGCTATCCTCCTCTCTTCCCTTACCATGTTCTCCTCGTGTTCGTCGACAATCGCGACATCGCCGCACTCGAAGATCCTTTGCGGGTAATCGGCATGCTTACTTCTCGAGAGCACTTGAATTAACTGGGGAGTTAACCAGGTCCTCAAACATGTATAGGCCTCCTGCCTGGGGTTTAGAACCTCGACAGTGGGGATCTCGGGTGAGCACATTTTAGTGTAGAGCACCTCTTTGCTGGTCATCATGTAGTTGTTCACCTCCTGGAAACCGAAGCCAACTAGGATTTCCCGAAGCTTTCTACTGAATGCTTCGAGGGGGTCCATTTTACCACGATGCTGAGGTGGCATCACCTCGAGCCCGAGCTTGTCAAACCCATAGCCCATTAGCACTTCCTCGACTAAGTCGACTGGGTGGAGTATGTCCAATCTATACGCTGGGCACAGCACCCTGATAAACTGGTTTGCAGGCTCAGCTCCGAATCTCATCGCTTTTAGACTACTTATCGCTTCTTCAACCGTGACCTTTAAACCACCTATTTTCTCAACCAGCTCTACATCTAAAATATGCTGCGACGGGGAGAAATCCGGAGCCTCAGAGGAGCTTTTCCCTTTAACTTTAACCAAGCCTATTTTTTCACCCCTCTCAACTAAGGATGTGGCTACGACCTTCAGCACTCCAATCGCTAACTTGGGATCAGTAGCAGTTACGTCAATTAAAACATCTTTGGTTTTCGTAGTTACCCGAGTACTCTCGCTGTTAACAATTGGTGGTAACGAGAGGATATTCCCCTCCGAGTCGATGAGCAAGGGGTACTTCTCTTTACCGGCTATTAAGTGCCTGTACTCTTGACCCTTGGGGTGAAGCCGTAATATTTCCCTGAGGTTTAGCTCGCCCTCGTAATCCAGCGGTTGGAAACTTACAGTATCTGGGTCGGCCTCCACGTACCTAATCGGTGGGCGCACTTTAGACAAATCGTACACCCCGATTGAAACTTTAGCTCTATTTCTACCGTAGGTTGCATGCAACTTCTCCTGTAGTTGCATTATCTGGCGAATCGCCTCATCGGTAAGCCTTGTGCCGTGAACAGTGGCAAAGAAGACGTAAGGTCTGTATGAGGGTCCCTCGTTATATGCATTTAAAGTACTTTCAATTTTAAATTCCCTAAGCCCGACTTCGATTTGAAGTAACCCTTTAAGAGCCCTTGCTAACCCTTCAGCTGAGAATAGATCCGGCCTGTCATGCGTAGCCTCGTAGTACACCAACTCGCCCTCTACCCTCTCAAGCTCGCACTTTAATCTTGGAAGGGCCTCGGCTAGTAAATCCATGTCAAGATTCCTTCCCAAAAGCTCAGAAAGATCGCCTATAGATACGTAGCACACCGGCATGCTCACCACCTAATCGGTGGAGGCCACTTCCTCAGGAAATCCAAATCTTGGGTGAAGAGCAGCCGTATGTCGTCTACGCCCAGCGCGATCATAGCTATCCTGTCGATTCCTATACCCCAGGCAGCTACGTTGCTCCCCTTAACCCCCAATGGTCGCAGAACCTCGGGTCTAAACATGCCGCCCGGGAATACTTCCATCCATCCGAGCTTTTCGTGCTTGACAAACCCTTCTACGCTAGGCTCTGTGAAGGGGAAGTATGCCGGTTTTATTTTCACCGGGCCAAGCCCCAGCTCCTTAGCTAGCTCGTGGAAGAAGCCCACTAAATGCCTAAGTGTCACGTGCCGGCTAACGATGATCCCCTCTAGCTGATAGAACTCCATGCTATGCTTCGCGTCGAGGTTCTCCGGTCTGAAAACCCTATCTAGAGCGAAGCACCTGTACTCTCCATCACCTCTCTTGTACAACGTGCGGGCGGAAACCGCAGTTGTCTGGGTTCTGAGAACTAAACGTAATGCCCTAGCAGGATCCCACTTGTACCCCCACCCCTTTGAACCCGTATCGCCGCCGAACTCGTGAACCTCCCCCACTCTCCTCAGCAGATCCTGGTCGCTTACCCTGCCCATAGCTGGGTATTTCACGAAAAATGTGTCGTGGATCTCCCTAGCTGGATGGTCTTGGGCTTGGAAAAGTGCGTCAAAGTTCCACAGCTCCAATTCAACGTGGGGCCCTTTCACTTCCTCAAAACCCATGGCGACAAGCAACTCCCTTACGTAGTCGAGAAACTCTAAGTATGGATGCTTCCTGCCTGGATACAGGCGGGGCGGCTGCAGCGACAGATCGTAACTTTTAAACTGCACGTTTCTCCACTCGCCGCTCGCGATCAATTGGGGGGTAAGCGCCGTCACCAACCTTGTACCGACTACCATACCCTCACTCAGCAGCTTTTTAGCAGAATCCGTAAGACCCACCCTTAGCTCGGATACTTTTTTGATGGAAACCATCCGCCTGCGCTTAAGCACTTCGATAAGCTTCCTCTCGGGGGGCTCGCCTACAGCTATAGCCTCTAGAGCCCTTTTAAGCTCCGAAGCCTGCATCAGAGCACTTGTAAGCGCTTCCTCATTCGCAATCTTCACACGGGTTCCATCAACCTTCAATGCTCCGGCTTTAGCCAAGTGCATTATCCCTATGCGCACTTCATCTCCACTGAGACCAGGTACCTCGGGGAGCGAACCTAGGTCTAATTCGCCGAACCCCCTTATAATCTCAGCGACTCTTTCCTCCGGAAGCCCAGCTCTAATGTACTGGCGCCCCTCCTTCGTTAGCTCGATTTTCTCCGCGGAGCTCCTATCAACCTCTATTAAACCCTTCGCCTTAAGCTCCTCTATATCTCGCATCAGATCCTCTCTTTTGCACCCTAGCTCGGACGCTAGCTCGTCGAGCTCCCGGAAGCCGTTTACACACAAGTCGAGAATTTTTTTCTGACGCTCACCCAAGACTAAAATTGGCGCTCCATTCACCTTCGCCACCTCTCTGTGTAGGAAAGGGTTTTTTAAACCTTAACTTGCATGACTGTTACCGAATTATAAGCTCCCAGTTCTCCGTGGGTATACCGCGTATCGAGTGGCCGATTCCGCCTAGACCGGGCCAAGAGGAGGTCGCCGGCAGGCTCGCCGAACTTCTCGCAAATGGGAAGAGGGTTCTTCTCAGCGCACCAACCGGCTGGGGCAAGACAATGACAGTGCTCGCTGCGCTGAAGACAGGCGACCTCCTTCCAGCTGTCTGGCTGGGAAGGAGTCTGAGCTTAGGTAAACGTGTAGGGGACGACGCAGCTTTCTGGAACTTGAGGACGTTCACCTCGGCGGGCAGGGAAAAAACCTGCCCGCTGACCGATAAGCTGGGCAGCGCGGTCCACGACTTCTGCAAGTATATGAGGTACCGGTGCCCTTACGCCAGGCTTCCACCCTTCTCCTCCCTTCCCCTTGTTGCCTCCTCTTACATCGAGCTGGTTAAGATAGGTAAGAGGGAGAGATGGTGTCCCTACTACGCCCAAGACTTCGCTGAGGCGGATATCTATGTACAAAGCTATTTCAGAAAGATGAATCAAGCCAGGTGCGTTGTTGTTGATGAAGCTCACAACCTGCTAATGCCTCGAGAAGCGCACATCTCCCTCTTCAAGCTTGCCGAGGGGGCGGCTGCGTTGAGGGAGGCTGGGGCTAGTGACCGCTTGCTTAGCGCGGTCGAATCCCTGGTAAGATACCTCACTGTTAAAGACGGTGCTTTGGAGATTAGCCTTTTCTTAAGCGAAAACGAAGTGAATGAGCTGAGGGAGCTGTACCTCGAGAGGTTGAGGGAGGGGGACGCCCGGCTGCGTCCCCTTCTGGAGCTCACCAAGGGGGTCGTTTACGTTGAGGGGGAAAAGGTGCTTGTGTTCAAACCGGAGGGCTTGCCCAGCTTTAGGCCTTCTGTACTGGTCAGTGCAACAATGCCGGAGGTTGGGGAGAACATCCTTCAGATTGATGCGGAGATAAAGATTCCATGGACTAAGAAACTGAAAGCAGCGATAGTGGACGATGTCACAACAAAGTTCGATGAGTTTAACACACATATGGTTCTACGTTATAAGAAACTGCTAGTTGATGTGGCGAGGAACTATGAACGCGTCTTGGTTTTCGCGGCGAGCGAAAGGGTTGCGAGGGAGCTGATTTCCCTAGCGACCTACTATGAGGCTGAACCCCCCTTGGATTGGAAAGGAATACTGCTGTTAAAGGCTCGGGGGAGGTTTGGCGAGGGAGTTGACCTCCCCGCGGATGCCGTAATCATGGCTGGCGCGCCCTTCCTCCCCCCTGAAGTTAGCGACCGCCTAGCGAGGATGTACAGGGCAGCTGGAATGAAAGCCCCATTGAAAGCCGCTGTGGATATCCCGATGCTGACTACGACTCTCCAATGCATAGGCCGTGCCTGGCGAAGACCCGATACCGAACCCGCGGTTTTCCTCGCGGACTCGCGATTTTCGAAATATGTTAAAAACCTAGAAAATTACGTAGAAATTCGCTAGGGTTCAAGCCACCCTCTTAGCGCCAGCTTCCAGGGTCCTGAAGTACACTTCAAACCTGGAGTCACGTAAAAAGCGCGCTACTTCCTTAGCGCAGTTTTCCAAGTACTCGTATGGCGTAGGCGGAACGCGGGCGTAGTCGCCCTTAACTCCCTCATACGGTACAAACTGCTGGAGCACGTAAACTAGGCGCCCCCCCGTTTTGTGGATTGAAGTTAAATCTTCCTTGGCTATCTGAATCACTTCTCTACAGGAGAGGAGCCCTGGAACTAGCGTAGTCCTAAGCTCGAGGAAGTGCGCGCTAGCTGCTGCTACCTCGATGCTGGACTTAACCCTCTCAACCAATTCGACGCCAGCTTCTTTCTCAACGCCTGCTACCCTAGCGTAGAGCGCGGGGTTGCCTAGAGGGGCTTTGATATCTATGGCTACGTGCTCGGCGTACTTCGATAACTCGCCCACCGCAGATGGTAAAGTGCCGTTGGTATCAAAGCTCAGCAGGAGCCCGGTCTCCCCCCGGAGCTTTGAAAACAGGGTTTTCAAAGCTTCCAGCTGCAGCGTTGGTTCGCCCCCGGTAACGTGAAAGTAGTCTACAAAAGTCTCTGCCTCTTTTACCCTTTCAACTATTTCCGAAATCCGCACCCTCTTACCCATCAGCCCTTTAGCTAGATCACAGTTCGAACACCACGGGCACTTCAAATTGCACCCGCTTAACCACAGTGTAAAAGATACATGCCCTAATACGTCAACTAAGCTAACCTCTCTCCACCCGCCCACTACCAAGTACTCGTCTTCAACCCCTATCGGCATGGGCTACCTCTTTCTCCGGCACTTCAGAGAAAGAGGGGTATAAAAGTGGTAAGGGTGAAGGATGCCCGAAGGCACCTGTCAACACTTACCGGGCAAAGCTAGTAACCGCCCACCTCAGCTGCGGAATACCGTTTTCTTAGCTCAAATTCTGTCTTCTTTCCTGGATTCCACTGTTTTACCGGCCTATAGTACCCGACAATCCTGCTCCAAACTTCGGCTTCTCTTCCACACTTCAAGCACTGCCAGTAGGTGCCCACACTGCTCCAACCGCACCATCGGCAGACGGAGATTGTCGGTGTGATAGAAAAGTAGACGACGCCGGTGTTTTCCACGATCCTGCGAACAAGCCTCTTTACCGCCTCCGCATCCGGCTGCTCCTCGAGGAAAAGATGCATCATTACACCACCGGTAAACTCCCTCTGCACATTCCCTTCCAGCATGGCTCTCTCGTACAGCGGGATGGGAACATAGTAGGGGGCGATCGAGTTGCTGTAGAAGGGAATATCGCCACCGGGGATTAGGATGTCGCTTCTGCCCTTGAAGAGTTCTCGATCCAAGACTGCTAAACGGTAACCGGTGCTCTCTCCGGGAACCTCCTCCACGTTATACAGACAACTGTCGGCGCTTTCACACTCCGACGCGTACTCCCGGACGAACTCCACCATCCGCCGCTCAATGTCGATCAGGCTCTTCAGGTCGCCGTTGAACCAAGCATTCGGATCCCGGACAAAGTTCGCCGCAGCTTCAGGTAGACCGATCAAACCGAATGTACCAAAGTGGTGGTTAAAGTGACCTAAGTAGGCTTTCGACACAGGCATAAGGCCCGCTTTGAGGCTTCGCTTATACCTTTCCCTCCAGGCCTTTAGTACTTCTCTCGCGTTCCTAAGCCGCTCCAGCAGCAGTTCCTCGAACACGCTCCACTCCCCTTTACTTAAAGCCGCGATCCTTGGTAAGTTAATCGTAACTACGCCGATGCTGCCTGTCGCGTCGGGAAGAGCCCAAGTTCCGTAGGCTTTCCCCCCCTCCCTCGCTTTAAGGAAGCTCTCGTAGGCGTCTTCGGCATCCGTGTAGCTGAGCTTCAAGTCGCCGCCATTGTTCAAAGCATGGTTAACGTCGATCGTTAGTCTGCAGCACATCGCGTAGAGTGCTTCAACGTTACTCGTGTAACCGTTTAGCAAGTAGGCACTCCCCCTCCTCGCTAACGTTTCGAAAATTAAGTCTGTGAGCTCTCCCCATCTGCTGCCGTTCCAATCGAAACTTCGTGTAAGCATTAACGTGGGGATGGGGAAAGTAAACGGTTGGCTGAGGGCATCCCCCTCCAGATACAGTTCGAACAGGCATCGGGCAACCGTGAGGGCCTCGCCAACGAAATCCCCCAGCAACCCGTATTTCCTCCCGCCTACGATCGCCGGTCCCTCAAGGAAACCGGCGCTTGTATCCAACACCAGAGTTATGTTGGTGAAGGGGGATTGATACCCAGCTCTGGCTGGGTAGTTAAGCTCGAAAAGCATGCCTTGGAGGGCTTGCTTAACCCTGGCGCGCTCTAGCCTATCTTTCGAGACGAAGGGCGCCGCGTACAGATCGAAGGCGCTAGTTGCTTGCGCTCCCGTGAATTCCTGAGCCCCCATGAAAAGGAAGTTCACGAGGTGTGATACCGCCGTATCAAAGTGCTTAGCGGGGCTGCTGACTACGCCTGGCGTCCTTAAACCCGACTCCAGGATTCTCCGGTAACTCCATCCGGTGCAGTAGGGTATCCAAAGGCTATCAGGTAGCTTGTGTATATGAATGTCGCCGCTGAAGTGCATCTCAACGGCTTCAAGAGGTAAGTAGGAAGCTACCACCTCCCTGCTCTTAATCAGTTTTTCGAAAAGGTAATTCCTGAAGTTACTATAGCTAAAATTAGTGTTAGCGTTTTCTTTGACTTCCCAGTCCGCGCGCCTCAGGTAAGCCTCTTCAAGCTCACGTATAGTGCTGGGTTTATTTCTAGCCAAAGCTTCGCTCAGCGTCATACTTCCAACCTGGAAGAATTTAGTTAACACCGGCGTTATAAGAGAAGGGGAAAGTAGAGTGAAAGTATTATAGGCGGAGCCATGCTCGAATAACCGTGGAATTGCCTCCGCCCTTAAACCCGGTCTCCACTTCGACTCAAGTAGGGGGTTTCGGGTCGAAAAGTTTCCTCATAGAGGTCCAATTCGTGAGGGTGACGCGCTAAGAGAATGTTTACCGTCTCTTGCAGGAAATTTACCGGCTCCGAGCCTTTCGCCGACCCTGGCCTTCAGCCCCCTTGGCGTGGCGGTAAGCAGTTCCGCAGCATCTGCCCATCACCTCAATGGGGCACGCCTTGTAGAGCCAAGCTCGGCGTGCATAGTTTTCAGCTAGGTACGGAGCTGATAAGGATTTATATGACCAGCGTAAAGGCTGGCTCGATGCGAACGTTAGAGGAAGTATATAATGCGATTAAAAGCAAGTTCCTAGAATTCGACTTCGATGGCGTGAAAAGGCTTGTACGCGAAGCGTTAGGCGGGGGAGCGTCTCCCAACGACGTAATTGAACACTCACTAAGACCTGCTATGGAAGAGGCAGGCAGGAGGTTCGAGAAAGGTGAGTTCTTCCTTGCGGAATTGGTAGTTGCAGGAGACCTTTTCAAGGAGGTAATGGATGAAATACTGGTTCCAGAAATTCAGAAAAGAGGGGGGTCGGCAAGCGTTCTGGGTACGGTGGTTATCGGCACCGTCAGGGGGGACTTGCACGATATAGGGAAAAGCATAGTGGCCACTATGCTCAGAGCCGCAGGGTTCAACGTGATCGACCTCGGAGTGGACGTGCCGCCCGAGAAGTTCGTCGAAGCTGCGGTGCAATATAAGGCCGATATCGTTGGAATGTCGGCCCTCCTTACCACAACAATGCTCGAGATGAAAAACGTGATAGATGCACTGAAGCAAGCCGGAATTAGGGATAAGGTAAAGGTCATAGTGGGAGGGGCGGCTGTAACTGAGGAGTATGCCAAAAGCATAGGCGCAGACGCCTACGGCGAAGATGCTGTAAAGGCTGTTAAGATCTGTAAGGAGCTGCTAGGTATAAAAACCTAAATTAAGGGAAGTTTTTTACGGTAGCCCTGAGAGCCCAGCTGTGCCTAGGCTAGGGGTCGAGGGTATTGGCAGCTTCGAAGTCAGCGCAGGCTCCAACCTTCTCGAGATTTTGAGAGAGAAAGGGGTCCCCGCAGCAGCGGGCTGTGGGGGACTTGGGTTATGCGGGTTATGTAGGGTTAAAGTGAAGTCCGGCGGGCTTAGCGAACCCACCGAGCGAGAGAAGAGGTTGCTGGGAGAGGCGCTGCGCGACGGGTGGAGGTTGGCATGCCAAGCCTACATCATGGACGATGCAACGGTTGAGTTGGCGGTCAAGAAAAAGGTGTTTAAGTTCAGGGTTAGACCCAGCGTAAGGGTTTCAAGCCCCCTGCTCCTAGTCCCCGTAAACGTGTCCAGCAGAGGGGAATCTGTCGAGGAGGAGCTGCTCGCAACTCTGCGGAAGCTAGGAGCTGAAGTGAACCATTCTACAACTGCGGCTCTAAATAAGATGTCCCTCTCTGCCTCGAGAGAGGGGGCTAGTAGGGTAGCCGTTATAGCTGAAGGAGAGTTGCTTGACCTTGCTGAGGATTATAGGAGTTTCGGGTTAGCCGTTGACGTGGGTACAACCAGCGTAGCGGTTTCGCTGATAGATTTAACCACCGGGGAGCTGGTAGACGAACGGGCCACCTTAAACTCTCAGGTTCGGTTCGGTTCAGATGTGATCTCTAGGATACACTACTCATTGGTGCACCCCGACGGGGTTAAGCAACTTCAGGAGAGCGTCATTGGCACGGTTAACCAGCTTGTAAACGAAATGGAGGTTCCGGCTTCCAGCATTTACAGAGTCACCGTCGCTGGAAACTCGGTGATGCTCCACCTTTTTTACGGAGTAAACCCGAAAACCCTCGGCTTCCTTCCCTTTAGACCGGTCTACAGAAGAGGGCTTGAAGCAAAAGCCAGCGAGCTGGGCCTCAAGGCATGCCCTTGCGCCAAGGTCGAGTCACTGCCCATCCTAGGGGGGTACATTGGGGGCGACGTGGTCGGTGACATCCTGGCTGCAGAGTTATTCAAGTATGGGACCGCGATGCTAATCGACGTTGGAACCAACGGGGAGGTCGTCGTAAAGAAAGGCAGCGAGTACATTGCGGCTTCAACCCCGGCTGGGCCAGCTTTTGAGGGTGTGGGCCTTTACTCGGGTATGATGGCCGTGGAAGGGGCTATAGAAAAGGTGAATATAGGGTTTGACTGCAGGACAGCGTACGAGGTTATCGGCGGAGGGCCGCCTCGAGGGATATGTGGATCAGGCTACGTGGACCTCTTAGCTGAACTCCTAAGGAAAGGATTGCTCACCCGGCAGGGGCGCTTACTCAGCGGACCCGGTGTAAGGGAAGTAAACGGAGTTACGGCATTCCTGGTTGACGAAGAGCGCGGAGTTCTGTTAACTCAACCCGACGTACGTAAACTTCAGCTGGCTGTAGCCGCCGTGAAGCTGGCGGCCAAATCCGCGATGAAGCAATTGGGTGTAGAGCTCCGCGAGCTGGAGAAGGTCGTAGTGGCGGGCGACTTCGGATACCACCTGGACCCGTACAACGCAATGGAGATAGGTCTCCTACCCAGGATAGACCCCGCGGTAGTGGAGTACATAGGCAATGGTTCGCTAACAGGTGCAGAGCTATACATGGTGTCAAGCGAAGCCAGGCAGAGGGCAAGGGAGCTGTTAGACAGGTGCAGGGTCCTAGATGTCCCTAGGGATGAAAAAGCCTTCATCGAGGAGCTCAAGCTCGGTTGGTGAGCCAAGCCTAGCAAGCTTCGAAAGGGCCTCCGCCACAACCTTCGCGGCGGCGATGATCCGCTCGCTCGGCGGCTTGCCCAGGTCAAGGTTCTCGACGGGCACTCCAACCACGTAAACCCTCGATGAGTCAAAACCAATAGCCTCGAAGAGGGTAAGCAGCGGCAGGGTGTGCGTTGTAGCTGGTGAGACCTCCCCGACCTCGGAGAGCTTAAAAACCTTCACACCTGAGCCCCCACCCAGCAAGGCGTCAACCACGATTACAACCGCAGGTTTCAGCTCGTCTACTTTGCCGATAAAGTTCTCGGGAGCCGTACCAGCATATATCGCGGAAACCCCTTTCCTCCGGAGTTCCCTATATACTAGGAAACCGAAAGCGTCGTCGCCCCGCAGCGGGTTCCCAATGCAGAGTATGAGCATGCTTCCGCGTCCCATCGTGCCATACTAGTGCGCCGAATATTTTAGTTTAGTTGAGCTACGATCTACTTAAATGTGAGTAGACGTTAAAGGGTTTGATAAAGATACCTGGTGTTGCAAATGAGTTCGGGAGAAAGAATACCCCTTGACTATCCGCTAAGCGCAGTATCGGCTACTCTGAGATTCTGCATATCCGCGGCCATTTCCTGCCTTTACTTATATTTAGCGTTCCAAACAAGCGAAAGCCTCTTCAACATAGGATTCCTGGCGTCCTTCACTTTTCTCCTATCGTTAAGCCTCATCTACAAAATTGTAAGCTTTTTAACGATATACAAAGTAGTTACGCTAAAAGGGGAGTACCGAAAAGAGAAGAAGGGCGGATACATCGAACTATTTTACAACATGCTGCTATTCATCTCCCCATTCTTTTTGTTCATTTTTACAAATCCCACTTTAGCTCTAGGAATTTTACTTGGAACCATTTCAGCGTTTGGTATTTCAGACTCCATATTTTACCTTTACGTGAAAAATAAGGAAGCCAGTCTCGGAGGCCACTTCAAAGCCTTCATAGAAAGGGGGGATAAGCCAGGTCGCTACGTGTGGGGTCTCTGCTTACGTTTTAAGGGGGAAATCAATAGGGGTTAACCCAAATCTGGTTCCCACTATGACTTGGAGATGAATCCTACAAGTATTCTCCAGAAAGCATTCGAAAATAACATCTTCCGGTAGCTCTATAGTTTTGGTTAAGTTTACACCGTTTTGGGATATTTTTAACCCGATTGGATAGTTATCCGCCATAAACCTAATGAGCTTGGAACCCCTGTACACGTAGTACCTTGTGAAAAACACTGTTAGGCCTGCTTTGCTCTGAGTATAAAGGTTTAACTTTAAACGGAGAGATGGGTTAGAGTCCTGCAAAAAGCTTATTTCCAGGAGTCTGGCCGAGAAGGACTTTACAGCGTGTACTTCGTGATACCAATTTAGGCATGAATTAGCCGTGATCGCTAACGACAAGAGCGAGACAGTGACGGATAGCCAGTATACAGGTTTCTTTATCTTTGGCTTAGTTTCCGCAGTATAGTTGCTTACAATTAATGCTATTACGGAAATGGGTGTTACGTATATCAGGTTGAATAAGATCACATTCTTGGCTACCACTAGCGTAGCAAGGTCGCCGGAGATGCTTCCCAGTAGTATGTCGATAGGTAGTCTAGCCAATACCAGGGCTGTGAGTGTAGAAAAGACCTGCGCTACGAGGTATACGGTGAAAGACTCCGTTAGATTTTCGGTAACCCCACCTGCAATTAAACCTGCAAGTATAACTGGAATTAGGTATTCCGGCTGGGTGGATAATCCAGTGAAAGCCGATTGAAAGAAAGGCATCAGGTAAGTAAGGGAAGGCAATAGGACTTTTGAAATCGCCTTGGATTTCACACTAGGCGCCTCGCCCTCAGTTTCGGGTTGAAAACTTCATCGAGAGTCTGCCCAATGAGGACAAAGCTCATAGCCAGCAATGTTATCATGACGCCAGGCGGTACTATCCACCACCATAGCAGCCTGGAAAAAGCCCCGCTGTAGCGAGCGTTGTAAAGCATTCTTCCCCAAGATGGAACTCTAGGGTCGCCTAAATTCAGGAAGCTGAGCGAAGATTCGAGCAGAATCGCGCCAGGTACATTGAGAACAAGCGTGATGTACACTACCGGCGTTAATTGAGGTAGGATATGCCTGAAAAGTATGTACACGTCACTCGCCCCTAGGGCTCGGGCTGCTTCCACAAAAGGCCTTTCCCTCAAGGACATTACATAGGCTCTGCAATTCCTAGCAAATCCCATCCAGCTGAACAGCGCGATTAGGAATATCGTGAGGTATAAGCTTTTACCTATGAACACGCTTACGGCAATGAGCAGGGGGATTAAAGGCAGGAACATCAGAGTATCCGTGAAGAACATCAGTACCTGGTCAACCACGCCGCCTTTATACCCCGCTACAACTCCTACAACAAGCCCTAGTAGGACTGATACAACCGACGCCAGTATACCTACAATTAAGCTGACACGTGTGCCGTGTATTAAATGCGAGAAAAGATCGCCTCCCAGGTTATCGGTCCCAAGAACACCGTAGGCTAACCCCGGTATATTAAAGTATACAGGACCAAGGGCTATCTTCACGCTACTGCCTTCTACTACTCTCGCGTAGACGGCAATCCTTAGTTTGTATAACCCCTTCTCAGCGAAGATTTTCTCGCCAAGGTCGTCGTGGGGTGAGAAACCCAAGGCTAGCTTGAGTGGTACATCTCGGGAGTCAAAGCGGACAGGCGGCTCAACGCGAGTTAAGTTGCGCGATATTGCGCCGCTATCGTATATCTGGTAGCTCTTCCCGTTAGGCGCGTCTATGTAGAGCCTGACCCTTACCGTTGAACCAAGCTCTCCAGTTACGGTTACGTTGTAAGCGATTTCGCCGTAGAAATTCTTGGGTGGAGAGTACGGGTACTCTAAGGGGTAAACTAACGAGAGAGCTGAGCTTTGGCTACCACCTTCTGGTACAAATTCGCATAGGATCCAGCCATGTAAAACAGTCAACCTAGAGCAATCTCCTTCGGCCTTCCACTCGCTACCCACGATTCTCAACTTTATATTCTCGGGTAAATCCCTGTATTGCGGAATCACTTTAAACCAGGATGGGACAGCGTAACCTCCTGCCAGATTTATCTCATCGGGTTTATGGGGTGCTATAAAGTCGGCGAATACACCTACCATTACAAATGCTAGAAGCAAGGAAAGGCCGAGCATACCCTTTTTGTACCTGGCTATGCTCTTCACGATTCCAGTCAGGCTATGAAAGGCGCCCGAGGTGCTCACCTCAACCTCACCCTTGGGTCGGCAAGAGCTATCAATAGATCAGCTATGTAAAGGGACATGACTGTTAAGAGGATGCTTATAAACAGAACACCTTGAACTACCGGGTAATCGAACTGTGTACTTGCCTCGAATAACCACCTACCTACACCATACCATGAGAAAATAGTTTCGGTGATCACGGCTCCCGAAACTATACCCGGTAACGCGAGCGCTACAATCGTTATGACTGGGGGAAGCACGTTCCTTAGCACATGCTTTACTATGATCTCCCTTTCATCGAGGCCCTTAGCTCTCGCGGTAACAATGTAGTCTTCACCGAGCTGTGTTATAAGCAAGCTTCTTATTAGAAGCGCATAACCTCCCACCCCCACTATGATCAAGGTTAAGAGAGGTAAGGTCATGTGCCACAGGAAATCAGCTACGTATAGAACAGGGTCCGAGGGGGGCGGTCTACTGACGCTTCCCGCTAAGGGAAACAACCTTAGATAGAATCCGAATACTAAAAGCAGGAGGAGTCCGAGGTAGAACGTTGGGAACGAGTTTAGAAGGACGCTGGCGCTGATGAATGCTGTGTCTATTTTCGTCCCCCTTTTCATGGCCAGCATTAGACCGATAGCCAAACCGAAAAGTATCGTCAACACTGTCGAAGTCCCCAGCAGTATGACTGTGTTGGGTAGTCTCTCCATCAATTCTGCTGCAACAGGCCTACGAGTGTAGAAAGAGTAGCCGAGGTTGCCGGTGAACAGGGCCAACACGTACTTTACGAACTGCGCGTGTAAAGGCTCATCTAAACCGAACGCCTTCTTTATTAACTCTCTCTGCTCGTTTGTTAAATTGGGGTTCATGAAAAAGAACGATGGATCTATACCCAGCACGTAGTAAGGTAAAACTCTTAGAAGAGCGAATTGCAGTACAAGGGCTACAAAGAGGACCATTACCCGATCTATAGCCCTTTTTGCCATATACTTAGCTAAGCCAGCCAACCGGACCACCGGTTAGGGCTTTATAAAAAGCAAAAAGAGTAAACGAATTTAAAGATCATCCGCTGGGTTTCACCCTCTTCCTTGTTAAGTAAAGGACGGCTATGACTGCTACAGCAATGCCTATTGCTCCCAACGCCATGTAAGGTAAGTAGCGTTCCCAAGCTGGTCTAATGGTAACTGGTATCGGCACCTCCTTTTCAAAGCTAGCTCCACCTATCAGTGCTGAACTGCGCACAAGCGCTTTGAAGCTTCCGCTGAGGCCGGCCGTATCAAGAGACGCCTCGTAGATCCCTCCTCCTTTATGGATAGCTGAAATGCTCTTCACAACATTGCCGTCGCTGATTAGCTGCAGGGATACGGTGGCATTTGTTAATGCGGCACCAGTGTAGTCTGTCACCTTCACCGCAACTTGGAGAGGTTCGCCCTCGTAAAGTGTTGTTCTCTGTAGGGTGTACTCCAACTTTAGGGTCTTGGCGGGGTGCCTCTTCCAATAGCCAGAGTTCCACTTTAGCAAAATATATTCACCGGGCTTTCTCTCAGCAAATACGAAAGGCCCTGTCCCTATCAAACACGTCAAGCCGCTTTTTGTGGGATGCGGAACTTTGCTTGGATCCCATTTCTCCCATCCACCATGCTGCATGAGCAGTGATTCGTTACCCCAGATGTGCGCAGGCACAAGCGCAACGTTAATATCGTAAAGGTAAGTCCAACTCGTACCGTTTATGTAAGCGGTGATTGTATAGTCGTCGGGCACCTCGGTTTCTATTAACTTCTCAAAAACCTTGGCGTATTGCTGGGTCGGCCTATTTAATTTTATAAACCACCAGGTGAAGTTGACATCCCTCGCTGTGAATTTCACGCCATCGTGCCATGTAACGTTATCGTTCAAGTAGAACGTGATCTTGGTAACCGGATGGCCGTTAATCTCTGTTTCCTCCATCTTCCACGATTTAGCCAACCAGGGCAGGTTATCTGAAACCTGGTCTGGATGAGCTATAAAGAGCGACTCCAGTATGTTGTTCATGACCGCCCACTCATCCCCCGTGATTGCTGTAAATGGGTTAAGGGTCCGCGGATCGGAGCCCAACGGTGTCTTATAAGCTCCTCCAAACGGTAGATCAGTATGGTGCACGTTTAATGTAGTGAGGTAGGATTGCCCGCCAACAGGTTTTGAGAGAACAATGCCGGCGATGTTCGTTCGGAATCCTACGTTAGCAATACCCATGTAGATCGGTATGTACGGGAGGATATCGGCTACTTTCTCTTGAGCTTTCCAGAGGGCCTGCTTAGCCTTGGAGATATCCGCCGTGTAGTAGAACTGCTCCAGTAATTTATCGAGCTCGGGATCGCTTATTCCCCAGAAATTCCAACTACCGCCGGTTCTGAACAGCTCGTATGCCAGCGTTGGAACCCTGGCCCAACCTAGGTATAGAATAAACGACTTGAAGGTCTTGGAGTATATCTGGGCCACTAGCGCTTGGAACTCTATCGCTTCTATTTCAATCGGTAAGCCTATGCTGCGGCCCTCCTCAACTATGCGCTGAGCCTCCTGGTACAACCACGGAGCCTGCTCTTGAGGGGGAACCTGGATGACTATTTTTCCAAGCTCCCTGCCGTTAGGCTCGTACCACTTACCGGTTCTTTCGTCAAACATAAAACCGGCATCCAGTAGCACCTTTTTAGCTAGCTCCCTGCTGTACGGATAGCTAGGTACATTCGGGTTAGACCAATCCCCAAAGGCAGGGGGTATAGCGGAGTCCACTGGTACGCCGAAACCATTGAAAACGTTCCTGATAATCCAGTCTTTATCAATTAGGTGGGCCACAGCCTTTCTAATAGCCGTATAGTTCCACGGATACTGCTGGCAATTTATTCCAAGGAACTGCAGGTTGAAGGTCTGATACGTTAGCAGGTATATGTTTGGGTCGTCCTTTACCTCCGCAACCCTTGCCGGCTGTATAAAACATGTGTCCAAGTCGCCTTTCTTAAAAGCCATTAACCGGGCATCGTAGTCCAGAATCACGGGCATTAATGTTTCATCAACGCGGGGACCATAGGGTTCCCAGCTCCAAGCTTCCTGCTCGGGTGGAACTGGCGCTGGATATACGATTGTTACTGAAATAAACGTGAACATCACTACTAGAGCTAATAGGGACTTGCAACGGTTTAACCTGGCTTTTTTATCATCTTTGTTTTTACTCATTGCCATCCCCTTGAAGGAAATCTATATATAAACTTTATGTCCTAAGCACCTTAAACTCAATGTTTTGTTAGCTCAGCAGGTGGCATGCCGCGAAATGCCCCTTCTCCACCTCGATGATAGGGGGCTCCTCGCTGCGGCAAACATCCATCACGTAGGGGCACCGGGGATGGAAACGGCAGCCGGGCGGGGGGTTAATTGCTGACGCCACTTCACCTATTACGGGGATTTCGCCTATTTTAACGCGGGGATCGGGTGTAGGGATTGCTGCGACAAGGGCCTTTGTGTAGGGGTGGGCTGGGCTGTCTATCACTTGCTGCGAATCCCCCATTTCAACGATTTTTCCGAGGTACATAATTGCTATTCTATCGCCGATGTGCTTAGCCAAAGCCAAGTCGTGCGTTATAAACAGGTAAGCTACCTCATATTTTTCCCGTATATCCAGCAGCAGCTTTAGTATGCTAGCGCGAATCGACATGTCTAACATAGAGACTGGCTCATCGGCTACTATGAACTTCGGCCTGAGGACCGCCGCTCTCGCAATGGCAACTCTTTGCCGCTGACCGCCGCTAAGCTCGTGCGGGTACCTATCTAGGAAGTTCTCGGGAGGGGTCAATGCCACCTCCTCTAGGGCCTTGGCAACTATATCGATTTTCTCCTCCTTGCTGCTGAGGTTGCCATGTATGACCAGAGGTTCGGCGACGATGTCTACAACCCGCATTAGAGGATTCAAAGATTCATAAGGGTCTTGGAAAATTATTTGAGCTTTTTTCCTAAATTCTTTTAGTCCTGCACCTTGGATCTTAGTAACATCTTCACCCTCAAAGAGTAACTTGCCGCCATCGGGTTCCTCTAACCTTATAGTCAGGCGCCCTGTAGTAGTCTTACCGCAGCCGGATTCGCCCGCTAAGCAGAATACCTCGCCGATTTTGACATCGAAGCTTATACCATCGACAGCCTTAAGGTATACTGCCCTTCTTCTACTCAGAATATCGCTTAAACCGCGCCTTATAGGAAACCACTTTTTGAGATTTACAACTTCAACCAACGGCCTGCTCATGTTTATCCACCAAGCAGGTGGCATGCCGCGAAATGCCCCTTCTCCACCTCGATGATAGGGGGCTCCTCGCTGCGGCAAACATCCATCACGTAGGGGCACCGGGGATGGAAACGGCAGCCGGGCGGGGGGTTAATCAAGCTGGGCGGTTGCCCAACTATATACTTGAATGTTTTCCTTGGCTCCTTAATGCTGGGAACGGCACTGATTAAAGCTTGAGTGTAAGGGTGGCTGGGTTTTAAAAATACAGCTTCTGCATTACCGCTCTCCACGAACTTGCCGGCATACATGATAGCCACCCTATCGCTTACTTCTGAGATGACCGAGACATCGTGGGAAATGAACACTATCGAGAGCCTTAGCCTTTCTTTTAACTCTCTTAGAAGCTTAAGTATTTGCGCCTGGACTATCACGTCGAGCGCTGTAGTGGGTTCATCGGCTATCAAAACCTTAGGATTCAGAGCTAAAGCCATGGCTATAACTGCTCTCTGACGCTGCCCCCCACTCAGTTCGAAAGGGTATCTCTTAAGGGTCGACCTATCTAACCCTACTATTTCCAGTAAGTTGGCCGCCCTCTCCAGAGCCTCCTTCTTTGTAACTCCGTTCTCATGTATGATGATGGCTTCAGCTATCTGCTCTCCAACTTTGATCACGGGGTTGAGCGCGCTCATACTGCCTTGGAAGACCATCGATATCTTCTTCCAGCGAATCCCTCTTCTCAGCCTCTCCTCCGGTAAACTTACTATGTCCACGCCCTCAAGCAGTATTCTCCCATCCACAATCCGCGCGTTTGAGGGTAAAATTTTCAGCAGGGCCATCGCTAAGCTCGATTTCCCACAGCCAGACTCGCCAACTATTCCCAGTGACTCCGCTTCACCTAATGAAAAGCTAACCCCGTCAACTGCTTTTACGGTTTCATTGCTAACACCGTAGTACATCTTCAGCCCCTCGACGGCCAACAACATCCCATACACCTTTAGCTGGAATCGGGGTAAACTTAAAGGAATTATAAACTTTTAGCGAGTTTTCCATGGATGCTTTTAAATGACCCCGCATGAGCTAAAACTCTATGCAATGACTCAGCCTTTAGATTCCCGTGGGTATGGAGTTGAAAGCCACAATGTTTTATCCTCACTTGCGATTAACTGCAAGTTGAGTTTTCCTCGAGTGAATAGATTCCGGTGACAAAAGCGCAGCAACCTTTGAGTCTAGAACTCATACGCGAGTTAGCTCGGCTGACCAGCTACACTTCCCGCCGTACTTAAACGGCGAGAGGGGGCGCTCTGAACCCGTAAAAGTTTTTACCTGATAGTTCAAAAATTGTAAGCTAATGCTTGGAACCTACTTCCAGGCTTCTTCGAGGCAGGGCCTTAGTATAATAGACTAGCGCGTATGATCCGTACGCGAGCGCTATGAGCCCGGCAAGCGATAACATTAGGACGGCTATATCGAGCGCTAGCAGCTTACCGTAATCTACGCTGAAATACCTTACGGAGATGGTACCGTTTACCTCGCAGGAGGCGCATTGAAGTACCAGCAGAGCTCTCTCTGGGGCTCCGCTTAGCAGTAAGCTTCCCTCCTTAAGTAGCCTGGTTCCTGCGCCAGCATTCACTAGGCCAACTGTGTTGTTACCGCGTGTAAATTTTATCGTAGCGTTAAGAGGCTCAGTTGAAGACAAGTATAGGAAGTAGTACACCCTCTCGCCGGTCGCACCCGGCAGCCGTAGAGTAACACTCCTTTCACCTTCGAAGCTGAAACCGAAGCTTTCCTCGCTCAGCTGACGCGGAGAAACGTAGTAGGAGGCATACAACGAAAGGAACAACCCTATGGCTACGGATGCTGCTCCGGCTGCAACTATTAAGACGTACTTACTTTTTCGCGTAGAGCCAGCACTTGACATAGTGCCCAGGTTTCACCTCGACGACAGGGGGCTCCTCGCTGCGGCAAACATCCATCACGTAGGGGCACCGGGGATGGAAACGGCAGCCGGGCGGGGGGTTAATCAAGCTGGGGGGCTCGCCTGGCGGCACCTCCCTATACCTCTTCCTGTTCTCTGGGTCGGGGTCGGGTATTGCCGCCAGCAGCGCTTGGGTGTAGGGGTGCTGGGGTTCCCTTATCAGCTCTTTTGTAGGGGCTTTTTCGACTAAATGCCCGGCGTACATTATGAAGATCCACTCGGAGAAGTACCTTGTAGTTGATAGGTCGTGGGTGATGTAAATGAAGCTGATGCCCCTCTTTTCCTGCAGCTCCCTCATCAGCGTAAGTATTTCAATTCTTACCGAGGCGTCGAGCATCGATACAGGCTCGTCAGCTACGACGAAGCTAGGGCCTAAAATTAGGGCCCGCGCGATCGCAACCCTCTGAAGCTGCCCTCCGCTCAGCATGTGCGGGTACTTGAACGCGAAATCTTCAACCGGTGTAAGCCTAACGTCCTCCAAGGCTTTGAAAACCGCTTCCTTCCTCTCTTCCGCGGTGCCTATCTTATGTATGATCAAAGGTTCCTCAAGAATCCTGGATATGGTCATAAACGACGGCATGGCGCCATAAGGATCCTGCTGCACTAGCCCCGTCTCGCGTTTGTACCACAGCAGCTCTTTACCCTTAAGGTTCGTAACATCCCTTCCCTTGAACAAAATACGCCCACTCGTTGGCTCGTACAGGCGGAGCACGGTTTTACCAAGAGTGGTCTTCCCGCTGCCGGATTCACCCACTAAGGAGACAGCCTCCCCGCGCCTCAGCTCAAAGCTAACGTTATCGACAGCTCTTAAGGTGAGCGGCGGTGCCAGTAACCCCCTTCTGATAGTGAACCATTTACTTAAATTTTCAACCCTTAGTACTCCCTCCTCCATCTCAACCACCCTTCGCGTAGAGCCAGCACTTGACATAGTGCCCAGGTTTCACCTCGACGACAGGGGGCTCCTCGCTGCGGCAAACATCCATCACGTAGGGGCACCGGGGATGGAAACGGCAGCCGGGCGGGGGGTTAATCAAGCTGGGCGGTGTGCCGGGGATGAACTCGAGCTTTTTATCGGCTCTAAGCGTCGGCACGCTTGCCATCAACTTCTGGGCGTATGGATGCTTCGGGCTAGTGTAGAACTCTTCGCTCTCCGTAAGCTCTACGATCTCGCCGGCATACATGACGGCTACCTTATCGGCTAGCTCACTCGAGAGAGCCACGTCGTGAGTTATGAATATGTAGCTTATGCCGGTTTCAGATTTAATCGATTTTAGCAAGTTCATTATATTCGCTTGAGTTATTACATCGAGAGCGGAAGTAGGCTCATCCAGTATAACGACATAGGGCTTCATTATGAGCGCCATGGCTATGACGGCCCTCTGCTTCATGCCGCCGCTCAGCTCGAACGGGTAGCGCTCAGCGAAGCTCTCGTGGACACCGACCATCCTGAGGTACTTCTTAGCTTCCGAAAGAGCTTCCTCCCTGGGCATGCCGTTGTGGATCATGAGGGGCTCAGCTATCTGGAACCCGACCCTTAAAACCGGGTTTAGCGAATTTTGGGCGGCCTGGAAAACGATGGAGATCTTCCTCCATCTAACCTCCTTACGAAACTCTTCATCATCCAGCTTCATAATGTCCTGGCCGTTGAGGAGGAGTTGTCCGTCGAAGGTGTGCACGTTGCGTGGGAGCAGGCGTATAATCGCCCTAGCCAGCGATGTTTTTCCGCACCCGGACTCGCCGACTATCGCTAGACTTTCACCCCTGCGCAGATCGAAGCTGACCTTGTCAACCGCCTTTACAACTCCCCTTCTCGTAGCATAATAGAGGCATAGGTCCTTGACACTCAAAATGACTTCCGGCATACCATCACCCCTACATCTCCCTTAGCCTCGGGTTAACTATCTTGTCCAGGGCGAAACCCAGGAAAGCAAAGGCGAATGACGTGAGCATCAGCATCGCAGCCGGTTCGAGCACCCAGTAGTATAGACCCCGGTAAAGCGCGCCGTTAGTGTTAGCGTCGTTTAGGATCTTGCCCCAAGTCGGAAGGAATGGATCCCCAAGCCCAAGGAACGCCAGTGCTGCTTCGAGGAAGACGTACCCGGGAACAGCCGATACCAAGCCGGGAATTACCGGTGGGAGGATTTTGGGAATTATGTAGAGAAGTATGACCCTGAAGTCGGATGCGCCGTAGGCCCGTGCGGCTTCGATGTAGGGGTACTCTTTTATCTGCATAACGAGGGCCCTCGTACTCTTAATCCCGCCCCCAAATATGCTTAAAGCTATCACCACTGCCAGTATGACCCATATATCCACCTTGTAGAAGACGGAGATCATTATGAGGAACGGCAGGAACGGCAGCACCATGTTTACTTCGGTTATCCTCTGGATAAGGGAGTCCACCCATCCACCGTACCAGCCGCTTACCGTCGCTATTACTAGCTGGATGAACGTCGTGAGCAGAGACGCCGTTAAACCGAAGGCTAGAGCGATCGGAGTGCCCCAAAGCAAAGCTATTTCCAGTGGCCTTCTGAGGTGGTCGGTTCCGGCTGGCCCGTGAATCGTACCGTAGACCACTGCCTTAGCGTCGAAGCTTGTCTGCACACCGAAAACTAGCGCTTCGAGTATTAACCTATAAGTTCCCTTCTCCACCTCGAATTCGCCGCTTTCAAGCGAAGCTCCGTCAACTTTTCCGAAAAGAAGCTTAAGTACGGTAAGCCTTTCACTAGTATTCACCGGATATTTTTCGCTATACAGGTTTGTTAAAGTCCTAAGTATGCTGTCGCTGATTGAAACGTACAATCTATCGTCGGGGGCCCTTAAACCATACTTCGCCATAGTGATGGTCTCAGCGCTGGGTTTCACCCAGTTGATTGTCACTAAAGGTGCCCCAGCTCCCGAGAAGTTCGAGAAGAAGAAGATGTTAAGCTCGCTTGGCAGTTCATCGAAATCGTACACAAACCTGAATTCTATGATTACCTTTTTCATATTTAGGCCCGGCATCTCCACCTCGGCTTTGCTAACGTAAGGTGAGCGGGTACGCGAATCGAGCACAATGGTTTTTGGGAGCTTTTTGACGGAGAAAAACTGGATCCACTCCGGCGCCGCTGTGCGCGGGTTGTCAAGCCACATGGCTTCCTGGCCTCTCCACATTCTGATGGCCTCGTCATAAGGTATCGCTATAACCGCGTATATGGATAAGGCAGCTAAGAAGATTAGTATGCCTACGCCCGCCGCTCCCGACTTGTAAGATAGAGCTTCCCTGACAATGCTTTTAACCTTCCCCTCTCTGGCAGAACCCATACCCTCACCCGAACTGCACTCTTATCCTAGGATCAAGAACACCGTAGACTAAGTCAAGTATCAGGACTGTTGCCATTAGGAGGTAAGCGTAGATCACGGTTATACCCAGTATCACGGGCGTGTCGAAGTACTGTATTGCCGCCATGGTCACAAGCCCGAGACCCGGCCACTGGAAAACAGTCTCCGTAATTATTGCACCGCCCCACGAGCCGATGAGACCTAGCGCTAAGCCCGTCACTATTGGCGGTAGCGAAGGTCTAAGTATGTACCTGGTCTCTATAAGCCTGGGTGGAAGGCCCTTCGCCTTTGCAGCCTCCACGTAGTCTTCGGTCGAGAAAATCAGGAAAAAGGTTCGGCTACCGTACACGCCAAGGAAGAACCCGGAGATTATCCACGAAAGCATTGGCAGGATCATGTGTTTTAACACGCTGAGCGCGTACAGTAGCGGGTCCTTCGGAGGAGGCGTATCCACGAATCCTCCTGGCGGTAAAACGTGGAGCCAGGAGTAAAATATCAGTATGAGGAATATGCCGTAGAACCAGCCAGGAATCACGGAGGTTGGTGCCAGCGATATAACCAGCTTGTCGAACCGGCTTCCATAGTGCCTAGAGAGATACAGCCCTAGGAAGAGGTGCAGGAAGAAGTTGATTAGCGTAACGGTTGTGAAAAGAATGACCGTCGCAGGAAGCCTCTCCAGAATGATGTTCTTAACTAAGCGTGAGCCCGTGTCGCTGGTCATGAAGAGCGCGCGCCCCAGATTCAAGGTTATCGCATCACGCAGGTAAGCTAAGCTCCTAATTAAGAAAGGCTGGTCGTAACCGAGCCTTTTTATCTCGTCCTGGTAAATTTGCTCTATTATTTTTTCTCTCTCAGCGCCGGAGAGAACCCTGTACGCAGGGTTCCTGTTTACCATATCTTGAATGCTGAGCCGCAGATCAGCCTTAACCAATTCATCGACTTTGCCACCCATGTTTGCAACCAAGATAGTCAAGTAAGTCGCTATAAGCATTGTAATGAATAGTACTATCCCCCTTCTAGCTATGTATTTCACTAAACCCTTCACAGCCATGGTTCTTGCCCCTTCTTAAAAGCCAATATAAAAACTTTACATCCTCATAAGGCTGTACTACAGCCGAGACCCACCCCAATAGTAAATTTTTAATTGGCTACGAGCATTTGCTGAACATTGTTTAGTAAACCAGGTTATGGTTATAAAATAGTAAATACTACATTATAAATCTTATGTATGTATTTCCAGTGATTTTCTAAAAATATGAAAATATATATAAAAAATAAAAAATTTGTATTTAAGTCTTCGGCTTCCTAACCAATGGTAGCGCAAGGGCTAAAATGGCTAGGATTACCGCTATAGCGGCTAGGGCCATGAGGATGCTTGCATTGGATTCCAGGGATGCAACTCGGTTCTCAACACTTTCGAGTCTGGCTGCAATGCTCTGCTCTAGGCTGACGATTCTCGCCTCTGTGCGTCCAAGTAGGGTCATCAGGTAAGCTAGCTGCGGAATAGTTGTGAAAGAGGCTTCAGCTGTAACTGGCATAGCGACATCCTTGCTTAGAGCAAATACTAGCACGCGGTATGTGCCCGGAGTAAACCTCCCAGTTTCTAAGCTACTTAGCGTGGCGCTCCAAACGCCATCCGTCTTTGCGGCGGCATCCCCTTTAGCGACCACATTGCCCGCGCTATCTAGCACCATGTACTTAACAAAATCTACCCTGTTAACGGGGTAGGGCTGCCCCTTGTAGCTAACCCTAAACGTTATCGTGGCCTCAAGGCCCGGCACGACGTTCTCCGGAACCTCTACCTTTACATCCGGAATCGGGGGTTCGGCGAGCCAAGCCCATCTATCGGCTTTGTCCGGGTACTCTCTGAACGCTTTGAGGACAGCCGTGTGCGCTGTGAAATCGGCACTATCTAAGTAAAATGGCCCGTTGCCGACCCAGAAGTGTTTGTGGGTCGCATACCAGGATTTCAGCGCTTGGTACCTCGCTTTCGCCTCATCCTGCTTTATGTACTGGGAGTTGAACTCGGGGAACGGTATGTAGCCTGTCGCAATGGCTTCCTCCAGCATCTCGGATAAAATGGCCAGCGAGGGGCCACCTATGTAGTTCATCCACTCGACCTTCATCTTATCCGCTTTACTCGAGCTAAACGCTAGCAGCCCCTTCTCCTCCGCTTTAATACCGATAGCTGTTACGTGCCACGGTCTGTTCGGCCAGCCCGCATAAGAGGAGACGATAAACTCCGCTTCGGGATGCGTGAAGTTTACGTAGTACTCAACAACGAACGGCGACGTACTCACAATCCTCCAGGCCACGAACGTTTCCCTCCACGAAGTGAAGCCGGGTACCGCGGCCGCGTCGTAAAGCGGGCTGTCGGGGTCAACTCTGTAGAAGCTGAAAGGCCAGCTCCAAACCCAATCCGCTAAACTCATGGTAGTGCCATCGTGGTACTTGATCTTACCGAGTATGTCGCCGTAGTGGCAGACAATCCTAGCTAAAGCGGTCTTCGCCCCAGCCTCGCCCGCGGTTACAACCTTTTTAGCCTTCGTGTCGTAGGCATACCAGGCGTCGGCCGGCACCTCAACCTTATCGACGAAGGTCAGCGTTAACCAGTCGCTGGTGGCTACGGTGGAAACGTCCTTGGAAACGTAGAGCTCGGCCTTAACTAGCCTTTCCGGCATCGGTAAGCCAGTGTACGGGTTCGTAAGAAAGGCATAGGATAGTGTTGGTGTTATAATAACAGCATCATAGACCCAATTGGTCCCCGCAACTGGGTTCCAGGGATCGACTAAGACCTCTCTATTACCAGCTCTGAAAGTACCTCCCACCTTGTCGACGAACCTGGCGGTCCTAGACCACAAGGCCGTGGCGAAACCGCCGCTCAGGTCGGCTGCCAGGGTGACATCCCTCCTGTAAAGGTAAGGCACTACCTGGTCGACAACCCACACTCGCACGGAGTCTTTCATGGCTAGCTCGGCAGCCTTCGCCATTAGCTCTTGCCTCTCCTCGATAGTGGCGAACTTCCTATTCCAAAGTTTTTCCGCTATCTCGTAGAATATTGGATCCGGCTTATACGCCTGCCATAGGGGCTCGGGTCTACCGAGCGGCGTGTAAAAGAAGGCCCAGACATCGGCGTCGTCTCTGCTTACGGCTGTGGTTATCCAGCCTCCAGTGTAGACATGCCATTGACCGTCAGCTGGATTACCTCGGATCCATATTGGGGCGGCTTCTCTCGAAGTTTTGTACATGCGCTCAGTGGTGAAGCCCAGCTTTTCCAACTGATCGGCTACGTAGTCGCCAATCTGCCTCCTCTGATCCTCGACTCTGATCAGCGCCTTAATGACTATCGGCCTACCCTTATAATACCACTTCCCCTCCCTATACTCGCAACCCATTTTAGCAAGCTCCTCAAATATAACTTCCCTTGCTTTCTCCGGGTTATAAGAGTAGGCCGCCTCGAGCATCTTCACGACGTCGGCGAGCTTAGCGTAGTCAGGGAAAGCTGAAACCAAGGGTAACCATTTAGGTTTGGCGAAACCGAGCATTATCTCGTTAACTATGTACTCCCTGTCGACGAGCCAGTTCATAGCCTCCCTGATCCTCGGGTTGGAAAACGGATTGAAGCTACCGTCCTTAAACTCGGGACCTACGGGGTTGAAGGTTAGCTCGAAGTACAGGCCAAACGCGTACTTGTAGCCTATGTTCGGATCCGTTTTTATCCTTTCAGCTAGCTTCGGATCGGCACGCACGTCGATGAAGTAGGCATGAATGTCGCCTTTGCTGAGCATCTCCACAACCTTGGCTGGCTCACCCTCCTTAACCCAAACTACTTCATCGAGCCAGGGCCCGTAGGGAACTTCCGCGGGAGCGGCTGACGCGGGGATTAAGAAAGCGAGCGCGCTTGTAACCATTAGCAGAACCAACGCTAGAGCTTTTACTTTTCCGGTTCCCATCATAATTCCCCCCTAAAAGAGCTTTATATTCTTTACTTTACTTGGTTGAGAAGTTTCACCTATAAACCAATCACCTTATTAAGGGGCTGTGGAAGTGGGCACCGTGCGAGAGGCTGCGGCGCTGATCGCTGTGTTGCTGCTTCCAGCAGCCTCTCTTAGCCAGCCTGCTCAGGTAAGCTTCAAGGGGGCTAGGGTGACCGCTGGCGGTCAATTGCTCGCCTACGGTCAGGCCGAGTCGAGTGGAGCGCTTTACCCTCTTCTAGCTTTAGTTGACCTCGATCGCGGTACGGGGTTCTCCGCCTACCTTGAACTCGACGCGAAAGGGGTTTTCCTGGACGCGGCCGAGAGCGACTCAAGCATTGTTGCTGTGGGATACCTCCAAGGTTCGCCCTTCAGCCGCTCAATGCTGTTCGCCGAGTTCCGCTGCAACGGGCTAAGCTGCGAAATAGCACGCGCGTTGAAGCTAAGCTCAGGTTTCGGAGACATAGCTAAGTCAGTAGTTTTCCTAAGCAATAATCGCATAGTTGTCGGTTTAAGCCAGAATCCGAATACCGGTGTAAGTGACCTAGCGGTCATTACTGTTAAGGAAAGCGGCGAAATCGGTGGAGCGGTTTCCCTCGGTGTACCTTACTACCACAGCTTCGTGGAGAAAGCATATGCGGCAGGCGAAGGATTGCTGCTAGTAGGCGCTACGTGGAGCTACAACGTCTCGATGTCCGATGCCTTGGCAGTGTACGTTAAGGACTCTAAGGTGATCCGCGCCTTCACCCTGGGTGGGGCAGACGTGGATGAAGGGTTGGCTGCCCTACATGGCTTCGATGGGACTACGGTGTTGGCCGGGTTGACGAGGAGCTCCTCGAAAGGCTACAGCGACGGTTTTTACGCTCTCGTGGGCGAGGACGGGGTTAGGACCACAGCTTTCGGAACGCCTGGCTATGATGGATTCGTCGACCTCCTATCTTTTGACGGTAGGCTGTACCTCCTGGGCTACAGGATCATAAAGAACCGAGAATTTGGTGTAATCCTTTTAGTAGAAGAAGACAGACCCTTCAGGGCTGTCGAGGTAGCCTGCGACCGGGACCTCGTACCCTTAGCCATCGGTCAGCATGAAGGCCGCATAACAGCTGTTTTCGGCAGCGAAAACTCGTTGCTAGTTTTAACGTTTGACAAAGAGTTGAAGCCATTGCACGCGCTGACGATAGGCTATGCAACCATCGATAGCGTCAACGTGGCTGAGGTAAGCGACCTCGAAAAACGCCAAGAGGGGCTAGCTGATAAGTTCATGCTGCGCACTCAGTCCCTAGTTTCGAGAGATGTTTCCTTAACCGTAGAGGAGCTCAAGGCATCGATACGGAGAATAGATCTGCCGGCCAAAAGCCTGAAAATAGTGGTTGGGGGGCTTGAGGAAAGGGAACCTTTGCCGGAAGTCATCCTGAGGGTTATCGAGGAGAATATCCCCATCTTCATACTTTTACTTCCGTTGATCATCGTTTTAATTGCGCTCATAGTAGCTATGCTTAAAAGGTGAAACCCATAGCTGAGGAGTCGTAACGGTTTTATTGCCACACCAGGAACTGGCTTCCTCGACGTAAGTTATTTAAACTGCAACAGATAGGACCGAGCGGCGCCCCGGTCGTATAGCCCGGTCAAGTAAGCCTCGCTCGGTCTTGACTGCCGGCCTCTCGAGCCGGAGAGGGGGGACCCCACGGAAAACCCGGGTTCAAATCCCGGCCGGGGCATCTCGCTATGCAAAGGAAATTTATAGGGTTGGGAAGGCACTTTTTACCCATGAAACGTAGCGAAATTTACGCGATTTTAGCACTGCTGCTAGTAGCCCATGCAGCCGTTTCAGCACCTACAGAGCTGAGCTTCAAGGTAACGGTTACCGACCCCTGGGGGAAGCCGGTTGAGGGAGCGCTTGTCGTGATTATTAACGCGAGAACTTTGGGGGCTGCTTACATAGGTGAAACCGATTCCTCAGGGAGGCTGGAGGGCTCTGTGCCATCCGGCGAATACTACCTCCTATACATAGTTAAAGTGGAGGAAGGCCGGTTAACCCATCTGCCCGTTAAAGTGGATTTAACTGGTTACCCCAGAGCGCAGAGCTTGGAAATCGGAGCGCTGCTGTATCCTGCAGCGCGCATCAATGTAACCGGGAGAATCGTGTACATAGGTGAAGCATACGCGGGTAGAGTAAGGGTTCAAATCCTAGACAAGTACGGCGTTCCCCTTTCTAAGTCGCTGAGCGGCGGCGAGGTGTCAGTGCAGTACGATGGTAAAGTGACCAAGTTGAACGCCACGATAGTGGATCTGTACGGAGCCACTCTGGATTACACCGCGCTTAAGAGGGGGTTGGGCTACACACCTTTAAAGGAGATGGAGGCTCTCGCCCCCATCGGGTACCCCGTCATAGCGAGGGTTAACTACCTCTTAGTTATGCTGCGCGAGGCAACGCTCAAGGACTTATCCATAGACTTCGGCTCCTTCGCGAATCCCTTGGTTCTTAGCTCGAGCGAAGACGTTTTCACTATCGACCTGCTAAAGACCAGCCTTGAAGGTCAAATCAACTCGGTTAAAAGGGACCTAGACTCCGCGAGGGCCCTGATTCATAATTTCGAAATCCTAGGCTTCTATATTCCCGAGGTGAGCGATCTTTTGAAAATAGGAGAAGAGTACGTGCGCGCGGCGGAGGAGAGATTTGCCCGGGGAGGCAGACCTGAGGAAATACTGGCTTTATTGGAAGCTAGCAATACTTTAGCTAACGACCAGATTCCTAAGCGGCTCGGGTTTATCCGCGATGTAGCAAAAGCCGGGGCTGTGGTTATGCCCAGCTTCATAGCCGTATTCGCGGCTGTTTTAGCGTTCTACTTTTTCGAGAAGGAGCGAGCTAAAATCGTTGGCTTCTCGACTATCTACGCGCTTTTCGTTGCGGCGTTCGCATACCTTTACCCGGGATTCAGGTTGCTGTGGTCTCTAGACCGATCATTGTTCCTCTCAACGGTTGGAGGGGCTTACGCACTGTTTGTTGCCATAGTCTTCGCGCTTCCTAAAATAATAAAGGAGCCTGAACTGCCGAGTGAGATCGCGCTGGGCGGGTTGATTGCAATCGCCTTCACCATCGGTAAAAGGTATTCGAAAACCAGGCTCTTCCGAACAAGCATCGTGATCTTCAGCATCGCTGCATTCATATGGGCATTCACTGTGCTGGCCACCTTCGGTACCGTGTACACCAAGATCGAGGAGAGAGAGTTCGCCACATACCCCGAGAACGTGCTCACGATTAGACGGGTCGTCGACGGTATCCCGCAGCCGCTCAACCCGGACCTGGACGCGCTGCTTTTCGAGGGACGTGAGGAAGTTGCCCACCCCTACTTCATAGTTTACAACAGGCCTGACGAGGGGCTGGAGATAGTGGTGTCCTACGCCGGGCTCGAACGCGCCGTGCACTTTGCCGTGGGGATCGACAAGGAGGAGTTTAGGCTTAACCCGCTCCTCCCTAGAGCAGTTACCCTCTACGGGGCTTTTGATAATAGTAGCGTTCTCCTCCCGTCCTCTATCTGGACCTTCCTTGGTTTAAAAGGCGGGGAACCCCTCCACATCCTAGTTAGAGGGGAGAGAGTGCGGCTGATCGCCGCCGGCTACTTCAACGAATCGTTAATTAACGAATGGAGGGGCCCGGATGGCTCGCCCCTAAGACCCTTTATAATTCGGGAAGGTAAGCCGGTGTACGTAAACGGCTCCGACTTCTTAATAGCGCATTACTCCCTGCTTATTCGCTTGCTACCGCAATTCGAGGGCGGATACTCGAGAGTCTTTCTGCCTTACCAGATCTCGGCGAGGCCGCTAGGCTATGAGCAGGGCTGGCTCTTTGCTAACGAAGTCATTGATAGAAGGGGTGAGAGCTACGTTGTCATTGCATGCTACGGAGGTAAATGCTCGAAGGTTTACTACGGAACGCGGGTTGAGAGCATTTTCCAGAAGGAGGCCACTTTCCTGGTGCCGCTAGTAATAGTCATTATCAACGTGCTAATGAGTATGCTCAGCATCGTCAGGGAGCGTAAAAGGGAGATATTCATCTTCATGACTGTCGGCTTTAACCCAAGGCACATAGCTTTACTGTTCCTCGCTGAGGCCATCATCTACGGACTCCTAAGCGGCGGTTTCGGCTACATAGCTGGGCTCACAACCTTCAGAGCTCTCAGCATCTTTGCTCAAGGACAGAACCTGATGGTAAGGGAGAAGATCGAATGGTACTGGAGCTACATCGCTATCGCGCTAGCAGTTGCCGTCTCCGTGATCGGCGCGATCAAGCCTTCGATGGACGCGGCTTACCTGTATGCGCCCACGGAAATCAGGAGGCGCAGAGTAGCGGAGAGGAGGGAAAAAGTTAGAAGAGAGGAGTTTTACCTGAAAACCGGTGCTGCGAAAACTTTCTCGATACCTGGCGAGATCATGGCCGACGAGGCGGAAGCCGCGTTCTCCTACATTTACTCGAAGCTAGCCGAACTGAGCTACGGAGAGCTGGAGTCGGTTGAAAACCTGCAGGATCTGCCGATGGAGATTCGCTCCGATGAGACTAGAATTAAGAGGTTCCAGTTCAACTACGTCAGCACCACAGAGAGCGGTTTAAAGGTGACCATGGAGTGCGAGCTGCGGTTTCTGCTGAATCCGGGTGCTGAAGCGTACAGGGTAGAGCTCGACTCGAAACCGGTGGGCCATGCCCCTATAAGCCACATGGACTACGCAGCAGACCTAGCTAAGAGAATCGTGAGCGACTGGATGAGAGAAAGAGAAAAGCTGCTACAGCCCGGCTAACCGAGCTTCTCCTCAACCCATTTAACCGGTTTAGGCTTGAGATACTCGATCCTCTTTTTTATTTCCTCCAGCTCCTTTTCTGCCCCTCTCAGCTTCATCTCAACTTCTCTGAGCTTCTCCTCGATCGTCCTCCTTTTACCGCTTACCTGGTAGTACTTCAGCTCGAGGGACATAAGCTCCTCTTGGCTCTTGGCTTTCCTCATGGCCTCGTACGCCTCGTCTTCAAGCTTTTTCACTTTCTCGTAGAGATCTTTTAACCTTTTCTCTTCTTCCTTTAATTTTTCGGTTTCTTTTATCAACTCCTCCCGCTTCTTCTCCAGCGCCTCCAAACTGAGAGGCTCCATCAACTCTCCCTAGGTTTCTTCGGATGCTTTTAAATTAGTTTTCCGTCCCCTACCACCCTAGCTAGGCGCTCCAGGACAGCTGGCTCCAGCCCGATTTCCATCAAATCTTCCACTGAGTACCCCCGTTTGAGCAGCACCGTCGCTGTCTCGAAATGCTCGTACGGGAAAACAACCCATCGGTCAACGACTCTCGAATAGTAATCCGGAGTAAACTGGCTCCACGGCTTTAAGTACACCGACGACGTTATCAGCCTCCCGAACCCTTTCCCCCGAAGGTGGCTTAACGCGAGCTGCATGGTTTTCCCGCTATCCACAACATCGTCCACTACGATAGCACGAGCTGCCTCCGCTGGTTGGCTAGAATCTCCCGTGAGGCGCGGTTCAGAGCCGTGCTCGCTAGGGCCGGTGTAGTACTCTATATGCAGGCTGTAGATCCTCTTTACACCGGTCAGGTCTGAAAGCAGCCTGGCGGCAACTAGCCCCCCTCTGGCTATCGCTATTATAATGTCGAACTCAGTATCTTGGAGCTTGCGTGCTAAATCGATGACGTCTTTTAGGAATCTACTCCAAGTTAAAACTTCGAAGCCTGAGGCTATACCCCCTTTGGTCAAGTGCTTACCCGTCGAGCCGTCGCTAGCACTCCTTAAATCTCTCGCCTTTAAAGGGTTTGCAAAGTTGGCGGTGGTATCTTGCCAGTAATTTTCATCGGTGGAACGCCGGGTGTAGGTAAAACGACCGTTGCTAAGGAGCTGGCGAAGAAGCTAGGAATCGATTTCCTAAGCCTCGGGGAGCTAGTCCAAAGGGAGAGGCTCTACACAGGCTACGACGCGGAGAGAGGCGCGCACTTAGTCGACGTGCAGGCCGTCAGGCGAAAGCTCGAAACTGTAGTTAAAGGGAGAAAAGTAATCGTGGAAACGCATGTAGCTAGCGCTCTACCTCCCGAGCAGGTTGAAGTGGCGGTGATCCTGAGGTTAGATCCGCGGGTTTTGGAGAGCCGGCTCAGGAGCCGCGGTTACCCACGGGCCAAGGTGATTGAAAATGTTCAAGCAGAAATCCTCGACTCGTGCTTGATAGAAGCCGTGGAGAACTTCGGGGTTAACAGGGTTTTCGAGGTTGATACCACGGAGAAAACTGTTGAAGCCGTGGTTGAGGAGGTGCTGGCTATTGTGAGGGAGCGGAAGGGGAACAAGCCGGGTAGTGTGAACTGGCTTGGGAAGCTGGGGGAGAAGGCACTTGAGTACCTGAAAACGTAGAAACAGCTTTAAGGCAGGTAAATACCCTGCGTTGATGCTAAAGCGACTCCAAGTGGTAATGGTCCTAGTCACGCTGGCTGCAGGACTTCTACTAGCCAACATGTACCCATCTTACAGACTCGAGAAACCGGAATTTAAGGAATTAAAGGCTAGAAGTGGACCCCTTGCTCCGACAGCCTTCATCTTGAGCAACGCTCTTACCGAGGGGCTCAACGTGTCAGCGCTAACTCCAAGCTACCTGTTCCTCGAAGGTGAAAAAGCGTTGGTGTGGCTAGGCCAGTACAAGCTTTTCCAAACGAGGGCATACTCTAGCTCCGGATACATGATAACTGTCCTGATGCTAGAGAGAGGCGGCCAGGATGAGACGCTTCTCTTCGACAAGCTAAGAGAGGGGATGGAGGTTTATGCCTTCATACCGGAGGGAGACGGCTACCAGGTAGTACCTTTGCTAAGGGTGGTCAGCAACAGGAGCCTGATCGAGATTTACGGCAAAGCCCTTGGCGTCGATAGCGTGCTCGTTTACGCGTACGCGTACCCCGAGGACTTTAATGCCTCGAAGCCCGACCCTAACCTCCTAGTTGGTGAAAGCCGGGTGGTTAACGGCAGGTATTTGCTCAGGCTTGAACGGGGCAGCGGGCCGCTAACCCCTCGCGGCAGACCTCTGCTTGAAGTCAACAGCACTCTGGTAGTTTACGCTAGGTGCGCGTACCACTTCATAGACCTCCTCAACGTTTCCGATTGGCGCATCCCTCTCGACTTTAACTGCAGCGGCTGAGGTGCGAGGCTATACTTTTTACCTTTGCGGAGAACTTTTCCGCGAGATTCCTAGCCTCCTCCGCCTTCACGGCCTCGCTAGTAATCCTGATAACCGGCTCGGTATTCGAAGGCCTTATGAGCACCCATCCTTCCTCCAGCTTAACCTTCACACCGTCGATTAGCTCGATGGTGTAACTTGAGGCCAGCTCTTCTTTTAGGAGCTCCATAATTCTCCCCTTGCATTCCTCCGGCACTTCGACCTTAACCCTGCACAGGGGGTATAAGGGCGGCACCGCTTGGGATACCTTACCCAGCCGCGACGCTGCTTCAGCGAAGTAGAGCAGTGAGAGCAGCCCGTCGTCCAGGTTGCAGGCATTCCAAGTCACATAGTGCCCGCTGCTCTCAACCCCCAGAATCGCACCCCTATTCAGCACTTCCCGTACAACAAAGGTCCTCCCTACGGGAACCCTATACACCCTGTATCCTTTCGTGCTCACTAGCTCCTCTATAACCATCGAGCAATCAACATTTGCAACTATGTCGCCGAAGCCTAAGCCCTCAAGCATTACTGCCGCGGCCTGCTCTGCGCTTAGCACCCTTCCCTCGTCATCAACGAAAACTACCCTGTCACCGTCGCCATCCAGCGCTGCACCGAAGTGAGCTTTTCTCTTGATGACCTCTTCTCTCAGCTCAATTAAGCTCTCTGGAGTGGGCTCCGAGCCTCTTCCCGGGAAACGCGGATCGGGATCCGCGTTTAGCGCGTGAACCTCGAACCCAGCATCCCTTAACAGGCGAGGCACAATAAGCGAGGCCGCCCCGTTGCCGCAGTCGATAACCACCTTAAGGTTCGGAGAAGAAACCTTAGAGAGAAGAAACTCCTCGTACTCCGGGAGTACTTCGTACCTCGCGTACCAGCCCGGTTTCCTGCATTCCAGCTGTGAGAAAAAAATGCGCTTGATCTCAGATATCTCCTCGCCCACCATGGGATCACCACCTTCCCTGAATAGCTTGACGCCGTTCCACTCAGCTGGTAAGTGCGAGGCCGTGATATATGCCGCTGCGTAACCCCGATGAGTAGCCATGTACATCGCAGCCCCAATCGGTACGGCTTCCACATCGATAACGTCTGAACCCCCCGATAACAGGCCTGACATCAGAGCCAAGCGAAGGAGCTGCGAGCTGGCTCTGAGGTCCATCCCTACCGCGTAGCGGCCCTGAAGGTAATGCGAAATTGCCAGCCCAATTCGAGACATCACGTCAGGAGTGATTTCCCGACCGTAGACGCCCCGAATATCGTACAATTTAAATGCGTTTTCAACACCTTTTGGAAGCATTGCCACCCAGCTTTACCTACTTCTATTTATTAAAAGATTTAGGGGTCAAGGGGGGAGACGCTAGCATCGACACACACTTTGTAAACGCGTGGGGCGTACTCTGACACCTTTCTCGCATCACGGATCACCACCCGCATGCCACGCAGCACCGCTTCACGTTCGAGTAAAAAGTAAGCACCTGTGAAAAGGTCCTTCTCAGGAACCCAATGGTAGAAATGTATTATACCGCCCTCTGGTTTAAGGCACTGGAAAGCGCAGTCGAGGTACTCATATGCACCCTTCGGAAGCGGCATGACAACTCTATCGCAGCATTTATACCAGTGGCGCGCCTCTGAGCGAACGTCGCCGAGCACTGGTACGACCTTCTCTTCCAGCTTGTTAATCTTTATGTTCTCCCGCATGTACCTGAAGGCCTCCGGGTTAAGCTCTATCGCTACAACCTTCTCCACTAAGGGTTGCTTTTTCGCGATCATTAAGGCGTAGGGTCCCACGCCGGCGAACATCACCATCACGAATTCACCTGGTTTCACTTGGCTGGCCACTCTCAACCTCTCTGTTGCCTCTCTCGGGGAAAAGTATACCTTAGTTATATCAAGTTTTAACCTCACTCCGTGCTCTACGTGTATGACCTCTGTGCTTCCTTCGCCTGCGATTACCTCGAATTCCCTCAACCTGAAAGGCCCTTCCCTACCTGAGGCCTTTGCTAGGACGAGCTTTACGTTCTTATGGAGCCTCATCAAAGCTTCCCCAACTGCCTTCTTGACAGTTTCGGGCGTCTCTGGGGAGAGCTCGACCACAGCAATTGCTCTATCCCTTGATCCTATGATGTCGAAGCTTGATGGTACATACTTAATTTCATCGCGCAAAGTTTCAGCGAGAATTTCCTTTAAACCCACACCCATATGTAGCACGGAGCCCTTAAATACATCTACTGACTAAAGCGACATATGAAAACCTCGCGCATACCCGGCTTCTACAAAATGAGCATTGATGAACGTTTGAAGGTCGTAGCGGAGTTCGCAGGGCTCACAGATGATGAAGTTCAACTTTTGAAAACGTTCGGCAACCTCGACCCAGGCATTGCCGATAGGATGATTGAAAACGTTATAGGTGCCATGAGTTACCCGCTGGCAGCAGCAGTGAACTTCCTGATCAACGGCAAGGATTACATCGTCCCGATGGTTATCGAGGAGGCTAGCGTGGTGGCGGCGGCTAGCAACGCTGCGCGTTTAATGCGCAGGGACCAGGGGATTAAATCGGTGGCCACAGCGCCCGTAATGATTGGACAAATACAGGTCATTGGGCTAAGTGATCCCTGGTACAAGCGCATGGAAGTTCTAGAGCATAAAGACGAGATTATGCAAAGGGCGAACGAGGTAGACCCGGTTCTAGTGAAGTTTGGCGGTGGAGCCCGCGACGTTGAAGCAAGGGTTGTGGAGGGCCCCAGAGGGCCAATGCTAATCGTGCATCTGCTGGTTGACGTGCGCGATGCAATGGGGGCAAACGCCGTTAACACCATGGTAGAAAAGGTAGCCCCGCTCGTTGAGAGAATCACCGGGGGTAAAGCCCACCTTAAGATAATTTCCAATCTAGCCGATCGAAGGCTTGTGCGTTCCTGGGTCAAGGTTTACAAGGAGGACCTCGGCGGCGAAGACGTTGTTGACGCAATAGTTGACGCATGGGCTTTCGCTGCCGCTGACCCGTACCGCACGGCGACGCATAATAAGGGCATAATGAACGGTGTGATAGCGGTGGCGCTGGCCACCGCCCAGGATCACAGGGCGATCGAGGCGGGCGCGCACGCCTATGCGGCTAGAACCGGGAGATACATGCCGCTCAGTGTTTGGGAGAAGGATCCGGAGGGCAACCTAGTCGGCTCCCTCGAGATGCCGATGGCCGTAGGCGTAATCGGAGGTGCAACTAAAGTGCACCCGGTAGCTAGAATAGCCTTGAAGATCCTCGGAGTGAAAACGGCCAACGAGCTTGCCGAAGTTATGGGGGCTGTCGGTTTAGCGCAGAACTTTGCAGCTCTTCGCGCGCTGGCGACTGAGGGTATTCAAAGAGGGCATATGGAGCTGCATGCGCGCAACCTGGCCATAATGGCTGGCGCCACGGGGGAGCTAGTCGATAAAATCGCTGAGGCTATGGTTAAGGAGGGGAACGTCCGCTTCGATAGGGCTAAGGAGCTCCTGGAGGAGTTCTCTAAGAAGTAAGCTTAGCAGTCAAAAACTTAAAACGGCTCAGGTGAGGGAGGAGGGACGAGGGATGAGCTTTCCCTAAAGAGGAAAAAAGCCACGAATTGGGTATTACCGTAAGCAAGCAGGAGAATTTCTCAGAATGGTTTACGCAGGTATTAACGAAGGCCGATCTAGTCGATACGAGATACGGGGTTCAAGGTTTCGTTGTCCACAAGCCTTGGGCGATGCGGATCATACGTGAAATATACCGAATGTTCGAGGAGGAGCTTGAAAAAGGTGGCCACGAACCTGTTCTCTTCCCACTTCTTATACCAGAGGAATATCTTGAAAAAGAGAAAGAACATGTTAAAGGATTCAAACCTGAGGTTTTCTGGGTTACCGAGGGAGGTGATGAAAAGCTCGAGCGTAAACTTGCATTGAGACCCACCTCGGAAACAGCTTTCTACTCGATGTACTCTCTCTGGATACAAAGCTGGAGAGACCTGCCATTGAAGTTGTACCAAAGCGTAAGCGTTTATAGGTACGAGAAAACCACCAGACCCTTCATAAGAGGGAGGGAATTTTTATGGATTGAGGCGCACTGCGCCTTTGCAACTCGAGAAGAGGCTTTAAAGCAAGTGAAAGAGGACATGGAGAACCTGAAAAAAGTCGTGTGGGATAGGCTCGCAGTACCTTTCGTCTTCTTAAGGAGGCCGCCCTGGGATAAGTTTGCTGGGGCTGAAGACACCTACGCGGCTGATACTCTCATGCCTGAAGGTAGGGTACTGCAGATAGCGTCTACACACGACTTAGGTACACGATTTGCAGAGGCTTTTAACATAGCCTTCGTGGACAAAGACGGCCAGTGGAAACGAGTGCACCAGACCTGTTACGGCCCCGGCATTTGGAGGATAATGGCAGCTCTAATAGCCATACACGGCGACGAAAAGGGGCTGGTGCTACCGTTTGACGTGGCCCCAGTGCAGGTGGTGGTGATTCCCATATTCTACAGCGATGAAGAGAGGGACAAAGTAGTAGCGAAGTGTAATTTAATCGAAGAAAAGCTAGCCGGTGCCGGCTACAGAGCGCTAGTAGACCTCAGGGAGAAAACCCCTGGCTGGAAGTTTAATGATTGGGAGCTTAAAGGTGTGCCTCTCAGGATCGAAATCGGTAGAAGAGAGATTGAAAGCGGCTCCTTAACAGTGTTCCGAAGGGATACTCGAAAAAGGGTGCTCGTTAAAGAGGAGGAACTCCTCCAGAGGGTGGAGGAACTAAGGCACTCGATATTAGAAGAATTAAAGAGGAGAGCTATGGAATTTTTTAATTCTAGGATAATTAACGTGACGGATAAGGAGACCCTACTCCGTGCCGCGAAGAATGGCATGATCGCGGTGGCCCCCTTCTGTGGGCGAGAAGAGTGCGCCGAGGATATGAGGACTCAAGTGGAGGGTCTTAGAGTCAGAGGCACCGAGCTGAACCACCAGGAAGGGGATTACGGAAAATGCATTTGGTGCGGCTCTCCAGCTAGGCAGAGGGTTTATATCGCCAGAGCGTACTAGGGCTCTTCAAAACTGAAGCCCGTAGCTCCTGGCGGTCTCGATAGATAGCTTAACGTATTCTGCCCTGGCTTTTTCGAGTAATTCCTCCCTGTTCTTGCAAGATCCCGACTTGTACTCTTCTATTGTATCGCGCATCTTTTCGTAAACCGCGGAGGCAATCTCAAGCGCCGCCCTAACCTCCCTGATGTCAAACAGCTTAAAGACGGATCTAGACCTCGAAAGCGCCTCCTCTATGGTGTTTTCGGCAATAACTTCATAGATTTTGGCTATTTTCCCCGGTGTCCAGCGCAGAACCCTGCCCAACCTTTGCACCATCTGTCTAGTCTGCCCTGAGCCAGAGAGCACTACTATGGTGTCGGCATCCGGAACATCGACTCCTTCATCCAGCACTGTCGTTGTGACCATAACGCGTGCGACACCCTTTCTGAAAGCCTCGAAAGCACTCAATCTTTCCCCTTTTTGAGTGGAACCGGTTATCAGTACGCACCTAGGCTCCACGCTCCTCGCTGCCTCATACGCAGCTTGCGCTTGATCTAAATATTGGCAAAAAACTATCACCTTTCCACCTTCACTCTCGATGATTTTCCTCAAGGCCTCCAGCTTAGCCTTGACCTTGGAGGCCAGCTTTATCAGCTCTGAAGACTTCCTGAGATCCCGGAAACCCAGGTTTTCGGCCAGCTGCGCGTACGCTCTTGCCTCATCGTGGTCGAGTTCCACGTAGATTTTTTCCACCTGGAAGGGGGCAAGCACACCCCTAAGCACCAACTGGTAATATGATGTCTTGTACACGGGTTCTCCGGCAGCTCTGTAAATCAGAACCTCGTTCTTGTCAGCCCTATTCGGGGTAGCCGAAAGCACCATGGAGTATCTAGCTTTTAACCTAAACGCTATCTCTTTGAACGTCTCCGCTGGTAAATGGTGTCCCTCGTCGTATATTACGAAAGCAAACTTATCGAAAATCTCGTAAATATTCTTGGCAGCACTATGGTAAGTGGCTACCGTGACATCAGCTAACCTCTTCTCTCCACCCGCGAGAAAACCGGCTTTAGTATTCAGGTACTCCCTTATTCTCCTACTCCACTGCCTGGCTAACTCTACAGTTGTAACGCAGATAAGCGTTGGAACCTTAAGCATCGATATGGCCGCAATAGCCACGTATGTTTTACCCGCACCAGTTGGCATAATAATGGTGCCCCGCATGCCGGCCTTTAGCCAGGCGTCAAGCGCCTCTTCTTGGAATTTGTACAACGAAGGAGGGTTGCCCGGAATGGTTATGCTTTTAGTGCACCAGTTTACCCCGTCCACTACCTTAAATCCTATGGATTCGAGAACCCCCTTCAAAGTTGGCACGGCGAAGTAAGGTACTTGTAGAACTCTATCGCCAAGCTTCCTAGTTATGCGCAACTTGGACTCCAGTAACTCAACCCTACCTTCCAGGATCCTACGCCTATAGTACTCGACTGTAGCTTTAGTTTCGAGGAGCGCTTCACCTTCACGCGGAAGCGGGCGCGGTAGTAGAATTACTGCCCCATCAAATCCCATTTCCCGTATAATGGAGCAATCTGCGGGGCCGACAAATGGAGTGGATGCCCTCTTAACTGCTTCAACCTGCTCGTCTGTGATCGCTGGATCTATTGCTCGAAGGAGATTGAGCAAGGCCTCAGCCAGCTTCCCTGGATCGACCCCTTGCTTAAGTAGAGCCCTGAGGGCTTTATTTAGATCCATCAAGCGGTACTGCAGATCCGCCCCTGCGACCCTCTTTATACTTACTACGCTGGACCTCCTCAGGATTCTCCAAGCTGTATAATCTCTAACATACCTGCCGGGCAGCAACAGGAGGTTCCCTCTCTGAGCCTCTACTGCCCTATATCTCCTATCCTCTGCTAGCAGACGATCGACAACTTCCCTACCAGATTGCCCGAAGACCCCTGCTAGAGCCGCTCTAGCTAAGTCAGGGTGCCTGACGATATCCTCGATCCGTGCGACCCAGCATTTCTCATCCACTTTCCAGTTGCAAAATTGCTTGATGGAATCCTTTAGGCGCGAGACATCTTCCCACGGCAAATCTTTCGACAGAACAATGTCGCCGATTTTGACTTTAAAGCTTAGAGAGCTTCTTCCACCGCGCACCCGCTGCACCCTTGCAAGTAGCGGTGTGCACCAAACTTTAAAGCAATCGTAAACAGTGGCCTGGGGCTTGCCCTCGGTTGGAGTGCTAGTCAGCCGCTGCCAAAAAACACATATTGATGGGCTATTAAACAGCCTCCCCGTGGAGGTGAACTGGAAGCTGGATATGCTGAGGGGGATAGGCGTAACGCCTGTGAATCTGAGACCTAGGGATTGGGTGCTACTCCTGCTCTACACAGGTGGGCGTAATCCTATTAAAGGCGAGGAAAGCTTCCACATCACGCTATTCATGATGCAATGCCCTCCGGCTACCTTCAAAACCCTGCTGCTCTCGGTGTTTTCGCCGGAGATCCACCATGCCGTCGAGCAGCTCGTGGAGGAGGGCTTAATTAAGAGGGAATACAAGTACGAGGGCAGCAAACTTGTCGAAATCTACAGCCTTTCTCCACGGGGAGCCGAGGAAGCATCCAAACTGGTTGAAAGAGTTGGTGGCTCCTACGTGCTCATTGGGGGAACCGCTGTGAGAAAGGGGGATGAGGTGCTGAGCGAGCTTGAGGCGCTGAAAAAAACATACAATGGGAAAGGGTTGAAAGAGGGTTTAAGGCTCATACTGGATAAGCTCGGGTCGAAGGTATCTGATTTTGAAAGCCCTCTAGAGGCGTTCTGCAATCCAAGCGAGTTGGACTACATGAAAAAGTTGTACAAAATTTACCGAGATGAGTTCTGAAAGAGGGTAATGACTATAGTCGTAACTGGTTCCGGACCTGCTGGGTTAACATACGCTCTGAGGTTGGCAGAGCTTCAAGCTAGCAGCGATATCATCCTGCTGGAAGAGCACC
Source organism: uncultured Thermofilaceae archaeon (assembly GCA_938036345.1). Taxonomy (GTDB): domain Archaea; phylum Thermoproteota; class Thermoprotei; order Thermofilales; family Thermofilaceae; genus CALHPJ01. The sequence goes on along the minus strand of CALHPJ010000001.1, from coordinate 82,714 downwards.
GACAGCTCGGCTACCCCCCTCACTGCACAGGCCTGGTTAGCCTAAGCACGTTGCAGAGGGAGTACCCTAAGCTCTGGAAAGAGGCGTCGCTGACCCTCATCGAGGGCGCTAACATTAGAACCCGACACGGTGTAGAATTAAGTATAGACGTTGGTAAACCGATAGCTGCGGTGCTGGACAGGAGGCTTTTCGAGGAGCTTTTAGGTAAAGCCGTGGAGGCCTCCGGAGTCACTGTTAAGCTCGACACGCAGGTAAAAAGCGTGGATCCAAGCCGGCGGAGGGGCGCGCTGAAAGGGGGCGAAGTCTTCGGCTACGATATTTTAGTCCTTGCTACAGGTGCAACAGCCCCCCTGAATGCACTAGTTGGGTTAGAGCGCCCGAAGGGGCTTCTGCCAGCCGTGAACGCCGAATACCAGCTTGAGCGTGCTGTAGAGCATAGGTACGTGTACGTATACATTGATTCGAGAGTTGCCCCAGGTTTCTTCGCCTGGATTGTCCCCTTAAGCGAGTACAGAGTTAGGGTCGGGCTTGGAGCTACCTCTAAGCCCATAGAGCGTTTAAAACTCCTTGAAAAACTCGACCCTTTTGGTATCAACCTAGCCCAAGCGCGGCGTTTACAGGTTTACGGCGGGCTAATACTAACCGGGGGTCCTCTGAAAAAGTACTACAGCGGTAGAGTGGTGGCTATAGGAGATTCGGCTGGTCATACTAAACCCACAACGGGTGGGGGGATAGCTTTCACATCTATAGCGGCTAGGTTACTTGCCCAAGCTTCGGTTAGAGCCGATAGCTGGGATGATGTAGGTCCCCTTTTCCAAGCTAGGTACAACAAGATAATCCAGCGCGAGGTTAAGCTTATGCTGTTAGCCAGGCGCCTGGCTAGCAGCATGAACGATGTTCAAATCTCGAAGTTGCTGAGCATCCTCCAAGGCAGCGGCGTAGTAGACGAGATAGCTAGGGGTCACATGGACTTCCATGGTGGAGTACTCGTTGCCCTTGCTAAAAAATCGCTGGAAACCAAACCCGTTACGATAGCTGCCACTTTACTCCAAGCTTTACTGAGGCTTTTCTTCTGAGCTAACTTGATCGCTTCAACGGAGTATCGCATCGATTAAGCGTCCTCTGTTAAACCGATTTGCCGAGTTCCTCTAGTACCTTTTCCACTGGCCTTAGACTCCAGCCCTCTTCCTCTAAGCCCAGGTGGGCTGTTAAACCGTGGTATACTTCACTTTCAGCTTCCATGAAAGCTAACAGCTCGCAGTGTACTACCCCATCGAGCTGAAGCAGAGATGAGTGCATACGCACTATATCTTCGAGCGGAGCTTCCAGAAGTAGAATTATTGTCTTTTCGTTGCCCTGTAGAGCAAAGCCGTCTATCAACCAAGGTATTTGCGAAAAGCACCATAGCAACGATAAGGCTATCCCCGGACTCGCGGTTTCCACCCTGTAAATCACTGGCACATTGGTAATCTTCGGCTCTACGCAGTTCCCTCTCCACAAAGGTCTCACATGTGCCCGGTAATGATAAGATAGAAGCTGCTGGGAAAGCCCGGCTCTCTCCGCAATTCCGCTTAGGCTTGCGAACGCAAACTTTTCCTTCTCTCTTATTATGAGAAGATCCACTCTATCCACTTTCGCCGGCTTACTAGTGCTCCACGAGAGACCGGTTTTTCCTAGAATAGAGGGTAGATTCGCCCACTCTACAGACAAACTGCCGCCAGTAAATTTCGTTAAACCCCCATCCCTGGGTATGTACTTAACCTCCCACTCCTTGATCCATACATCGGTTAGGTTAAACGGTAGCAGGTAAGCGAAGCCCCTTTCCAACCCTAAAGGGGGGCACGCTTCAATCAATAATTTGTAGCCATACCAATCCCATACCTTTATGACGCGCTTAATGTAGGGAATCTCGCAGTTCGATAAAAGTCTCTCTGCTTCCCTATCGTAGCGTACGACCAAGTACATTGGTGAAAGCCCCAAAGCTTTATAATCGACCAAAAACCCAACCCGAGCTTCTTTGCATATTTTCTTGACTTTAGAGTTAACATATGAAGGTGAAAGCGTAGCTTTTTTAGCAATCTCTGAGCATGTCAAAGCATAGGGAAGCGCGGTGAGAACTTTATACTCCGCTGGGGTCAGCTTCCTCCAGAACATCAACTGGCTAAGCTCGGCGAGCAAATTAATGCTTTTGCAGCAGGGGTGCAGTTCATAGGGAGCTTGCTAAAACTCCGGATTTAGCTAGTACGCTAAACTATTAAACCCCTTATTCGCATACCTTATCGGTGAACGAATGAAAGGCAAGGCTTTCAAGTTTGAGGAAGAGGAGGAATGGGAGGAAGAAGAGTGGGGAGAAGAGGAAGAAGAGGAGGAATGGGAGGAAGAGGAGGAATGGGAGGAAGAGGAAGAAGAGTGGGAGGAGGAAGAGGAAGAAGAGTGGTAAATTTTTAAATTTTGGTGACATAGGAATCTTTTAATTATTTTCTAAATTTTTATTGAAAATAGAACTAAAACCGGAAGTCGACTCATGTATCTTGTAGCAATGGTCAAGTTAACTCAGTGATGTCAAGAACAAGTTTTGCTATCCTGTTAAGTGAAGCCCAAGCGCTACCCGTTTTTTGAACTTTTAAAAGTTGCAATAAGCTAGCACACTGCACATTTCGGCGGGCCTCTAGGAAGCTGCTCAGCGCGACCTCCTGACATTTAGCGAGTCCCTCAGCAGCTGGGATTAAGCCCTTTATTGGCTTTGCCCGCGACATGCGTTCGGCTTCATCGCCTATCTCCTCGAGGATTTTAGCCGCCAGCCTAGCATCCACCAAAAATACCCTTTCTCGGCTACTAAGAGAGGGTGAACTCGCTAAACCCCTTATCAAGCGTACAGCTAGAAAGTAAAGCCTATCTAGCCTATCATCTCGACTCCGCACGGACTCTAGTAGTTCCAGATCCCCTTCTTCCAGACCTTTGGCAGCATCCAAGTACATGCTTCTAGATACCGTGTCCATCCGAGAGAGCACGCTGCGCACGTCGTACCCCTCTTTTACAAAACATTGGAGCACTACGCGATCTTTACTTTCTTCAACTATCTCTAACCCGACTAACAGGTTTAATAGTTTATGGAGCGATTCCGTGAAGTCTTTCGCCGGTTTTGTTACCTCTATCACTTCGTAACCGGATAGGTACGCAGAGATCACATCTCTTGCCATAGCCGAATCCAGCAACCTCACCTTAACCGGTGCATGATCTCTACCGCTGACCGGCTTTATTAACAAGCCCTCGTCAAGCTGCTCTACCGAAAGCAGACCTCCCTGCTCAAGCCCTTTATCCTTAACCCATTTCTTGGGAAGAGATACGTATGAGCTGTTCCCTATCTTTACTATTCTTCTATAGCTGGATTTCCCCTCCATCTCGGTAGGAGACTGCCCGGATACCTTAAAAAACCGCTGCAATGTTACGTAATTCCACTTTGCCACAACCTATAGATCTCATCAGCTACGTAGGCTTTTTCCAGCCTCTCTACGCGGCCGCCAACTCTGTGAAGCTCTACTAAACACCCCCTATAACTCTCCACTCTCCCTACGACTTTAGCCGGTACGCCCTCTCTTTTTAAGGCCTCGATTGCCTCCCCGGCGAGAGGGGCGGGAACAGTAGCGATGAGGGCACCTGAGCTGAGTAACCGTAGGGGGTCGATGCCCAAGGCACCCGCTACGACAGCGGTCTCCTCTGCTACCGGTATAGATGCTTCATCCACCACTACAGTCTTACCGGAGGCGTACGCTACCTCGGCTAAACCGCCTAGAAGTCCCCCTTCTGTGGGATCGTGCATCGCCGTAGCGAATCTTTTCTCAGCAAGTACCAGTGCCTCCTTTACTACGCTCACCTTCCCTAAGAAGCTCGTACCAACCTCTATGACCCGCTCGGGCACACCCTTACTCCTTAAAACGTCGGCGAAGTCTGTACAGAGTATGGCGGTACCTTCGATGGCCGCGCTTTTAGTCATTACCACGAGGTCTCCGGCTTTTGCCCCGCAAGTCGAAACTACTCTCTCTCGATTTGCCACACCTATAGCGGTTGTCCCAGCGATTGGCCTATTGATCCCAGGCGTTACCTCCGTATGTCCACCAACAATCGCCATCCCCAACTCCTTTGCGGCATTGTCAACCTGCGTCATTATCCCCTCAACTACCTCAGGGGCCTCCTGGGGGAGGAAAAGCGACATAAGGAACCAGCTTGGCCGGGCGCCCGTAACAGCCACATCGTTAGCCACGATGTTGACCGCTAACCAGCCCAGCGTTTCTACAGCACCAGTAATAGCATCGTTGTGGACGACTAAAACCTTCCCGCAGCCTATATCTATCACGGCAGCATCCTCGCCTAAAGCCGGGCCCACTAAGACCCGTGGGTCATTCGCTCCCAGCTTCTTGAACACATACCGCTCCATTAGATCCGGTGGTAGCTTACCCATCGGGAATTGTAAAAGCCGCTTCCGAAAAACTTACCGGTGAGAGGCCCGCCCCCTTCGAACCGGGGGCCTACCGGTTCATACCCGACATTCACCGGTGTCGACCGGCTGCCGCGGTGTCATTCGGCGCGCAGCGCAGTCTCCGCGGGCAACCAGCTACAGCCGGCCGCTCTACCGCTGAGCTACGCGGGGCCTGGTCCCCGCGCCCGGAGTTTCGGGAGCGGGCTTGTTCCCTTTAACCAAAAGGGGTATATAAGTTCTAACCCTGCATGCCCGACCTTCAGAGCCCCGCAACCGCGAACCGCGCTATGCGGAAGAGCGCCTGTAGTGCCCCACTTTCTTAACCAAGTCCGCGAAGAATCTATAGTTGTCCAGCGACACATCGGGGGGTACTGAATGATCGGAACCGGCGATGTAACCCCCACCCTTAGCTGCAATAGGCACCTTTGCGTTTACCTCTTCGCTTATCCTATCTGAACCGGTGGCGAGCACCCTCGCGTCAATATTGCCGATAAAAGCCAGCTTGTCACCGTAGAGCGCTTTTAGCTCCCTCACATCCATACCAGCCTTGGCCTCTAGTGGCTGAAGAGCGGTGAAACCGGCTTCAATGAAGTAGGGTATTAACGGTTTCACGTTGCCATCAGTATGCAGAATCGCTGGCTTCCCCGCCTTTCGAAAGGCCCCAATAATACGGGCGTGCTGAGGCATGACGAGTTCTCTGTAGCAGTTAGGGGAGAAGAAAGGACCGCCCTTGTAGGCTAGATCATCCCAGACCCATATACCATCCAACCCTATTCCCTCAAGCGCTTCTGCAACTTTCGATAGGAAGAACCCGACTCTCTCGAACATGTAGGTGAGCATCTGCCGATCTCTGTAGAGTAGCCTTAGAACCCTATCTACGCCTTCCCCAACGATGTGCCTTACATACTCGAAAGGCCCTAGAATGCTTGCAACGACGAAAAAGTCATTCTGAAGCTTCTCAACAGCTTTCTCCAAGTCGCCCCTGAAAGGGTAATTCCTGCTGCTAGCGCGGAGAGGAAGCTCCGGGTCAAGTAAAGGCTCTATATGCTCCTTAAAGTCATCGAGCGTTTTTACAGCCGGCTCCACGGGTTGAGGGGTCCCGCTTTTCCCTCTCCACGATTTGACAATAACGCCGTAGGAGTCGCGGTAGATAACCCACTCATCCCCTTCCTCGATTACTATGGAATCGAACTTCGGTGAAACATCGACACCAAGATGGTAAATATCGAAGCCGAAGTACTTGTGAATGGAAACCGTACGAGGTAGCCCTTCCTGTCTCCACCTCTCTATAGTTTCAGGCCAGGGGAAATCTATGAGCCCGATCCTATCTGCTTCCTCTAGGCGCAGTAATCTGTAAACCCTTTCCCTCGAATCCATCAGGGAATCGAGCCCCGGCCTCTATTTTAAGGTGCTGCACCCTCCTCAACGTCCATGATCTCTACACCATCTCTCCTAGTTTTTAATGTAATCGCTAACGCAATAGCGCATAGTGCTGTAGCACACCCCACAAGCACTGTTTCGAAGGGTACGGCTGCGAGAGTCAGGTATTCCCCCCCGCTCCTAATGAATAATTCTCGCGAAAGCCCTAGGCTAGTTATACTTAAGGTGTACTTGCCGGGCACTAAATCCAGGTACGCTACTCCATCGGGTCCCGTCACCGCAGAGTAGCTGGCGGCCCCCTTAACCTCAACCTTCACGTTCGGTAGAGGTCTCCCTAGGAGATCCACTAGTTTGACGTAAATTTTGCTCAAGTTAGCGACTACCACATAGCTGTTTCTGCTCTCCTCCACTTCGACAATCCCGGAGTAGAGTAGTGCACCATCGCGGGTAACCGTGCAATTGTAAACGCCGGGAGGCAAATCCTCAAACCTAACAACCCCTCCGCTTTCATAGTCGCGCCTTACAATCCCTCCCGCACTTAGCGTAAACTGGTAGTTTCTCAGTTTTTCCCCACTCGGGTAAACCACAGCTATGCTTATGTCGACTAAGCTGGCTTTAATGGTAACATAAGCGTCGCGATTCTCGACAACAACCACGCTGCTACCAACCTCAAGGTCGTTTAAGAAGACTCTCACAGTATACTTCCCGGGGGGGATGCGCTCAAATTCGCAGCTACCCTTGACTACGGGTACGCTCTCGCGAACTGCGTTGCTTTCACTCTGCAAGACGGCTGTTAAATTTTCTACAGGCTCTCCTTTACAATCCAGTACAGTAACTGATACCCTAAACCCGAACTCCGGTAACCTAATTAGGGGGGCAAACCCGTATACCTCGGCGTCGTACGCTAGCACGCCACTCCTGTAAGCTTGGGCGATAAACCTACCGGTGGAGGTTGGAACTAAGATCGAGGCTTTCGAGCCCCTGCTTACAACCGAGCCCTGGATGACATGGTTGAACAAACCATCGGTGCTAACGTTAACCGGGCAATGGGCAGGTATGTGAAACCCGTTGAAACTCCTGGATTGGAGTGGCCCGGAATTTAGCAAACCTTCAATCGCATTCAATACTCCTTCATATCCCTCGTGCCTGCCGCAAGTGGAGGGCACGTTATTGTAGCTAAACGCGCGCCGTACAGCGCTAGCGCCGCGCTCCGTGTAGTAAAGGTAGGTAACCCTGAGCTCTACCGCCCCGCCCCTTAACCGACTAAGGAGGGGCTCGGGATCGTCTCCGGAGACTATTGCTACCAGCTCGTGGAAAGTTGTCTCGCCCACAACAGAGAGTACCCGAATCTCCTTCTCTGCTATAATGGTGGCCTTAACGCGTACGTCATCAACCACGCTAGTATTCCTTAGTAGAGCTTCAATTAGGCAACCCCAGTACTTTTTCTCATCCGAGCTGTCGACGACTGTGTAAACCGGGGGCTTAGGTTCGTATTCGCGGAACCAAAATGACATAACCCTCGGTTTGGTTTCAAACAGACTTAAGTTAACTAAGACAAAGTCCTCGATGAGCACCACGCCCCGGCTTAGGCGCGGAAGCACGGGTTTCCCGTCGATGGCGACCATGTAGGGTTTGTATGGCGTAGTTGAGTCAACCCTCAGCATAATCCACAGAGCATCCTTGGAGAGCGTTACGTCCAACCTGGATTGACTACCCCAAAGCAGCAAGTGGTACTCCTTTTCCACTGTACCGTTACCCCACGCGTAGGTAACCTCTACCACGAAAAGCCTTACCGGCTGGGCTGCTACAAGGCATGCCGACAGCGCTGCTATGATCGCCGCTAGGGCCGCTTGGACGTTCACATAGCAGCGTTGGACGAGGGGTATCGTATTGGTGACAGACTTTCAATAAGATTAAAACAGCGGTATTACGCTTATAAGCCGCCAGGCATGACAGGCGCTTCCGCAACCCTTTAATGCCGGCCTTATGAGCAGGTGTGTGATGAGTGGAAGCGAGAAACCAAGTAAAGCGCTCGTGTTCCTGGCTAGTGTGCCGGCCATTTTACTGGCCCTTATATGGTTTTTAACCGATGGTTTTAACGTGCGACCCTCCTTACCGTACTTTTTCTCCAGGGCGCTCCCCTTGGCGTTAGCTGTAATAACGGCTGCTGTGGCTTTACTGGCTTACGGAACAGCGAAGGACGAAGAACCCGAGTGGGGGAAATCCCTCATATTCAAGGTTATAGAGGGGGCAGCGCTGGTTTACGTAGCCTTAGCTGCCCTCTTCTCCGCCATGATAGTTTTCACCTACTTTGTTACCTAGCTACTCAAGCAGGCTCCTCAGCGCTTTTAGTTCCTCCTCCTTCCTACTCAACTCCTCTTTAAGCTTCTTATTTTCATTCTCAAGCCCCTTAACTCTGGATTCCAGCATAGTCAATGTCGCTAGCTTAGAGGCGAACTCGGCTTCCCTAGATTTAAGCTCAGCTTCTTTAGCTTCAAGTCTCTCCCTTAGCTCATTTAGCAAACTTTCCTTAGTTAGAATAGAGCGCTGATAACCAATTAATTCTTTTTCTTTATCCAGGAGTTTTCTTTCCCAATCTTTAAGTTTATTTTCTCTCTCAGCGATGTCTTTTAGCGGCTTAAGCCTCTCTTCAATGCTCTCCTTATCTTTTTTAATTTGCTCTTCTAACTCTCTTAACTTAATTTCTTTATTTTCAAGCTCTTTTCTTAATATTTCGTACCTATTAAGTAGTTTAGTTAACCTAGACTCCCTTTCAACAAGTTCCTTCTCCCATTCGGCCAACTTATTCCAGCGCTCGATGGATTCTTGTTCTCTCTTCCGAATCTCTTCCTCTAACTCTTTTAGTTTTATATCCATCTCTTTTAGTTTTACTTCCTTCTCTTCAAGTTCGCGTCTAAGTTTATCGAGCTCGATTCTAGCAGCCGATATCCTCTCATTTTCTATGGCAAGCGATGCTTTAAATTTTTCTAACTCTATTTCTTTCTCTAATAACTCTTTTAATTTTCTCTCAAGTTCATTCAACTTTTCTTCGAACCCTTTAATAATCTGAATCAAATTACCATGCATATCTTTCAATGTATTGACTAATTCCGGTACCGGTTCGATGTTTTTTATATTACTAAGAGTAACTCTTAACATTTCCTCGTAGTTTTTCAACTTTTCCTCCCATTCTTTGATTTCAATTTCTCTTTTTTCTAATTCTTTAGTTTTCTTATCTAATCCTTGAATATTTATTGTTAGCTCTGCGTACTCGTTTACAGCCTTGGTATATCGTTCAGTGACCTCCATCAGCGATTTTACTGCATCAGCAAGGGCGTCCCTAATGGAGTCGCTTTTCCCCTCAAAATTTTCTATAACTTCTATTAGTTTATCCATAGCATTCTTCACAGCTTGTAGGGTCGGGCTTACATTGGTTTCAAGCTGAGTTAGGCTCTGCGAAAAGACCTTTAAACCCTCACTTAATCCAGCTAGGGTGCTTTCTAGCTGAACGGTAACGCTTGAAAACCTAGTCACGACATCTTCAAGCTTGGCTTTAGATCCCTCCATGTCGCTCCTTTGCCTCTGCAGTAGTCCCTCCATGTCGCTCCTTTGCCTCTGCAGTAGTTCGACTAAGTCTGCCAGTATCGCTCTCTGTTCCTCTGCTAGAGCGACTAGCTGGGCCTGCAGAGCTCTGAACTGCTCGGAGAGGCGAGCGCTAATTAGTTCAGCCTGTCTCGAGAGGGCCACGTCTATAGCTTTGCTTTGCTCCTCTAACCTGCCTAGGATTTCGGCCAATGCATCCTCCCTTCTTCTCAGCATACCTCTAACCTGTATAGAGTTAGGGAAAGGGGCTTTAACACTATCGTTGCTTATCCTCGCTCTGTCCCCCGCTACTTTTTAGCGTTAATGTTAGGTCAGTAAGCAATAAGCCTAAGTCGTTTACTCTTACCGCTATGTTCTCCTCCAAGCATTTTACCCTTATTCCCAGGTCATAAACCAGAACGCTAAGCTCCTCAAGCTTTGATTTTAGCCCGTAGATTTCCTCCTTAACAGCGGCCACCTGATCTATTAGCTCGTTGAGCCTGTTTTTGTTTTCCAGCTTATAAGCTTGGATATCCTGATCAACCAAATCAATTTTCGAGGTTAAGCTGCTAAGCTTGCTCGAGATGCCGCCTAACCCCAAATCCAGCATGGCCTTCACGTCCCTGTCTAGCCTATCGAGCAAACTTTCAAACACCTTTACAGTACCCTCGAATTGCTCGAACAACTTGTGCCTCTCCTCCTCAAGCGTTCTCCTATCGGCCTCTAATATCTGTTTAAGCTTTGAGTTCTCCTCTCGTAAAGCCGATACGTGCTTACTAATGTTCTCCAAGTATACTTTTAAAGCATTTACACCATCGCTCAACCTTCTTACGCCTACCGTCAATGCCGGTAACAGCTCTTCCTCCAATTCCACGTACTCTATCTCGCTGTTACTCATATGCAAAAAAATAGGTTACTAGGATATATATCAACCGCGTAGAGCAATCATCCCTCTAAGCTCTCTTCCGATTCACTGCTCTCTAGATCCTTCGACATTTTCACCTCGAAGACTATTAGCGCCGCGAACATTACTGTTAACGCCACACCTAGCGAAAGGAAGGTGCTTCTAGCCTGCTCTGAGGGGGCTATCCAGGGGTAGCCCCCTAGGATTACTGTTTCGCCGCCGGAATCAAACCTTATGGGGACCCAGTACAAAACCAAGGCCAGCAACAATAACGCTACTACTATTATGGTGCTAAATCTCATTTGACCACCTCGTGAACTGGTCAGCTCGTCGCGAGACGATCACCCCTCACACACCCTGGGACGGCTTCTTCATCCCAGAAGGAAGGGAGGACTAAGCTAAAAGGGTTGCGCTTTTAAGTTCAAATGCACTCTAGGTTTCTCCAGGAAAGTTCCTTAAGCCTCTAGTTACGTAAGTGTCTCCACTGACACATTTCCCTAACAAGAACTGTAACCTCCTTGGTAAGCCGCATTGAAAACTTTCGAGGTACTATTAGCTAGTTGCTTTTTTCCTTAAGTTGGACCTGGAATATCCGGTATGTCAACAGTGTTCGTGGACAGGGAGAAACTTTCCAGCAGGTATATTCCACCTAAGTTACCGCACAGAGATCAGCAACTCAGAATACTAGAAAGTATTATGGCGGACGTAATAGGCGAGGCCGCTGCCTACCGTGTTGTTTTGCTGACAGGTCCCGTTGGAACCGGGAAAACGTCCAGTGTCATACTGCTGCACAACTCTCTGCACAGTAGAGGTGTAGATCACGTATTCGCCTACATGAATATGAAATTTTGCGGGGAAACCCCCTTTACCTTCTTTTCGTCTTTTTACGAAAAAGTTACTAACTTGCCTGCCTCGCGGAGCCTGGGGGCTGGAGAGATCCTAAGGGAGACGTTGAAAGCCTTGGAGAGGGAGGGTAAACCAACGTTACTTGCACTGGACGAAGCCGAGCACCACGCCAGAAGCTCGCTTCGAACAGTTATATATGCGCTGACAAGGCTGCACGAGGTCGGGCAATCTCTCTCCATAGTCGTCCTTTTCGTATCCCGAAACCTGGAATGGTTAAAGTTCCTTGACCCAGCTGAGCGATCAACTATAGGGAACCTGGTAGTTCGCTACCCGCCTTACTCCGCTGGGCAGCTCTACGATATTTTATCCTACAGAGCATCCGAAGCTTTCAAGGTTGGAGCAATCAGCGATGAGACATTGAAGTGGTTAGCAGAGTATACCTACCTATATATGTACAGCGATGTGCGAAGAGCCTTGGACACGCTCCTCTATGCGGGGATCCTAGCGGAGCAGGAGAGCCATGAAAAGGTTACGAAAGACCATTTAATAACAGCCCTCAAAAACATAGAGGCGTTCATAGCCCCAGCCGAGATAGAGCGTTTAAACATTTATGAAAAACTGGTGCTCTGCGCCACGCTGAGATTAACAGAGCGTTCCTCTAAACCTTACGTAAGAATCAGCGAGCTATGGGACGAGTTTAACCTACTTCTTGAGCAGTTCAGGCTGAGGCAAGTTAATTTTGACGAGTTTGAAAGCACTGTTCAAAAACTCAGCGACTTAGGGGCTTTGCTTAGCGAGGGGCCAGCCAGGATATTCGCATCGCCCACGCTGAATTTAGAACTGGTAGAAGCTACCCTTAAACCCATGCAGCGGGAGCGTCGAGGGAAGAGGTTCGATGATCGTAGCTGATTACCGGGAAGAAAAAAGCGGGGTCGTCGATGAGCTGAAGAAGCTAGGAGCACCTATTAAGCTCGAGCACTTAGAGGTGGGAGACTACATAATCGGGACGGAGATCTGCATCGAGAGAAAGACTTGCAATGATCTAGTCTCCTCCATAATAGATAAGCGGCTGTTCGAGCAGACCCATCACATAGTTAGGGCTTACACCAAACCGATACTAGTCGTAGAAGGTGATCTGAATTGGGTAATCCAGTACAGAAAAATCGGCTACCCGCAAATCTACGGCGCTCTAGCGGCATTAGTTGACATGGGCGTTAGTGTACTTCGCACTTCCTCGCCTAGGGAAACCGCCTATGCGGTATACTACCTATATAAACGAAAGTCCGAAGATTCCGGAAAGGAGTACCTTCCGCCAGCTAAAATCCACATAGTAAAAAGAACGGAGAGCTTAGAGGTGATACAGCTAAACCTCCTTTCCGTCTTACCGGGCGTGAGCAAAAAGACGGCGCATCGAATCCTGATGCACTTTAAGACTCCAAGAAGGTTCTTCAAAGCCAGCCCTTCCGAACTCCGAGCAATCGAGGGACTCGGCAGCTCTCGAATAGCGAAAATTGCAGCGGTGCTTGACACAATGTATCCCCCTGCTTCTCGCGAGCTAGGTGAACAAAATGAATAACTGCGGTGCGGATGCAGTTTACGAAACTAGCGAAGATACGATTTTCCTACTGCGGGGGGCTGAGCGTCTAGTACCTGTGGGGGGGTTGATGTGCGAAGTTGGTTGCGGTAAGGGGTTAATTTCAGCAACGCTCGCGGAATATGGTGAAATTCTAGCAACCGATATAAACCTAAGTGCTGTGCGAGAAACACTGGCCAGAGTTAAGAAAGAAAGCGCTACTCTCCATGTAGTTTGCTGTGATCGGCTCGAACCTATTCGAGAGGGAAAAGTGTTCAGCTTGGTAGTCTTTAATCCACCATACCTGCCGGAAGAGTCTTTTGATCCGCGCTGGTGCGGCGGTCCCACCGGTATCGAGATGCCATTGCTGTTTACAGGGTCCGTTCTTAAGCGCTTAGCCGATAGAGGGCTTATGATGTTTCTGCTGAGCAGCCTTTCCGATTGGAAAACCGCATTAAGGGAGCTCAACGAAAAAGGGTTGCGCGTTAGTGTAATCGGAACCTTGAGAGTAGGGCTGTACGAAGAGCTGCTGCTAGTACTTGCCGCTAAACCGCGCGCTTAATGCCTATTCTAACGGTAAACTCCTCCACCTCCCAGCTCTGTATCAACTCGCCTTGTACAAGGTGCTCGTGCTCCACAAGTGCCAACTGGCGGATTCTGGCTTCACCAGCGATGAAGCCTTTCCACGACTCAAGCATCTCAAGCGCCTCGGGTGGCGCGTAGATCGTTGCATCAATGTACTCATCTATAGGCAACCTCATGAGCTTGCGCATGAACTGTACCCTCCTCAGTATATCCCTTGCGAAGCCTTCCGCCCTTTCCTCAGTCCCTATCCTAGTGTCCAGAATGAGTAGGTTTCCATCCATGTCTTCGACCGCAAAGCCTTCCAGCAGGACCTCCTCGAAATTTACCATCTCCTTAGTCACTTCATACGTTATGCCATCCTCAGAGAATAGGACAACCCTACCCTCGCCTTCTAGCTGTTGTTTCAACAGATACGGGTCTAATTTCCCTATGAGTTCAACCACCTTTGGGGCTTCAGCCTTGAATACCGGGCCTAGGACCCTATAAGCGGGAGCTGCTTTAACAGCAAAAAAGCGTTGCCTCTGAGAGGGTGGTAATGCCTCTACCCTTTTCACGTTTGCCTGGGAAGAGATCACAGCCCCCATTTCCTTCAAAGCCGCGATCAGTAATGGGTCCTCCGTAAGCACGTAGAGCGCTGGCAAGGGAATTCGCAGCTTAACGCCGGCTTTCATTCTTGCGGCTACAGCCCGCTCAACAACCTTCCTAGCCAGGTCCATTTGCTTCTCCAGTTTATCGTTAATCAACTCCAACTTGCTCTCCGGCCAAGGCAGCATATGCAAGCTTTCCGGATCCTTGCTTTGCATGAACGATTGACGATAAACCTCTTCCGCAAAAAATGGCGCAAAGGGTGCTAGCAGTACTAGGAATTTCCTAAGCGTGTAGTGCAGGACGGCATACGCTGTTAACTTATCGGTACTATCCTCCTCAACCCATACCCGCGGCCGCGTGAGTCTTATGTACCACCTACTCATATCTTCCACTATGAATTCTCTTAAAGCCCTTGCAGCCCTATGCAACTCGTAGTTCTCCATCCACTCCGTAACATCGCGAGTTAGCCTTTCAATTCTGGAGAGGATCCACTTATCCTCCACCCTGAGCGTCTCCATGTACTTCTCAAGCGGGTGCTCGGCCGGGTTATACCGGTCCAAGCCCATGTAGGCTGTCGCGAAAACGAATGTATTCCAAACGATGTTTAGGTCATCGTAAACTTCAGCCAGGCTTCTCCACGAAAACTTCAAGTCTTCCCAAACCATGTTCCTGAGGACATACCATCTAAACGCATCCCTGCAGCCTTTTTCGTATTCCAGAACTTGTTGAGGTGAGACATAGTTCCCCAAGGATTTATGCATCTCCTTGCCCTTTTCGTCAAGTGCGAAACCATGCATGAGCACGGCCTTGTACGGCGCGTGGCCAAAGGCTATTATACCGCACCTGAGTAATGAAAAGAACCAGCCTGCTATCTGATCGTGGCCCTCAACTATTATGTCCACCGGCTTTACCTCTGTTTCCTTCAGCGGGTAGCCCATAGACGCATAGAAGGAAACCCCCGAGTCAAGCCAGACATCTAGCACATCTTCAACTCTCCGAGCGATGCCCCCACACTTCGGGCAATTTAGCTCTACATTGTCTATCCACGGCCTGTGCAAATCTTCAAGATTTAGTTTTCTTTTAGTTAGCAATTCCAGATCAGCCAAGCTACCGACAACAATTCTGTGGCCACAAGAGCTGCAGACCCATATCGGCGCAGGCGTGCCCCAATACCTTTGCCTCGATATGACCCAGTCCCTTAAACCCTCTAGCCAGTTTTTGAAACGGGCATAGCCAGCCCATTCAGGCACCCACTTAACTTTGGCAGCCTCCTGAATGAATCCCTCCTTCATATGGGATATCCGTACGTACCACTGCGGTACGGCCCTCAGTATTAGGGGGGTTTTGCATCTCCAGCACACAGGGTACCTGTGAGTTACTTTGCCTTCGTGGAAAAGCAATCCCTTGCTTCTCAGGTCGCCTATGATAAGGTCGTTAGCCTCTCTTACGGTCTTACCCGCATACTTACCAGCCTCCTCGGTGAAAACCCCTCTCTCGTCGACTGGAACTATGACTGGGAGACCGTACCCTAATCCCACCTCGAAATCTTCCTCGCCGTGTCCAGGGGCACAGTGCACAAGTCCTGTACCTTCTTCTCCGCTCACGTAAACTTCCGAGAAAACTACTTTGTGATAGGATTCAAGTTCTCCCTGCACTTTAACTTCATCGGCGAGCGGGTGCAAATACTCCAGACCTTTAAGGTCCTTACCCTCGACCTCGCCGACGACTCTGTAACAGCTAACACCGGCCTCATCCATGACCTCCTTGAGCCTGGAGCTGGAGAGCAACAATAGCTCTCCGTTGACCTCAACCCAAACATACTTCAGGTTTGGATTAGCCATAATAGCGACGTTGGCTGGAAGTGTCCACGGCGTCGTGGTCCACACCAATAGGTAACACCCCGGGTTGCCCTTTACAGGGAACTTTACGTAGATGGAGGGGTCGGTGAGATCCCTGTATTCGGATACCTCATAGTCAGCAAGGGTTGTCTCGCATCTTGGGCACCAATAGACAACCTTCACTCCGCGCTCCAGAAGCCCCTTCTCCTCTGCGCGTTTAACTAACCACCATGCCGATTGCACATAGGAGGAGCTGAGAGTCAAGTAGGGATCGTCCCACGCCATGGAAACCCCGAACTCCTCAAAATGCCGGGTCATCGAAAACGCGTTACGCAGCGCAAAATCCCTACATTTTTGGATGAATTTATCCACTCCGAGGCTTTCAATATCTTTCTTGCTCGTGAAACCCAGCTCTTGTTCAACCTTAACCTCGATGGGTAATCCGTGGCAATCGTAGCCCGGACGGTCAACTACATTGTAGCCCCTCGCTCTTTTGAACCTAATTATTGCATCCTTCAGTATTTTATTCCACAAGGTCCCCACATGAGGGGTATCCGATGAGGGGTACGGTGGGCCGTCAAGGAAATAGAAAACCGGCTTATCTTTCAGCTTTTCCCTGATTTTTTCATAAACTCGCTCCTTTCTCCAGAAGTCGAGTATCCTGGGTTCAAACTCCTTTGGCCTATACTCCTGGCTAAGAGGTCTTATGCAATCCATAGCTACACCCCCGGCTACGTGAGAAAAGCCTCCCGGTTCCTTAACCGGAGATGCTGGCGGGGATAATATTGTTCACCGGGCATGCGTCAACTTTACAGCTATAAATCTTTCTGCTCAAACCGCGAGCGCGAAGAAAACTTTAAAGAAGCTACTTCCACCTGCCAAACTGGGCCGGTAGATCAGGCTGGGAGATCGCCCGCTTCGCAAGCTTCAGTGCGGCAGCCGAGAGCGCGGGAGGTCCCGGGTTCAAGTCCCGGCCGGTCCACTTTTTACCAGGGCACGAGTTTATAGCGGTGTTGAGAACTTACTGTGTGCCAACGGTAACCGCAGCTGTACACATACCGACCAGAATTTACCTCGGCTTTGGAGTAACAGAGCTTCTTGGCGCTGAACTCGTTGCCGCAGGAGCTAAACGCGCTTTAATAATAGCCGACTGGGCTGTAGACATCGACCTTCTAGACAGCCTGAAGAATAACATTGCCTCGTTCAACGTGCTAACCTCGGTTCACCGCCTGAATTCTCCCGAAATAACCTTGGAAAACATCGGGAAGCTGACCAAGCTAGTGGTGGGATGGGAAGCTGTTATAGCTACCGGAAGGGGCGTCACCCTAGATCTGGTTAAGTCTGCCATAAATGGAGGGGTATTTTTAGCCACCGTACCCATCCCCCCTGGCATAGGAAATGCGATTACCAGAGGCACGCTTCCTCCGAGGGGGTTCAGAAAAGTAAGAGCTCGGAGTGCTTATCCGTGTTTAGCGCTGCTAGATCCGAGTTTGACGGCTAGGCTGGACACTTGTAGCGTGGCAGCATCCATTATCGAAACACTGGCCAACTCGCTGGAAGCCTTCGCTAGCCGGAGAATTAACTTTTTCTCGCTAACCTTAGCCGAAGCCGCTTTAAGAGAAATAGCATCTATGAAACTAAGTAGTGGACGGAGAGAGGGAGACGAGAGGCTGCAAACTTATACTGCAGCTTTCTACGCAGGCTTAGCCAATGACCAGATAGGCGGTGCGGCGTTAAAGGCTCTGACCCGCGCTTTCTACGCTTTGTACGGCTTACCCCCATACAAGACCCTTGCTCCCCTGCTGCTTCCCTGGTTGAAGAGGTTATGCGAAGCCCCTGGTGAGCACTTCAACAAGGTGCTTCACTCAGTTTTCCAGGGTCCTACCGAAAAATTTGTAGAGTATGTTGAAAAGCTACTCAAGGAATCCAGCTCCGCAACAACCTTGGGAGACATCGGGATAAAACTCAAGTCCATCGACACAGTGGTTGAGTATGCGTGGACGTACGAACATCACCTGGCTTTGAACGATGTGACCGTAACTGACAAGTACTCCCTTAGGGAGCTGTTGGAAGCCGCTAGCGGCAAATAGGCTTTGAGGGGTCCTGGATAGTAACTCTGTAAAGGAGGCACCTACTATTGACCTCGCTGTAGAATATGCAGTTTACGCAGGTTTTCCCAGGCGTCAGTTGTACCTGCTTAACTTGCACTTGCGGGCTCCTCGTCTCGGTAGCCTTCTCCAATACCAGCTCTTCAACATCGATAGGGGGCCGTGCGGTCCTATGTGCTTCGGGGGAGGGCTTCGCTTTGCCACTAGCTTCGGCAGGAGGGCGGGCTGATGCCGTGAATTGGGGAGCCGGCTCTCCACCCTGTTCCGGCCCGGCTGGCCAAACGTGCTCTGACAACTCGATTGGAGTCTCAGCCTTTGCCTCATCCCTGCGCTGTAAGCTTTTCGCCTGCTCAGGAAGTCTCCGCTGTACCTGAAAAGAGGGCACCGCTATCGTGAGCTGCACTCTGCCGTACTGCTTCGCAGCTAGCGCCGGCTTCGGCTCTCGACGTGTCACTCTGATTCCCTCGTAAGCCAACGCCTCTTCCAGCTCTTCCCTACTTGGAACACTCCCCTGGAGAATCGCTCTACCCTTGTAAACGAGGGCGGGGAGGCTTTTAATGCCATATTTACGGAATTCAGCCGTTGCGATACCCCCAAAGATCTCCTCTAGCTGAGCCAGGTACAGTGGGAAATCGCTGGAGTCTCTCAGCTTATGCCTCACGACCTTTAGCTTCGGTTTATCGCCCTTAACTGTTGAAAGAATTTCCTTCAGCATGTCCACCAGTTTCTCGTGCTCTGGGTTTCTGCATATGTATACTCTAAGCTCTCCAACCACTGGATTATAACGGGGGGCACTATAATATTTTATCTTTCACTGCGGAAAGCAATTATAACAGCAGTTCAAAAGAGGATCCGGGAGCCAGGTTGAAGTACGCTCTCGGAGTAGATATAGGTGCGACCTACACTAGAGTAGTTTTAGCGGATAGCGATGCCAATTTCCTCGGTAGAATTAAGTTCGAAACTCCTAGAGCGCATGACAGCTATGCAATCGCAAGGTCAATAATCGAAAATTCTAGGAAATTGCTGCGTATGCATGGGATCTCCGAGAGAGAATTAGTAGGGGTCGGTGTTGGCTCGATAGGCCCGCTAGACATGAAGAGGGGTGTTCTAATTAAACCCGCGAATCTACCAGTTGAAAATGTATTCATAGTCGACCCCATAAAATCTGAGTTCGGTATTCCAACATACCTTGTTAACGACTGCGTAGCGGCGGTGGTAGGTGAAAAGTACTTCGGGCTAGGGCGCGATTGCGATGACCTGGTTTACGTGACTATTAGCACAGGCATTGGCGGTGGAGTTTACGTGAACGGAAACCTCCTCTTAGGTAAGGACGGGAACGCCCACGAAATCGGCCACATGGTAGTAGACGAAGAAGGAAAGATAGTTTGCGGCTGCGGAAAAAGAGGTCACTGGGAGGCTTACTCCTCCGGTAGTGGAATACCTAAGCTTGCCCGGCTTATTGCGGCAAAAGAGCCGAGCCTCTACGAGAGTAGCAGCCTCTACGGGCTTTCTGCAGGCGACCCGCTCTCTTTATCGTCGAAGCACGTATACGATGCAGCTAAATCGGGCGACGCGTTCGCCTTGAAAGTTGTCGAAGAAGCCGGCCGCTACAACGCGATTGGGATAGCGAATGTGGTTAACGTCTACGACCCATCCCTCATAACGATGGGAGGGTCAGTGACGCTGAATAACGCTGAACTTGTTTTGGAACCCATAATTAGAATGGCACCTAACTACGCGATAAACAGGATGCCGCGGATAGAAATCACTCCACTAGGCGACGATGTTGGGCTCTACGGTGCAGTAGCCTTAGCGTTCGGCTTTGAGAGAGTAGCCCCTAAAGCAACCTCCAAGTAGTCTCTCCTCCTCGATCGTGCAACCTTATGCCGAGTTTCAGCAACTGCTCCCTAATCCAGTCAGCGAAGGCGTAATCTCCAGACAGCCTCAACTTTTTCCTGATCTCGACTATCAGCTCGATTAAATTCTCAACGGGTATCTGCGGACTTTCAGCGAAGAACCTATCTAGCACGCCTAGCACTTTGTTGAATTCTTCAAACAAGGCGTAAGCTTTCAATGCTACAGCAGCCTCTATTCGGCCTCTCTCAAGGTTGGAGAAAACCAGGTTGGAGAGTTCATACACATAGCTGAATGCCTTGCTGGTGTTAAAATCGTCTTGCATTGCGGCATGGAAACCGGCTCTAATGTCAAGCAGCCTAGCTAGTTCCCGTTTTCCAGTCTCGTTTAACCTGAAGTCGTAGTCCTCCTTCCTTAAAGCGTCGCGAAGAGACTGTACAGCATTAGCTAGTCTCTCGTAGTTCCTCCGTGCCTGGTGCAATGCATCCTCGGAGAACTCGATAACGCTTCTGTAGTGAACTGTAGCGAGCCAAAGCCTGACAACTTCTGGTTCCCACTTCCTGAAAAGTTCTCTAAGAACAAGTATATTCCCCAAGCTCTTGGACATTTTCTCCCCCTTCACGTTGAGCATTCCAGTGTGCAACCAGTACCTGACCCACGGCCTGTGGTTAAACGCAGCCTCGCTTTGGGCTCTCTCGTTCTCATGGTGCGGGAATATAAGGTCGCTGCCCCCGCCGTGTATATCGAAAGACTCCCCCAAGTACAGGCTCGACATCGCGCTGCACTCTATATGCCACCCCGGTCTACCAGGACCCCATGGGCTCTCCCACCACGGCTCACCGGGTTTTGCCGCTTTCCAAAGCGCGAAATCATAGGGATTCTTCTTCTCCTTGGCAAATTCCTGCTCTTGCTCCCACTCCTCCTTCAACAATCTCCCACTTAGTTTCCCGTAATCGTCGTAGCAATCCACATTGAAGTAGACGCTACCGCTCGGCGCTACATAGGCGTAACCCTTCTCGATAAGCATACTCACGAAGTTTATAATTTCAGAAATGTGTGCGGTTACCCGTGGATGGAGATCGACCTTTATCCTAAGTTTTGATAAGGTCTCCAAGTAGTCTCTCGTATAGTAATCAGCTATCTCCCTCCAATCCCTGCCCTCATCCCTTGACCTGCGGATAATTTTATCGTCTATATCCGTGATATTTTGAACGTGAAATACATCGAAACCTAGCAACCTCAAGTAGCGCTTAACTACGTCAAAAGCTACATACGTGCGCGCATGTCCAAGATGCGTGAAATCGTAAACCGTGGGACCGCAGACATACATTGAAACACTTCCGGGTTTAACCGGCTCAAAGACTTCGAGCCTCCTGCTCAAGGTATTGTAAACCTGCAACACAATGCTCTGCCACCAGCTCTCACGGAGTTTTAGCTATTTAAGGTTTCATGTTACACGGTTATAAGCGATTGCCCTTCGGCACCGCTCCTACCGCGCTTCGCCTCGTGCGCAGCTTTGAGGAAGGCCAGGTAAACTGGCGAGGGGGATGAGGCCCTGCTCTTAAACTCCGGATGGAATTGAACACCCACTATCCATTTCCTCCCGGAGAGCTCTATAGCGTTTACCACGTTCCCCGATGTGTCTGTCGCAGATATCAATAGACCCTTCTCCTTCCCAAGTTCAGCGTATTTCCTGATAATGTGGTAGCGATGCCTAAACCTTTCCTTCACAACCTCCTTACCGTAGGCGCTGTGAAGACGGGAACCCTTAACTAGGAACACCTCGTGTGCTCCCAGCCTCATAGTTCCCCCTTTAGCGCTAACGCCTCTCTGTTCTGGTAAAAGATCAACAACGGGGTAAGGGGTGAGGGGATCAACTTCTGTTGAATGAGCCGAGCTTAAGCCCATCACATACCTGCAGAATGCCACGAAGAAGAGCTGGGCTCCGAAGCATATCCCTAGGAAGACTTTATCGTTTTCTATGGCGTAGCGGGCAGCTTGTATCATACCCTCTACTCCTCTCGACCCAAAACCGGGGGTTAAGAGTATCCCATCCGATTTGGACAAGGTTGAATCTATAGTCCCTGGATCCTCCTCGAACTTGCACGAATCGATAGGTTCGATTTTAACGCCTAAACCTAAACTTGCAGCAGCGTGCTTGAGCGCCTCCTTGATGCTTATGTAACTATCCTGCATGTTTGTGTACTTGCCCGGCATGGCTATCACTACTGTATCGCTTGGATGCGTGTACTTAGAAACTATACTTTCCCACTCGCTTAGATGCTGCCCGGGCTTGTGCTCGCTGAGCTGGAGCAACTTAGCCAGGTACCTGCCTAAACCCTGCCGCTCGAAAATTAGCGGAAGCTCGTATATTACGTCGATGTCGGGATCCGATACCACGGCTTCCACTGGCACATTGCAGTGTAACGCAATTTTCTGCCGAACATCCTCAGTGAGGTAATCATTCGACCTACCAATTATCACGTCGGGTTGCAATCCCATGCTTTGAAGCTGCCTTACGCTATGTTGAGTGGGTTTTGTCTTCTGCTGACCGACGGTTTCTAAATACGGAACGAGAGTAACGTGCACTAACGCGGTATGGCCCGGGGGCATCTCTAGTCTAAACTGCCTTATAGCCTCCAGGAAGGGCATGGCCTCTATGTCCCCCACTGTTCCCCCGACTTCCACCACCATTACGTCCGGGTTACTCCTCTCCGCCGCAAAGCGTATCCTACGCTTTATCTCATTTGTAACGTGCGGTATAACCTGAATTGTTTTACCCAAGTACTCGCCTATTCTCTCGCGCAAAATGACTGTTAGGTAGACCTGCCCCGACGTAATGTTGTTAGAGGGGTGCATGTTGACTCCGAGAAAACGCTCATATGTACCGAAATCCTGATCCAGTTCAGCGATAGGGAAGCTGTAGCCAGGCGCTGGTTCGAATATCCATACATCCTCGCATACGAAGACCTCGCCGTGCTCTATGGGATTCAGGGTGCCTGGGTCAACGTTTAAGTAGGGATCAATCTTCATCATGTCCACTTTATAGCCTCGAAACTGGAAGAGCTTCGCGATCGATGCTGAGACGACACCCTTACCGATGCCGCTGAGCACTCCACCTGTTACAAACACGAACCTGGTTCCCTCAACCTTGTCCATGATCACCCCCTCACCATATTTTTAACAAATTCTTTCAAAAGGAAAAGATCTCTAATGTAAACGAACTCGTTCTCCGAGTGAACGTTGCAATCCGATCTTATGGCCCCAAAGGCGACCACGGGTATTCCGGCTTCAAAGAAGAACGTTCCATCATTGCCCCCTAGTTCAGCCGCTGTGGGAACTCTGTACTCCAACCCTCCGGCGGTGTATGATTTCTGGGCGGCCTCGACGGCCTCCTCCGCTAATTCCCTATCCAGCGTATACCAACCCCTTTGCCCCCAAGCTTTAATCTCGGCTTCGACTGCCAACTGAGCCGCGGCCCGCGAAAAGCACGAGTAAAGCTCGGTTAACGCTTCCTCTAAATCTTCCTCGGGGAGGAGTCTGATATCGAAGCCTAGCAGAGCCTCTGAGGGTACGCGGTTATGCTTTTCGGGTTCACCCGGCCCCAGCTTAGCTATGGTGATGCTAAAGCGCCCCCATACTTTTTGAATAGGTGAGCCCGGTGGAGAATCGTAGCGCGAAATTTTCGAAAAGCGAAGTGGTTTATATTCTTCTAGGAGGGTGTTCGCTAGCTTAATAGCAGCTTCAACTGGGTTAACGGCTTTATGCGGGTACCCCGCGTGTCCAGACCTACCCTTTACCTTGATCCACCCGTGGATCACGCCGCTAGCGCCCACTGAAACGTAGTCGGCTCCGGCGTCGAGTATCACCGCTCTGTCCCACCGGTACCCCTCCTCTAAGACCGCTCTAACCCCGTAGCCGCCGACTTCCTCATCACCGGTCACCACTATGCAGGGTCTGTACCTGAGCCTATCGCCGGAGTCTACGAGCTCGGCAAGCGCTGCAATACTCGCTACTATTGCGGATTTATCGTCCGCCGCCCCCCGGCCGTAAACTCTATCTTTGTTGACGAAAGGTTCGTAAGGGTCTATCGAGCGGCCCTCGACACACCACGGCCCACGAGCTGGAACGACGTCGTAGTGGCTTACCAGCGCCAGGGTTTTACCGCTACCACCAGCTTCGATGAAAACTGTGGGTATGGTGCCGCCATTATACTCGAGCTCGAGGAGCTCCGCGCTCAGGCCAGCTTTCTCCGCTAGCTCAACCACCGCCTTAGCGGCTTCCACGTAGCCGCTCCGTACAATATCCCCTTTCTCCGATACAGAGACCTCTGAGCGAATTCTGACCAACCGACAGAGTTCTCCGACTAAGCTGATATCCACGCATTTAGGATTACGATGAGTTACGCTTAAACGTTACGCTGCAACGGCGCTGCTTACTCGAGAAAAAGTTAAGAGCACCGTTAACTGCAACCCTTTCGGGCCGGTAGATCAGGCTGGGAGATCGCCCGCCTTGCAAGCAGTTTAGCGGCCAAGTGCGCGGGAGGTCCCGGGTTCAAGTCCCGGCCGGTCCACTTACCCGATCCTTTACAGCAATTTTTGTCCCAGAATAACCTTTACAAACTTCAAAGAAAAACCTCGGAGGGTATGTTTACCTGAGCCATAGAGCTCTTTCCAGCCGGGAGTTATCCAACGTGGGTAGGAATACCTTTAACCCCAGCGTAGGGTACATGTGGTTCAAGCCGGGGTTGACGAGGCCGGCAGGGGGCCGGTAATCGGCCCCATGGTGATCGCCTGTGTTGTGCTTAGCTCGAACAGCGCAAAGCTACTCAGAGGGGTTGCAAGGGATTCCAAGAAACTGTCCCCGCGAAACCGTAAGAAGATTTACCAGTTGATTCTTGAAGTTGCGGACGAAGTCAAATTTCGTGTAGTAGAGCCTCCGGAGATCGACGCTGCAGTAGCCGCAAAGGGGCTGAATCGCCTGGAAGCTCGCGTAACGGCAGAGCTTTTAGACCAGCTGACATCGAACATCGAGCTAGTCTTCGTAGACTCACCCGACCCTCAGCCAGACAGGTACGCCGCCTTAATCAAGAGCCTCCTAGCACGCCGCGATGTAGATGTCGTAGCTGCGAATAATGCCGAACTCTTATACCCGCACGTCGCCGCAGCCTCCATCATCGCTAAGGTCGAAAGAGATAAGCTCATAGCTAAACTCAGGGACGTTTACGGCGACTTCGGCTCGGGCTATCCTTCGGACCCGAAAACAATAGAGTTTCTGCGAAAACTCGCAGAGAGCCGGGTTGAATACCCCCCGATAGTGAGGAAGAGCTGGAGAACGCTGCTAAAGGTAACATAAGCCCTGCTCTACGGATAAACCTAGCGTTGCGCTTATAATCTCGCGCCTAGCTTACAACCGATGGCAACCAAGGTGGCGACTCTATTTCTGCTGACAGTTTACTGCGCTACTGTATGCTTGGCTTCGGGCTCCGGCTTGAGCATTGCACTGGAGGGAGCGGTTGCGGATATAGCCCCTTACGGCAATTCGTTCATCATAGCTTTTAGCAACGGCACCTTGGTACGCCTTTATAGGGAAGCAGTTCTCTGGAGGGTTGATATCGGCGATAAAGGGCTACCGGTTCTTCTGCAAGCGTCGGAGCCTTACGGCGTTCTAGTCCTTACGAATAGTGGTTGGATCGGGTTGATCTCGCCGGAGGGCGAAATCCGCGGTTGGCAAATGCTACCCGTGGGAATAGACCCCATAAGCAGAGGTTACTACTCGCTGGACTATAGCAATGGGACAGCAGCGATATTTGTCGGCAATAAAGCCTACGCTTTGAAGATCCCGGACCTCAATATAGCAGCCTCCGACAGCGTCGTTAACAGGTATGTAAAGTGCTCCGTAAGCGATGACGGTAAATTCGTTTTTCTACTGGGAATAAACACTTTTTGCTCTTCCTGCATTCGAGTCGATCAACGCCTGATAGTAGTGAAAAGGGTTAGCTCCGGCACTAACGTAGTGAAGTATGTTCAGGACTACGTAAGAGACGCGGCCGTCGACTGGACGAGCGCAAAGCTGTTCATCGCTAATTGGAGCGCTCTGCTTGTGTGCGATTTGGAGGCGAGCGAATTCCGAATCTTGGATCGAAGACAGTTCTTGCACCAGGCAAAGTACTGGAAAAGCTGGGGCTTCTCACCTAAGGGTAAGTTCTTCCACTACACCTATTTGAACGGAAGCTGCTTGGACTTATACCTGTTTGACCTGAAGCTGGGGGTTATAGCTTCACGTCAGCTAGGCCTCGAATTCCAAAACGCTGTTTTTACGAGCAAAGTTGACGACGCGGGTGACGTGCTCATTCTCTACCGGGATCCATCGTCGGGGACCACCTGCTACATCTTGCTGGACTCCACTCTAAACGTACTGGTGAGCGGTACATGGCCAGGGCAGGCCAAAGGCATCGTTTCAGCCGGCCGCGCTGGAGTTTTTTCGGATAAAGGCGCTCTCATCTTAGAACATACAGCTCCGACACTTACCGAGAGGTTTCTATTTTATGTGAAAACCTTGAAGAGTGACTACTCACCGGTTCCGGGAGCTTTAATCTGTGTAAACAATACTTGCGGGTTCACTTCAGCTAGCGGCACGGTGCTCTTCAATCTCTCAAGGGGGCTCATTACACTTACCGCTTTTCACGAGGCATTCGCGCCGTACTCGACGACAATCAACATTAGCGGTAGCGGAGGCATAACTTTGGTACTTCGGCAGATTTTCATCCTAAACGTGAGTGCACGGTTCGACAACGGTACGATCCTTAAACGCTGCAAAATCCATGTGCTTGAGGGGGATACACCCGTGTGGGTTAGCGAAGCTCCAGGCTGCTCCACCCAAGTCAAGCTCCCTGAGGGGAATTACACCGTCCTTATAGCTTCGGGAGGTGTAAGCGAGAAACACTCTCTCAGTTTACTCAATGATACGGCGATCGAGTTAACGTTAAAGGGCACATTCCCCCTGCAAATAACGGTTGAGGATGATGAGGGGAAGCCCTGCACCGCTACTGTAACTGTTAGCAGCGAAAGCGGTAGGATAGCTACAGTGAACGGATCAGCTATTCGAATAGCCCTTCCTCAGGGGAGGTACGCTATTGAGGCGGTGGCTCCAGGCTACAGCAGCGCTAGAAGCGAAATCGAAGTACCGAACTCTACTGAAGTTAAGCTCGTGTTAACTAAGGTTGAGGAAACGAGGGTGTTGCCTCTGGACCCGGCTTACGCCGTAATCCTTGTTCTCGCTGCCTGTTCAGTGGTTGTTTCCCTGCTTCTTGTGAGTAAAAGGGGGAAAACGGCGCGCAGTAGCGGTAGACGTTAAGCACGGGATAGGGCTGAGGAACCCTGCTATGAACCCGAAGACAATCGCGAATGTTTCGCTTTTCACCGCACTTGCAGTGTCATTTAGGCTTGCGAAACACGCGCTAGTGGGAACCTTTCAGCTACTTAATTTCCCGTTAACATTTGCTATGGTTGCTGGCTATTTTTCCGGATCGCTGGCGGGCGCGCTAACTGGCGCACTATCCTTCTACTTAAGCGACTTTCTACTCGGGCTAGGCCCCTGGACTCTAGTTAACTCCACGTTAGCAGCCGCCATTGGGGCTGCTTGGGGGGTAATTCGCAAAAGCCGCCCTGCAGATCGATCTCTCTTTATCTCAGCTTTTATTTCGACGTTTGCGTACGATGTTCTCTCTTCCTTCCTTCTCTACGTGCTGTTCATACGGGAGGCCTGGTATGCGTTAATTTACGCGCTCGTGGGTTTATTTCTCCCGGTCATGGGCGGCTACATGGTGGGGGTGGGGCCCATAACGGAGACATTAACAGCCGGGGTTACAACCTTAGTGATTTCCAGGATAAGAAAAGCCTTCGGAATAGAGAAACTTTGAAGGCATTAAAGTAGGGACGTGATGGCGGCTGCGAGCCGCTCCGCTACGCTCACCTTCGAGACAGGCGAGGGTACGGTATCCGTAGCCACCACCTCGCTCACTCCCGCGCTGTAGAGTTTATCCAACGCACCCGAAGCTAGGATCGCGTGCGTACAGGCGGCGTAAACTCTTCTCGCACCGCTCCTCAGCATTGACTTTGCTGCCAGCACCAGGGTGCCTCCAGTGCTTATTATGTCATCCACTATGAGAACGTCGTTACCCTCGACTTCGATACTCTTAGGTAAAAGTGAGGGTTCACCCGTAGTCCGATCCCGTCGTTTTTCCAGGTAGTCGTAGCTAGCACCCAGTACTTCTGCTACAGCCTGAGCCCTGTGGAGAGCACCTCTATCTGGAGCTAGCACCAATGGGTGGCGTAAAACCCCCTTGAAGTACTCGGCTAGCTGCGCCGCTGGCAGAACGTTTAGGTGGGGTATTTTTAGCCATTCGTCCAGGGAAGAGGGGTTGTGCACATCTACTGCGATAAAGGCATCGGCTCCGACTGCTTGGAGGGAGCGCAGGACGACCCCAACGCTGATGGGCTCCCCCTCCATGAAGCGCTTATCCTGGCGAGCATAAGCTAAGTAGGGGACGACGACTATAACTTTGGAAGCCCCGGCGTTTTTTACCGCGTCAATCGCTAAAAGCAGTTGTATAAGGCGCTCATCTTGAGGGGGGTGCGTGGAATGCACGAGGACAGCCTCCCCTTCAATTCTTTGGGGAACTCTTACGTACCTCTCCCCGTCCGGGAAAGACTTCTCCTCAATCAGGATCATATCTTGGGATAGAGTTTTAGCTAATCTGGCAGCCAAACCCAGAGATGAACTCGTAGCTATTACTGCCACGAAAACCTTGCATTCAGATACTAGATAAGCTTAATCCGGCGACCACCGCCTGCCCGAGGGCTATCCCGCCGTCGCCCGCTGGTATCCCGCGGGGAAGAAGGATTCCTCTTAAAACCTTTTTTAAACCCTTGATCAGGTACTCGTTCACCGCAGCGCCCCCCGCTAATGGGACTTGCGGATTAGAGCGGTCTGAGGCTTCCCGAGCTAGCAGGCCAAGGGCCTCGCCGAGCCTAACCTGTGCCGTGCAAGCTAGATCCTTGACGCTATGCTTTCCGACCGCGTCGATCAACCTCACGAGGAAATCCCTAACAAGCACTCTGCTACCCTCCACTTCGATCCTTAGGTTATCCAGGAGGCACCCCCCTCTAGCGGCCGCCTCGAGCATGATAGCCGGCTCGCCCTCGTACGTCCTCTCCTGGCAAACGCCTAAAGCTACTGATACGGCATCGAGGAACCTCCCAGCGCTCGAGGCCTTGGGGGAGGAGGAGGCGTTCTTCACCGCTACGACTAACTCAGATAGCCCTCCAGGTACTGCTCTGCTAAGACCCAGCCTACTGCAAGCTTTGATAGCTTCCTCCGCACCAATTTCAAGGGACAGTGCCGCTGCGAGTATACGTGCCGGGTATACAGTGGCCCGGTCGCCCCCTGGGAGGGGCAGGTGGTCTAAATGTCCCAGCCTTTTATAACCGGTGTAGGTAGCTAGCAGGATTTCTCCTCCCCACACAGTTCCGTCTTCCCCGTAGCCTGCCCCGTCAACGGCTACGCCGATTACCTCCTCGTTAAGCGGTACACCGTTGGACGCCATGCACGAGACAATGTGGGCGTAGTGGTGCTGGACCTTGATGTGGGCGACGCCGCGTTCAGCTGCCAGGTTAGCTGCTAGGAGAGTCGTAGAGTAGCCTGGGTGCTTATCCGAGACTATGGCGCGAGCCTTCACCCCGTAGACTTTTTCCAGGAAACTCAAAGATGAAAAGAGGAAGTCAACGTTCTCCCTATAATCCATATCGCCTGTGTACTGCGTAAGGACCACTTTATCGTCAAACGCCACAGCGCCGGCATTGGATAGGTGAGCGCCGAGCGCTACAACCTCGCACCCGAGCTTGAAGGGAATCTTAATCCACCGTGGGGCATAGCCCCTAGCCCTCCTGAGCACTTGCGGTTCGCCCTCGGTCAGCCTCACTACGCTGTCGTCTACCCTGTTCACGATCTCCCTATTGTGGAGGAGGAAGTAATCGGCGACGCTCTTCAGCTCTCTTACAGCTTCCAAGCCAGTGCATATGGGTAGGCCCGGCTTGTTGCCGCTCGTCATTACAAGGAACTTGTCCCTAGTGCTGGCTAATAGCAGGTAGTGGAGCGAAGTATAGGGGAGCATGATGCCTAGGTCCCCTAGTCCTGGAGCTACGAGGTCGGAAACTCGCGCCCCCTCTCTCTTCGGTATCAGCACTATGGGTCGCTGGGGGGATTTCAGCAACCTGATATGGCCTTCGGTTGGACACGCGATTTCCCTAACTACATCCAAGTTAAGCGCCATTAGGGCTAAGGGCTTGCGGGGTCTGCGCTTCCTAACCCTCAACTCACTCACAACGGCATCGTCTGAAGCTAAAGCAGCTAGGTGGAAGCCCCCTAAGCCCCTTACCGCGACTATACTCCCTTCATCAATTAGCCGGGCGGCCTCCGCGATCGGATCCTTGCAGGGAACCTCTTCACCTGAGGAGTTTAGTAACCTAAGGCTCGGCCCACACTTGGGGCAGCTGATGCCCTGCGCGTGGAAGCGCCTGATATTGCTCCAGTCGCTGTACTCTTTTAAGCAATCGTCACACATTGGGAAATCCCTCATAGCGGTATTCGCCCTATCGTAGGGGGCGGCGTACATCATCGAGAAACGGGGCCCGCACCAAGCACAGGAGTTGAAGGGGTAGCCATACCACCGGGATCGGGGGTCCAGAACCTCCGCTAGGCATTCATCGCAAATCCCTATGTCAGGGGGTATTTGCGATCTCTCGGTAACCGAACTCTCGCTTTCGAGAATTTTAAAGGAGGTGTAGCCCCGCGGCTCCGCATACTGAACTGCTATACCTTCGAGTTCCGCTGGCGGAGGGAGCTCTAACTTTAAAACACGGAAGAACTCCTCCACTGCGCTCTCCGAACCTTCGACCAGAATCTCCACCTCCGATCCGCCAAGATTCTTTACGTAACCTGTAATCCCGAGTTTAACGGCTACCCTATAGATGAAGGGCCTGAAACCGACCCCCTGCACAATGCCAGTGACCCTAACTACCGCGGCTTTTCGGCTCATGCGGAGCTTCTCCGACTCGCTAGAAACCGAGCTTTTTTAAGCTGACTCCCTTTCCTCGCTTGTGGTGCTGTTACTCCGGCTCGGAGAGATTACAATGAAGGGGAAAAGAACGCGGGAAAAGTTCGAAAAGCTGCTGCTGGCGAACATCAGGGATGCGCTCAGCTCGGAAAACATACAGCACAAGGTTAGGAGAGAACGGGGGAGAATATTCATCTATACCGATGCAGAGGAGAAAGCGGTCGAAGTTCTAAGGAGAGTTTTCGGTATTAAATCTCTCTCGATAGCGCATGAAACAGAGTTCGAGGGGCTCGACGATCTAGTTCTCAAGGCGAAGGAGTGCTTTGCTGATAAGGTAAGGGGTAAGAAGTTCGCCGTTAGGGCTAGGAGAGTGGGGCAGCACAGCTTCACTTCCCTAGATGTCGAAAAAGCTCTAGGAGCCGCGCTGCTTGGATTCAGCGCAGGTGTAGACCTCGAAAACCCAGGGATTACGGCTTACGTCGAAATAAGGGGGCGTAGGGCGTACTTCTATACGGACTCAGTAAGGGCTTACGGCGGTCTACC
Source organism: uncultured Thermofilaceae archaeon (assembly GCA_938036345.1). Taxonomy (GTDB): domain Archaea; phylum Thermoproteota; class Thermoprotei; order Thermofilales; family Thermofilaceae; genus CALHPJ01. The sequence continues at coordinate 51,320 of CALHPJ010000001.1, read as the reverse complement.
GATAGGAAGCGAGGGGAAGGTTATAGCGCTGGTGTCCGGCGGCTTTGACTCCCCAGTTGCGGCGTGGTACGCCTTGCGCAGAGGGGCCGAAGTGCATTACCTCCTCTGCAGGATCGGAGGCATAACTCAAGAAATCTTAACGTTACACGTGCTAAAGGTTCTAGCCGATAAGTGGAGCTACGGCTATGGGCCGAAACTCTACGTTATAGACTTTAGCGAAATTCTGAGGGAGATAAGGAGTAAGTGCAAATCCTCCTTACTCAATGTAATACTCAAGCGGTACATGTATAGGGCGGCAGAAGCTATAAGCGTTAGAGAAGGCGCTGAAGCTATAGTCACTGGCGAATCGCTGGGCCAAGTCTCCTCGCAGACTCTTAGGAACCTTTACGTGTCCTCGCTAGCTGTGAGATTGCAGGTACTGAGACCCCTCATCGGCTTCGATAAGGACGACATCGTGGCGACGGCTCGCGAAATAGGAACTTACGATGCCTCCGCCAGGGTAAAGGAGTACTGCGGTGCCTTTAGCGAGCACCCGGAGACCTGCGCATCCGTAGAAGAGGTGGAGGCGGAGGAGGCTAAGCTGAGTCCCGAGCTGCTAAGCAGGGCGCTTGAATGTGTTAAAGTTTACGACTTGAGAAGTGTAAAAGTTGAGGAAAAACTGGAGGGTCTGGAGGTTGATAGTGTCCCCGAAGGCGCCGTTGTAATCACGCTTGGAGTCGATGGATGGGGTAAGCAGTACCTACCCAACTCTGTGCAAATGAGTTTCGACCAGTTCCTTGAGAGTATTGGTAAACTAGACCCCTCCACCACCTATGTGCTTGTGTGCGAGGAAGGAGCGCTGAGCCTGGAAGCCGCCTATGTCCTAAGGAGGCTCGGAATTAGCGCTTACAGTTTTAAAGGGGGGATTAGGCGCCTGCGGCGCTTAACCTCGGCCTAATTTTATGCGATGGGCTCAATTATCCTTAGACTATACTTAAGTTCTCGTGGGCTTAGCGGAAGATATCAGCGAAATCATCGCGCGCCTCAGCTCAGGGCTGGAGCCCCCGTTGAGCAGTAGGCTAGAAATTCTTGGGGCTAAACTTAAGGAGCTTGCCCTTCGCCGTATGGTCAGCTCCAACCACACGGTTATGGAGCTCGTGGTGGCCAAACACCTCCTAGGGAGAGGCTACGAGGTTGAGGTGGAATATGAGCTCGCGCCCAACTTAGTGTGCGACGTATTTGCAACTCGGAATAGCAAGACAATGATAGTGGAGGTTGAAACAGGCTTCGTACCTCCGGAGAATTCTACAGACCCTATGGCTTACAGGATGGCCAGGGAGCTAAGCAAGGTGGCGAGGTACAGCAAGTATTCGGACGAGTTCGCGATGGCCATACCTCCCTTCCACATTCTCCAGCTTCCCTACATGCTTTTCTTCCCACCCGAGGAGCGCGATAGATGGGGGATAAAGTATTTTAAAAACCTGATAGACTCTTACTACTCAAAACCCCCTGTAGACTTCGACGAACTCATAACAGCTAAGCTGCACTACGTTTACGTGGTCCTTGTAGATAACCTGCAATTGATCGAGCTTACCGCTAGAGAGTACTACAGCTTTTTTGTCGAGAAACCGGCATCTCTTCTATGGCGTACTGGCTGGCCCTTAAGCACACCGCCCTTAGAATAGGACAAGAAGGTAGCCGGTAACAGCAGTTTAAAAGTAACATGCCCATAGGTGGTGGCGCCGAAGGGGGAACTCCGCGCGCTGGGGGAGGCGGCTACGGAGTTTCAGAGGTCGCCCGGAGAGCCCGGGCAGTGGCTCCCCGCCCCGGTTCAAGGCTGCTGCCTATACGCTCCAGAGAGTACAACCTTCCTCTTTTCCCCACCAAGCCCCGCGGCTAGCTTCGCCAGCGCTCCAGCGGAAGAACTATGAACAGCTGCGCACTCCCAGATGGTCAAGCTCGAGAAAGAGGAACGGTGGCCTTCAGAAGTTACAAAGTCCTGCTGCCGGTAGATGCTCAGGGCTTAGCCAAGGGAGTAATCAACGCGTACTTCAAATTGAAGAAGCGGGCTCCAGCCGCAGTTTTCCTCCGCGTGAAGATGTCAAAGGGGAAGGCATACCTAAAGTTCGCGAGCGAGGAGAGGAAGGCTCTTCGCGATGCGCTCTTGAAAGACCGAAGGTTTTCGAAGCATTACGTGGACTCCGTGATAAACTCGACTCTCAGCCTCGTGAAGGGGTGGGTGGCGCTTTACAGCCGTGGGAAAGCGAAAACTAGGCCCCAAATGACGAGGAGGACGGTCTACTTAGAAGCGCGCTCTTCACTTTTAGAAATGACACTACTAAGGGTAGGTATCACACCGCGAGAAAGGTACCTAGAGGTGGATCCGGTGAAGTACCTGTGGCTTCTAAAAGACTTCGATAGAAGTTGGAGGGCTGATCCTCACGGAAAAGACTAGTAACAGGGGAGTTAAGCCGAAAGTAGACGAATGGGCATTATTCGACATTAACTTGACGAACGTCACTACGCTCACAGACCGGGGGGTCAAGCGCTACAACCTTAGTGAGCTGAACCACATCCAGGAGCATACTAGAGATGAAGAGGCAGAGGATTCAGAAGCTGGTGAAGCGCAAGCCGAAGACCGCGAAAAGGCTGCCCGAGAGATACTCGAAACGAGGGAGGAATAGAGCCAGGGACTCCATGTACAAGTTGATGACGCAGATAGCGAGGGGGCTCAAGGGGAAGAACTGCAGAGCGATCCCCGAGGACCAAAAATATCAAGGAGCAGAGGCTCAACGGCTCCAGAAAGAAGAAGACCGCGAAGTGGAATGCCCGGAGCTTTCACGCGCGCTGGAATACAAGCCGAAGTGTTTTGGATCGGACGTGAAATATATAGACCCGAGGGATGCCTCGCCGACCTGCCTCTCTGTTCAGGCGGCACGGCTGCCTATGGGCAGGCTGGTGAGGTGCGGGAAGTGCGAGGCGGTCATGACCGCGGCGTCGTAGCAGCGCTTAGCCTTTGAATGCAGGGGCCACGGGTTCCCCGAGGGGGTGCCGAGCCGAGGACTCCAGCTGAGAAAGATGCAGCTCAAGAGCTATGTAGTCCACTAAGGACAGCGTAGTTCAGACCCAGTGCGTCAAATATATTTACTTCACTAGCGGGGAAATAGGCGTGGAGCGCGCGGTAGTTTTAATTCCGGGAATGCTGGGCGCGGGCTGCACCTCAGTTGCGCAGGAGCTTGCTAAGCGTACCGGCCTTCGAGTAGTCAATAGCGAGCGCATCATTAGGATAATAGTGGATGAGAGACGTATCTCATTTGCAGAGCTCGCCTATATGGCTAGGGATGGTGAAATAGACCTTGAGGATTTAGTTAGGAACATCGCCATCGATTATGTGAGGGAGGGAGGCGTCATTGTTGAAGGTCGCACAGCCCTGATGGTTCTCAACCAGCCAGTCACGCTGAAAGTTTTCCTGTACGCAGATAAGGAGACAAGAACGGAGAGAGTTGCTAAGAGGAGGAACATCAGCATAGAGGAAGCTCGAGGGGAAGTCGAGCATAGCGACGCCGATAGGGAGAGGCTTACCGAGAGGTACTACAAGAAGCCATTTATGGATCCAACACTTTACGATATGATGCTCGACACTACGAATCTAGACTTCAGCGATGCCGCAGCAATAATAGAGAGCATATTAAAGCAGCGCATATCCTTCAAAAGATAAGCATAAGGTTACATAAAATCGCTCTTTTACCATGAATCTCCAACCGGCTGTGCTGACAGCTTGCGGCACTCCCAGCACTCCCCCCATCCTGATAAAACTGTTAAAGCGTCACTGTATTTTAACCGGGGAAGAGGGGGCCCGATGTATCTACTAGCCCGCGTGGAGAGGGTTTCCAAGCTATGCGAGAATGTTAACGAGTACTTGCTCAGGCTCGATAGGAAGCTCGGCTCCAAACCGGGCCAATTCGTTATGGTCTGGATGCCACGTGTAGGTGAAATACCGATAAGCGTCGCGTGGGAGAAAGACTCTCTGCTTAAGCTGATAATAGCTAGGAAGGGGGTTGTAACAAGCTACATACATAACAACATCAGAGAGGGTTGCAGGTTTTTCTTACGGGGACCTTTAGGGAAAGGATTTGAGATTACGCAAGGCGAAGCGTTGATTGTAGCTGGAGGTTACGGAGCAGCCCCCATGCTCTACCTGGCATCGATGCTCAGGGAAGCTGGTTCTCGGGTAACAGTGGCCCTAGGCTTCCGAGAGAACCGCAATGTCATGCTAGTGGAGGAGTTTGAGAAATTGGCGGACCGAGTGTTCGTGGCTACGGAAGATGGAAGTGTGGGATTCAAAGGCCAGTTGACAGAGCTGGTTTCTAGCATCCTATCGAGTTCTCGTTACGACATTGTCTACACCTGCGGTAGGGAGCAAATGATGGAGCGCGTTGTCCGCATGGCAATGAATGCCGGAATCGAAGTACAGGCCTCCCTGGAGAGGTTAATAAAATGCGGTATAGGGATTTGCGGGTCGTGCACCTTAGAACCGCAAGGTCTACGGGTCTGCTGGGATGGTCCCGTTTTTAACGGTTACAAGCTTATCCAAGTTGATGATTTTGGAAAGTGGTGGCGGGATGCATCCGGAAAGAGAGTCCCCCTCCCCACATAGCTTGGACCTCATTATTTCAGGTAAAATCTATGTTGAAGGTAGCTTAATCGACGCGGCTGTCGGAATCGAGGATGAGAAAATAGCGTGGATAGGAAAACTCTCTCGCGCCCCCTTTGCGGAGAGAGTGATCCAAGCGAGCGAGAAAACCCTTGTGTTGCCAGGGATGGTCGACATGCACGTCCACATGAGGGATCTGAACGAGTCAGATAAAGAAGACTGGTACACTGGTACGCTCTCCGCACTGGCCGGCGGCGTAACGTTTGTTGCTGACATGCCAAACAATCAGCCGCCTGCACGCAATTTGGAGATTTTAAAGGCAAAAGAGGAGGTTGCCAGCAAAAGGGCTTTGGTGGACTACGGCTTTTACGCTGGGGTGCCGTTCCAAAGCAGGGAACTGGAGCGTATGGCTGCCTTCGGGTTAGTTGGGCTAAAAATCTACCCGGAGGACCAGCTGCGCGAGGAGCTCGTAGACGTGCTTAGAGAAGCTAAACGGCTAGGTCTTCTTGCAGTTGCCCACGCCGAGGACCCCCTGCTGCTGAACCTTGCTGGCAGGCTCGAGTCGAACAGCTTTGAGAGTCACTCCCTGAGGCGGCCAGCTGAGGGCGAGGCGCTAGCAATACGTAGGTTAGCTTTGCTAAGCTCAAGGATAGGTTTTAGGCTGCATTTGACTCACTTAAGCTCGGCAGCGGCTCTGAGAGCTGCTCTCAAAGCTAAGCTGAAGGTTGGAGCATCCATTGATACAGCTATTCACTATCTCCTTCTCGACTCGAGTACTGTCGAGAAATTCAAAGGTATAGCGAAAGTAAACCCGCCGCTTCGTAAGGAGCGCGACGTGAGATTGATGCAGCGGGCATTGAAGAGCGGCGTTCTCGATGCAATCGTTACGGACCATGCACCTCATAAATTAGAGGAAAAGATAGCCGAAAATTACGATAGAGTACCCGCGGGTTTCCCGGGTCTCGAACTCTGCCTACCCCTGCTGATGACGCTTGTAGCTCGCTGTGAAGTGCCGCTAAGCGTGTTGGAGCTGTATTCAAGCTCTCCGGCGAAACTTCTCGGAGTACCAAAAGGTCGGATTAAAGTGGGCTCCGACGCGGACCTCGTACTCATGGATTTAGGAGAAAGATGGAGAGTTAGGGGCGGGGACATGAAGAGCAAAGCCAAGTACACTCCTTTCGAAGGCTTTGAAGTGGTTGGAAAGGTGAGAAAGGTTTTCGTAAGAGGGGTGCAAGCTCTCGAAGATGAAGACGTGCTGGTGAATGAGGGGTATGGCAGGAGGTATTGGTCTCGGAGTGAGAATAGCTTCTTTGGACCTTAAAAACCCACTTATAGTTGCTTCAGGAGTTCTTGGAGTCAGCGTGGGCCTTATGAAAAGGGCTGAGGAGGCTGGCGCCGCCGCCGTGACCACGAAGACCACGACCCTGAAGGAGAGAACAGGTCACCCGAACCCGGTAATCTACGAGCTGGAGTATGGGTTGCTGAACTCGATGGGGTTGCCGAACCCGGGCGCCTCCGAGATGGGGACGGTGGTACGCAGGGCGAAGGAGGTGTTGAGGGTCCCGGTAATAGCCAGCATTGGGGCGGCTGCTCCAGACGAGGCCGTAAAAATAGCCGAACACCTACTGGCGGCTGACGCAATCGAGCTAAACGCCTCATGCCCGCACGCGAAGGGTTACGGTATCGAGATAATGTCCGATCCCGGCCTGGTAGCCGAGATAGTATCGGCATTGAAGAGTCTCCCCCTCCCAGTCTTCGTTAAGCTCTCCGCCCATGGCGACCTGAGGCTTGTAGCGAGCAAGGCCATCGAAGCTGGTGCTGACGTGTTAGTGGCCATAAACACGCTCAAGGGGATGGCTATCAACGTGTGGGCAAGGAGACCGGTACTGGGCGGGGTTTACGGGGGTTTATCCGGCCCTGCGATTCATCCGGTTGCCGTTCGAGCCGTATACGAGCTCTACGAGGAATTCCCAGGTTTCCCAATAATCGGCGTCGGGGGTGTTGAAAGCTGGGAGGAAGCTGTCGAGTTTATGCTCGCTGGTGCATCGGCGGTAGGCGTGGCATCGGCGCTTAGGCGAGGCTTCGAGGTAATAGGCTCAATCGTAAGCGGCATAAGGGAGTACCTCGCTAACGAGGGTTTCGCGAGCGTAAGGGAAATGGTGGGATTAGCTCATCGAGTGTGAGATGCACGCGTTTCAGCGAGCATCTGCATTAGCCGCTCGTGGAACTTAGCCATCATCAGCCTTTTATCCTCCATGAGCACAACATCGCTGAGTCCCTCTAACACAATATTGTACGCGAAAGGTGATGGGACTTTCAGCTTTGGCATTTCGACAAGCCTTATCCTTCCGCTCTCGATTTGCCGCAGGACCTCCTTTGCGTGTTCCACATCCATATAATCCTCCAATATCTCCCTGTATGTCTCCTTAAGCACAGGGAAGTCGTCGCCAAGCTCTTTCACGACCTTCAGCAGCGCCTGTGCGTTCGTCTGCTGCTTCTCCACGCTGATCTCGTGCCCCTTGTAGTTCCGGAGGATCATCAAAGCCCTCGTAGCGACATGCCTGAACCTCCTCCTTAGAAGCTCGGTGTTGGTAATGGACTTCTTCAGCAGATCCTCAAGCTCGTCACTCTTTATATCGCTTAACGTCACCGGAGGTTTGACTCCGGGCGGATACACTATGGCGAAACCGTTGTCGTGAACAGCTACTCCAACGTTAACACCAGCTTTAACTGTAGCCAGGTAGGCTAAAGCGTGGGAAAGGGCATCGTTCGTCTTGCGGCCGTAAAGGGCGTGGAAAACGTGGTGGAGCCTCCCTTCCTCGTCGATGTACTTCTCAACTAGAATTACCTTGTGAGAGGGGTGCTCGCCTACGCCAACCGCTCTAAGGAACCTTACCATTTCGAGAAAATACTCGTAGACCGCCTCCGCTGCTACCTCATCAGCGTGACAGTTCTTAAGGAGGTACTTGATTATCTTCTCCTTCGGAACACCTTCTTTAAGCCAGTTGAACATTTTATCCCTGAACTCCCCGATCTTAACGGCTAAATCATAGCTTAACGGAAGCATTTCCGAAAACCAGCTCGGTACTGTTGGCTTCATGTCGTAGGCCGGTTTAACCAGTGCGCGGTTTCCTTCAGAGCTGATGAACTCGTAGACCTTACCTCCTAGTACGAACCGGTCACCAGGGACAAGCCTTTCGAGGAACTCCTCCTCAATATTACCGACGTACTTACCCCCCGTAGTGTAAACCTTTATGTTAACTTCCTCTGGTATAGTACCCACATTCAACGTGTAAATAACTCTGGCGAACTTCCCCCTCCTACCGAATACTCCCTCGTTTTCGTCAAACCATATTTTCCCATAGACTTTATGGCTTTCTAGATTCGAATAATTCCCTGAAAGATACTTAAGCGTTCTAATAAAGTCATCCATGGAGATATTTCTGTAGCAGTAACTACGCTTTATCAGCCTGAATGCTTCGTCAAGCCTCCATTTCCGTTCTATAGCCATGCCCACGATATGCTGCGCCAGCACATCGAGGCAATTTTGCGGAATATGCACTTTATCCAGGTGGTTTCTGTACGCCTCTCTAACCATAACCGCTACCTCCACTAAATCATCCCTGTCAACGCAAACCATCCTCCCCCTAATCGTATCGTGCAGCCTGTGCCCGCTGCGCCCTATGCGCTGCAGGCACCTTGTCACCGATTTCGGAGAACCCAGTTGTATAACGACGTCTATATGGCCAATGTCTATTCCAAGTTCGAGCGAAGTAGAACTCACTACTGCCTTTAACTGCCCGGCTTTCAGTTTATCCTCAACTTCATGCCTGACGAGCCTAGACAGAGAGCCGTGATGGGCCATCACCTGCGACTCGTCGAAACCACCCTTCTCCTTGGCAAGCAATTTCAGGTGGAAAACTACTCTCTCGGTACCGCTGCGTGTGTTAGTGAAAACCAGCGACGTCTTATACCTTTTAACCAGGGCGTGGAGCAGCTCGTACATCCTCGCCTGCAAGACGTTCGAGGGCGTGTGCACAAGGTCGGGGACCGGGCAGAGGACCTTGATGTCCTTCCTCTTCACGTACCTGGCGTCAACTATCGTGCAATCCCTCGGCCGTCCCTCATCGTTATAGCCCACCAGGAAGAGCGCGACCTCCTCTAAGGGGTTTATAGTTGCGGAAAGCCCTATGCGCGTGAATGGCTGCCTAACCAGCTCCTCAAGCCGCTCCAAGCTCAGAGTCAGGTGTGCGCCCCTCTTACTTTCGGCGAGACTGTGCACCTCGTCCACGATCACCCACTCAACTCCTCTCAGCTTCTCCCTAAACCTTGGCGCTACAAGGGTTATGGCCAAAGTCTCCGGCGTGGTGATCAATATGTGGGGGGGTTTCCTAAGCATCTTCTGCCGGTCGTTGGAAGGCGTATCTCCCGTTCTAACTGCGTGCCTGATCTCGGGTAGCCCAACTCCCTTCTCCTCAGCCAGTCTCCTTACCTCGCTCAGCGGCTCCTCAAGGTTCCTGTAGATATCGTTGTTCAAAGCTCTCAGCGGGGAGACATACACTGCGTAAACCTCGTCTTCGAGCCTCCCCTCCAGCGCCAGCCTGATGAGCTCGCTTATCACGACGAGGAACGCTGTCAAAGTCTTCCCAGTGCCGGTGGGGCTTGATATCAACACGTTCTTCCTCAAGTAAATGGGAAGCACGCCAAGCCTTTGGGGAGGTGTTAAGTCCTTGTACTTTCGGGAAAACCACTCGGCTACGAGCGGATGAAGCAGGCTCAGAACTTCCTCTTTAGAGCACTCCTTTGTAGCGTAGCTGATCATTGTCTAGCCTCTAACAACATAACTCCTTAAAAAAGTATCTGTTAAGAAGTAGAAGTACTAACTTGATATAAGACTATTATAACTAATATGTTTCTTTTACAAACTTTACGTTCGCAGCAATTTAGTTTTAAAGTTTGTCAATGTAATTTACCAATCCTTTCCTTACTAGCTTTTCGGCCGCATCTCTCAACACTGCACGGATAAGGGCTCTTCGAGAGAGGGCCCCGAGCTTACGCGCGGCAGCCCTTATACTGCCGCATTCGAGAAATGTCCTTAGTACTTTCAGCTCTTCCGGTTCTAGCTTTAAATTCGCAATGGCTAGGCTGGCTACCTCTGCAGGGCTTTTGTCATATCTCCAGCTGTACTCGGTGTCAGTGCGCAATTGATCCGCTTTCTCAACCCATTCAAAAGTTAGTGCGGTTAGCGGAGTGTCCGGTTTAAGATTAGGGTAATGCTGCTTTAAAGCCCTTATCAGGTCTCCGTAGCTGTCGAAACCGTCGCGCAGGGCATCTTCCTCAGTTAAATCTACGACCCTCTTGTGCGTAACACTGGTTATCCTGGCCTTTCCAAGAATGAAGCCACCGCAGTATACAAGCACCACGTCGCCGACCTTATACCTAGCGCTGCCCAGCCTAATAGTGCCGGTTTTGCGTCCCTCGAGCAGGTCCCTGAGGTATTCTTTTGAGAATATCAGGGGGCGCGGCATAGGACCCCAGCGTTCCTTAACTAAATTTATCCTATCGCCTTCCTAGCTAGCAACCGTGCGAGAGCCTCCACCTGCGGCTTCAGTGGCTCAGGCACCTTTTTCACGCCCAGCTCGAGGAAACCCCGAACTAGGAGAGTTGTAGCCTCTTCCTCCGTAAAGCCTTTAGACATCAGATAGCCCAGCTCCTCGTCCGATATTTTACCAATAGCGGCCTCGTGCGTTAACTGTGATCCACCGCTAAGCGAGCGGAGAACCGGGATTGTCTCCACATAAGCATCCGGGGCTACCTGCAGGCTGCGACACTCTATGTGCCCCCTCGTGTCCGGCGCCCCTGCCTCAATCTCCGCCGGTAGACTCACGTAGCTCCCCCTACCGGCGACCACTCTGGATGATATTTCTCCGGTGCTCCCCTCCTCCGCTAGAACTATGCTGGAACCCAGCTTGGATTTAGAGTTGGGGCTTGCAACGTAAATTGTCGAGAGAGAGGCGGAGGCCCCTCTCTTAAGCCTGGCTCTGGTTGCTGAGGAAATGGTGGCCGGAGCCCTGAGGCATGTGTACAGGTAATCGAAGCTGGAGTTCTCTTCGGCGACGATCCCACTTTCCGCTACTACTTCAGTCTCCCTCATCCAGCTATGCGACATGAAGTAGTGCAGCTTAGCACCGTAGCCCAAGAAAACCTCCGTGTAACCCTCGTGGACTGTGCCGGATCCTACACTGGAGCAAGCTGAGGTTAAAGTAACTTCGCTACCTCTATCGATAACTACTACATTGTGGACTTTCTGCGAACCCTTGCTTACGACGAAACAAAGTGTCAGGGGCGCGTGGATTTTCACGCCGGGGGGCACGTAAATGAAAGCTCCGCTCCCCTCCATTATCCTCTCCGGCAGGGCTGTCCACAGCAGTTTCTTTACCCAGTCCCGGCTGGTAGCTTTGCTAAGCGGCTCCAAGATGAAACCCCTGGAAGCCAGGCTCTCGGCTACAACTTGCCGTATAACCTCGTAGTTTCTCTGTAAGTATACCGCCACGCTGCCGGATTTCAGAATTTCCTCGACTACACTCATGCCCTACTACCCCGGAAAACCTCATAGCCTTTCTTCCTTACAATGTTCAAAATGTAAGTTAGATCGCCGCTCTCTACTATCCTGCCGTCAACCATCACGTGAGCAGTATCCACACGTTTCAGATGTTCGGCTATTAAGCCGGTATGTGTAACCAGCAGGATGGATGCCCCCATATCGATTAAAGTGTTTATCGACCTGCCAACAGTTTTCAGGCTCTCGAGATCAACTCCGCTGTCCGGTTCATCGAGTAGCGCCAACCTAGGCCGCTGCAGGAGAATCAGCGCCAACTCTGCCCGCTTAGCTTCCCCTCCGCTGAACCCTCTGAAAAGCTCTCTTTCCATTAAGCCGTCGACCCGTAAGTCGGAAATCAGGTCCAGCGATGACCCGAAAGTCCTGCACAGCTCGGTAGCCAGGCTTGAGAACTTAACGCTCAAGGGCCTGAAGTGCTGGTGCATTAAGGCTATTCCCATTCTAGCTTTTTCGTAAGGCTTCAGGTCCCTTATGTCTCGCCCATCGAAGATTATGCTCCCCCTTGTCACGCGGTACCCGGGCATCGAAACCATGGCTTTGAGCAGCGTGCTTTTACCGCTGCCGTTAGGGCCCAGCAAAACGTGCACCTCACCCGTTCTTACACTTAGATTGACACCCTTCACTATTTCCCGCCCATCCACTTGAACATGCAAATCTTCCAGTTTAAGCAGCGGAGAGCCCACGCCACTGGCATACCAAACAGTCCTTTATTGTTTTCCCTCCAACCTGTGTTACAGCTTAGCGGGGGTAGTTGAAAAAGAACTTATAAACTGCGTGCGCATAGATCACTTGAATGATGAGTCGAAACCCGGAATGAGCGATGAAAGCGGCCGTCGCGACTGATTTTCCCGCCGGGCATTATGCACAAGCAGCCCTCTATAGAGTATAAACTTATAGGTGCGCTTTCCCTGCGAGATGCGAACCACATGTCGAAAAAATTTACAGTTAACATTGAAAGAGAAGCATGTATAGCTGACGGGGCTTGCGCGGCCCTATGCCCAGAAGTCTTTGAGTTAAACGAGGACGACGGAAGAGCCCAAATTACTAAGCAGTGGCGTTTATCGGATGAAAACCTTGGAGAAGGCGCGATCCCCGAGCAATACGTAGAGTGCGCTAAAGTGGCTGCTGAAGCATGCCCAGTGCAAGTGATAACGGTTAGAGAGGAGGATGCATAGCAGCACAGCCATGCTTGAGACGCGAATTCGGGAATGTTCCCAATAGGCGATGAAATTAGAGGGAGAACTACCCCGATCTTAACGTATTTTTTAGCGCTAAGCAACGTTTTAGTATTCGCATACTCACTTACGCGGGGAATGAGTGTACTCATTGACTTGTATGGGTACAGGCCCATCTACCTTGCGCAACTCGCGCGATTAGAAACCCTGTTCACTTCACTTTTCCTTCACGGCGGCATAGAGCACCTCGTAGGAAACCTGTTATTTTTATACGTTTTCGGCAGGAGCGTGGAGAATGAGGTTGCTCCACTGAGATTTATAGTGCTGTACTTGGCAAGCGGTTTAGCCGGTAACCTGCTGCACACAGCTTTCGTTTACCTGCTCCCAGAGGCTGAGCTGGTTAAACCGGTTATCGGCGCTTCCGGCGCAATTTCGGGTATCATAGGTGCTTACATCGTGCTTCGCCCCTATGCGCGCATAAAAACGGTGGTCGTGTACTACTACTTACTGATCCTGCGTATTCCGGCTCGTTTTTACGTTCTAATCTGGTTCATATACCAGCTTGCAATAGGCGTCATAAGCTTAGGCTTCCCCCTAGGCGTTGCAGCCTGGGCTCACGTAGGAGGGTTCGCCGCCGGCGCTGCTATCGGTAGCTTGACTAGAAGGGGGGGCAAGTAACGCTATAGCTGCACAACCTCCCAGTCCCTGCCGCTGTAAAGAACCGCCTTAGGCTGAGTAGAGGGGTAGTAGCGGCATGAGAAAACCGATACCAACTTACCGCCGAAGTAGATGCGCAAGCCGCTGGGGAAATACTCGTGAGCCCTTATGACAGCCCTGAGGCCGCTGTTCTCGAGGAAGCTCTCCAAAGCCACCCTTCCAAACAGCTGCGCGTTTCCACCGCGGGGACTGGGAGCGAACAAATCGATGCTCTCGTCCGGATCGTTCCATAGGAGCTCGAACGCCCGCCTGTCTGACGGTATAACGTCGCCTTTAGCTAGCTTCAGCACGTCCTTTGCAGAGTGTAGGCCCCTGGCTATACCGCCGTGTACGGCGAAAACTGAGGAATCGACTATTACAGCGTAGGGCATGAGGGAGAAGAGTTTGGTATACAGTTCGTATATTCCCGAGCCGTACTCCTGGACCACCTCCCAGTAGAAACCGTACTCGTAGTTCATTAAAGGTGATTCATGGTTACCCCTTATGAGAACAACCTTCCCGGGTTCCTCTACTTTCCTCGAAAGCAGGAAGTTGATGTTAGCAATCTGGTAAGGCCCTCTGTCTACATAATCGCCCAGGAACAAATAGGCATCCGCCTCCACTTTAAAAGCTGCAGCCGACGAAATAGCATCCCCGTGAGTATCACCCACCATGAGCACACTTCCTTCAAGCTCTACCAGCTGCTTCTCGCTCTCAAATATCGAAGCTGCACTTTCTATTAGTTCAACGAGTTTACCGGGCTTTACTTTTGAAAACTCCTTTAACATGCCACCGTACATGCTAGCTGAGAGGATTCCCTCGACAGTGCACAGTGCCTCTGACGCGTCTAACAAAGTTTAGACAAAAATAGCATTGAATGAAAGATACTGGTTTTCCTAGGATTGGACATTCAACGATCTCCCCTTTCATTTTCGAGAGAAGCTTCGGGGAAATGCCGCTTAACCTCTCCCTCAACTCAGTCGGGATTTTCATCGGTTTACCAGATTCCTTTACCTGTACCTCATACTTATGGTCCAGCATTTCCCTTCAGAAAGGGGCTGAAGAGCGGAGAAGTATAAATATGGCGTTGTACAAGGCTCGTTGGATGCCGCTATCTCTTCGCTGGATTGCCGACTTGGCCGGTCCCACCGGTTACTTGGGCGTGTTCCTAGTCTCGATGTTCGGCAACCTAATACCTTTTATACCGATTCCCTACCTAGCTGGGGTTGCACTCTACTCAGCTCTACTTCCCTCCAGCCCTCTTCTAGTGGGGATAGCTAGTGGACTCGGGGCTGGACTCGGGAAGCTGATAGTCTACCTCTTGGGTAGGAGTGTTAGGGTGTTTCTAAAGAAGGAAACATCGGCCAAGTATGAAAAGCTTGGCAAGCTACTAAAAGGGTACGGTGCGCTTGCGGCCTTTATCTTCGCGGCTACGCCATCTCCCGATGACGCCATCATCATTCCGCTGGGGCTTATGAAGTACGATATGGTTAAGTTTCTAGCAGGCGTAACTGCCGGTAAAGCGGTACTAGGTATAGTCGTCGCTTACGGCGGGCGATTCATCGCTCTCATGTTCACTGAAGACCTTATCTTGGGGACTCTCACAAGCGTAGTAGCGTTTGCCGTGGTGATAGTCGCCCTGGTTCTCATTGACTGGGAAGTCGCCTTTGAACTTGTTGGAGAAAGAGGGATTCGGGGCTTCCTAAAAGAAATAAGGAAGAACGGCCTCCGGACTTTTATGAAATCCGGGAAGCCTCGAACCCCTTAAAGGCTACAGCGGCTACCTCAACTAGCGCGCCCCCGGGTAGGGCGCTAACCTCCACCAGCGCACGAGCTGGAGAATTCTTAAAGAACTGCGAGTACACTTCGTTGAACTCCTTGTACTGGCTTATGTCGCGCAGGAAAGCCAGGACCCATACCACGTCATCCATCGAAAAGCCTGCCTCCTCGATTATCGCCTTAAGGTTTTGGAGGGCCTTCTGCGCCTGCTCCCGTACACCGCCCTCTACGAGCTTACCTGTGGTCGGGTCTAGACCTATCTGCCCGGAGACAAAGAGAAGGTTTCCGGCCTTTACAGCTTGTGAATACGGTCCAATAGGTTTGGGAGCCCTCTCCGTGTAAACCCTACTGGCCACATTGCGGACTTCGTTAGAAGTTTAAATAGCTTTGGCCTCCGTCGCCTCCACGGGCTTAATTCCATCCATTATTTCGCGGGCCCTGCTTCTAACCCTCCATCTTTCCCTTAAGCCTTCAAAACCCCGCCGCTCAACCCGGAAGGATACTGCTGCCGCAGCCATGGCAGCGGCTTCCTCAACCGATAATCCCTGGTTATACTCGATAGTGAATACTGTGAGGAATACGTCGCCAGCACCAGTGGCGTCAACTACCTGAGACGGCTCAGCCGCGGGGACATAGACTAGGTTGTCTTTCCAAGCTACATAGGCGCCGCTACTTCCCATAGTAACAAGCGCTATGCTTGAACCACGCTCCGATATCCACTTTGCACTGAGAGGTGGTTCTAAACCCGTAAGCACCCTAGCTTCCTCGGCATCCGCGTGAATTATATTCGCGTGGCTAAGCGCCCTAAGTGCTGCATCGCTTTTAACCAGCTTCAGAGGCTCCCTCACTTTAGGCGGCCTGAGGTAACCCTGAAGGTCCACTGCCGTGAGAGCCGCCCTCGAACGTATGGACTCAAGCGCCTCGACGTCAACCTCGCCCGCGACCGGACCCACTAGAGCTATTCTCCCCTCGAAATCTACGAGATCAACATCAACCCGCCTTATGTTCTCTGCTTTTGCCAGTAAAGTTAGCTCTCTATCGCTATCCTTGTACGCCAGCTTAAAGCGAGTACTTTTAGTCCCCCTGACAACCCTCACGTACGAAATGTCCACACCATTTCTGGCTAAGAAAAGCAAGTATTCATCCGGGAAATCTTCACCAACCTTGGAAACCACAATCGGCTTCGCCCCATGCCTAAGGGCAGCGAGGGACCCATACACGACCGTGCCTCCCAGGCTCTGCCACCTTCTGCTACCCCTAACTATGGTGTCGATCGCTATGTGACCTACCAAGATTATCTCCGACATACTATTCACCCATCACCTCGATCAACACTCTCCTACGACTCCTAGGCCCGTCTAGTTCAACCAGGAATATATTCTGCCATGTGCCCCGTACTAGGTTCCCGTTCATCACAGGGAATATCCTGCTTGCTGCCACGAAAGCTGATGCCAAGTGCGCGGCCGCGTTGTCGTCTATCCTGTTGTGCTCCCAGCCCCCATCAGATGGGTACTCCTCCTCAAGCTTCCTGAGGATATCGTTTTTGAGTCCGCGTTCGTGCTCGTTAGCTATAATAGCCGCCGTCGCGTGCGGAGCGAAGACAAGGCATAAGCCATTCTTTACACCGCTTTCAGAAACCGCTTTCTCGACCTCCGCCGTTATGTCGACGAGCTCCCGTTTCAAGCGTGTATTAAGTAGTAGCTCCTTAAAATAAACTTTCAAGGCAACCACCACCGTCGCGGTCTCGCAGCTGGGTAAGGCCTACTACTTAAAAAAGTTATGCGGCCTCAAATGCGTCCAGCAGGGGAAACCGTAGTATAATGACCCTCGAGACCCTTCAGCATCGCAGGCAGCGCATCGAGCGCCCCCAACGTTACCTTGACCCCCGCCTCAGCTGCCCGCAGGGCTTCCTTCAGCTTTAAACCTATGCCGCCAGTCACGTCCAGACCTCGACTACCCTGCCTTACTGATTCGAGGTCGTCGCGGGTGAAGTTCCTAATGAACGATGAGTGGGGATCAACTCGAGGATCCGAAGTATATACGCCGTCTACATCCATCAGGAAAATTAGCTTCGAGGCCCCGAGCCGTATCGCCAGCTCGCTCGCCAAAGTATCCCCGGATACGATTGCGAGGCCTTCGCCTTTTCTGGCTAGACCGCCGTGGGTTACCGGAATAGCTCCTACGCATAGGAAGGCTTTAACCAGCTCCAAATTTAGCAAGCAATTGCCGTGCTCATCAAGCTTGGCAACGGCGTACGTCGGTAACCCCACTGCCGGCAGGCCGTGTTTACGCATCGCTGCGATAACCTCTAAATTGAGCAAACTCATCCAGTAAGCTACATTCGCTACGAGTTTTAGCTGGGACCCGGTGGAGAGAGCAACCGCGTAGTGGCCATAGCTACCGCCTCCGTGCACCACCAGCAACCTAGAAGATTCGGCGACCTCTGCTAGCTTTACAGACGCCTCCTCTAAAGCGTCTCCCCTGAGAGTAAAAGGTTTCTCTTTATCCGTTATCAGAGAACCCCCTAGCTTGACCACCACTAGCTCGCGCCCTTCATCAACTTGACTCGCTTTCACCGTCGCTGCCCCTAGAGCAGGTATATAAAAGGGCACCCTACTTTAAGGCGCAGGTAGAGTTAAAACTCCCTTGTAGCTATAAACTCTGCCAGAGCTTTTAGCAAAGCTTTACCCTCCGTGCCAGGGAGCTCCTCGATGGACTTTACCGCTTCATAAGCGTAGCGGTTTCTAAGCATCTCGGCTTGCTCTCTAGCCTTCGTGCAGGTTATCAGTTCGATAGCCCTCTTCAACTCGCTAGTACCTATGGAACTCTTGCGCAGGATGGAGAGGAATTCGCTCCGCTCATCCTGTTCAAGCTCTTCTAGAGCCAGTAATACGACGACGTTGCCTAGCTTGTGCTCCTCGACATCCTTGCCCACGCGCTTGCCTGTAACCTCTTCATGTCCAAAAACATCTATGATATCATCGCCGATTTGGAAAGCTAGGCCTAGGTTTCTGCCGTACCCACCTAGCATACTAATTGCCCGGGAATCGGCGCCCGCCGACATAGCCCCGAACACACAAGCGGTTTCTATCAGCGCGCCCGTCTTTTTATAAACCATGTCCATGTAATCGCTTAGCTTAACGTCGCTCCTCCTTTTCTCCTTGACGTATGGCTCGTCCATTCTCCCGGCCTGCTCGAATAGCACATCGAGCCTTTCGCCTTCCACGAGCGACTTCAGAGTTCTAGCCATGACTTCGTGGAATGCTGCGGGATCCCTTGTGTCATTAAGCGCTTGGGCGATTGATTCGCGGTAGTGAACGGCAACAAGTATAGCCGTGGTTATCCCGTACTTCTTCCATAAGGTGGGTTTACCCCGCCGCAGCTCGCTATGGTCTATGATGTCATCGAATATCAGCGAGTAGTTGTGGGCAAGCTCTACAGCTGCTGCAGCTGGTATTGCGCTATCCACATCACCGCCCACTGCAAGCGAGGCCGCGAGCGTGAGCGCAGGCCTCAGCCTCTTGCCTCCCGTTTTAATCTGGTAGAGGACCGCTTCGCGAAACTCGGCATCAGTATCCTTTAGAAGATATTTTTCAAGGGCAGGCTCCACTCGGCTTCCAAGCTCTGCGAGCTTGTCTATTATCTCCACAGCAGCGGGGTAAACTGCATGCTAAAATATGTTACCTGTTCAGCGGTAATGTCTTTAAACGTTACAGTAGCAGCTAAGGGTAGGATGAGGAAAAACGTGTTTAAAACTCAGCTGAGCGTAGTTTTAGGCGCAGGGCTCCTTGGAGGGATTGGGGGGTTGCTGCTTCACGTTAGCGGGATGTCGGAGATCATAGAGGGTCCGTTCATCAAAGAGGAAGGTGCCGCTCCTGCAGCCTTAAATGCTCTGATTCTGGTGGCGCTTCTCCTCATAGGGGCTTTGCTGCTGATCACGATATCCAGGGTTAAGCTGATGTTCATGAAAATCCTAGGCTTCTTCTCCTTCTTTACGGCAACCTTTATCGTCTGCCTAACCTACCTCTACGCTTTAAGCGCGCCTCCGTACGTTCCTGAGCCAATTTCGCTGCTGATAGCCGTCATGACTCTGTACTTAGTGGCGGCCCACCCCCTCTCCCCTGCGACCGCCGCTGCGCAAATGTGCATTGGCTCACTCCTAGGGCCTCTCATAGCCTCGATGGTCCCCAGCTCAAGTCTTCTGGCAATGCTAGTTGCTGCAGCTCTCTACGACGTTTTCTCTGTGTACAAAGGCCCTCTAAAGGCTTTACTGGATCAGTTTACCGAACATCGTGAGGAATCGGTGGAAAAGAAAACCCGCACATCCCCGCTGATACCCTTTACCATCAACCTAGGGGATGCTGCGATCGGTATGGGGGATGTAGTATTTTACAGCTCTCTGAGCTCCCTTGCTTTGACGACCCCCAGTTTAGACCCGGCTAGGTTTACGCTGGTGCTCGCATCGATGTTCGTGGGGCTACGGCTTACCTTTAAATTGCTTGAAAAACAACGTTATGCTCCAGCTCTCCCATTACCCATTGCGATATCGGTAGCCGCTTATACCCTATACAACCTGGTCAAAAGTTAGGGTCAGACCGCCCATCGATAGACCACATCTACCCTTCAGCCACCAACGCGTTCCTCATCCCCAAAGCTACCACGTTAAGCGGATATTAATGTCGTGCTCTTAGACACTCCTGGGATTCTCCTTATAGACATTACCACTTCCTCCAATGTCTTCAGGTCAGGCACCTCTAGCTTAGCTACGACGTCGTACTCACCATAAACTATATGGGCCTCGACCACCGGTTCCATCTCGTAAAGCTTTCTTAAAACTTCGTACTCTCTACCGGCTTCTACAATTAAGATAAGGTAAGCTACCACTTTAGCCTCGCTTGAGGCCATACAATGGAAACCTTAACTTACCTTTAAAAATTTATGCGAATAGCAACTCCGAGGGCCTCTCGACTGGATGCAACACGTTTTTATTATAGTTGGCGAAAGTGTTACTGTGGAACCTCTGACATACAAAGGCTACAGCTTTCCACGTGACCGAAAGTATAGCGAAAAGCACGCATGGGTTAAAGTACTCGAAAAAGGTAGTATTAAAGTGGGTATAACAGATTACGCACAGAAGAAGCTAAAGGCTGTAGTTTTCGTAGAGCCGCCGGAGGTTGGTGCTCACCTTAAAGCCGGAGACCTTCTAGCAACGCTAGAATCGATCAAGGCGGTTGGCGAAGTATACGCACCGCTGAGCGGCACCGTGGTAGCTTACAACTCGAAACTTGACGACGATCCCGGTTTACTTAACCGGGATCCCTATGGCGAGGGATGGATAGCCGAGATTAAGCCCGATAACCCTGCAGACACTGAAAAATTGCTGAACGCAGACGAGTACGTAGAGAGAGTAGTTAAAAAGGAGGAAAGCTAACCTGCCAAAAGTATTTTTACGTCTATCGCTAGACCCCCTTTGCCTTTTTCGTACACAAAGAATGGGTTGATATCTATGTCGCTTATCTCGGGGATGTCTGTTGCGAGCTGCGAGACCCTCACCAAAGTGTCGATGACAGCTTCGATGTCACATTCGGGTTGATCCCTGTAGCCCTTAAGCAGCCTGTAGGCCTTTGTTTCCTCTATCATCTCTCTGGCGTCCTCAAGCGACAAGGGGGCAACCCTAAATGCCACATCCTTGATCACTTCAACAAGTATACCTCCACTGCCGAACGCAATGACAGGTCCGAAGAATGGATCCCTATGCATTCCTACTATGCTTTCAAAGCCCTTTGGAGCCATCTTCCTCACCACTACACCCTTAATCTCCGCACCGGGGACCTTTGACCTCACGTTCTCCACTATCCTTTTGTAAGCCTCGGCTACCTCCTCAGCGTTGTTTAGCCCCAATATTATACCTCCTACTTCAGTTTTGTGAATTACCTGGGGGGATTCGATCTCGAGGACTACCGGGTATCCTATCCCGTCCGCTATTTTCGCAGCTTCTTCTGGAGACCGGGCCAACTGTTTCTCCAACACCGGTATACCGTAGGCCTTAGCTATGCGAGCGGCTTCGAAGGGCGTTAGGGTCTTCCTCCCCTCCTCTAAAGCCTTCTTTATGATCTCCCTAGCAATCGGATCGGCTTTCACCTCCAGGAACTTTTTCGGTTTAGCTAGCTTCTCCTTAAGTCTCTTATACCTGTAGATGGCGCCCATCGCGGCTAGGGCTTTCTCAGGGGACTCGTACGCCGGCACGCCCTCGGCGGTTAAGCGCTGCATTTCCTTTAGGCATTCTTCGCCGCCGATCAGGCTAACTGTAATTGGCTTTTGCGCAGCGGTTTCGGCCCTTGCCTCAATTATGGCATCCGCTATCTCTCTCGGATTGGTCACAGCCGTATGGCAGTACAGAACTACTACAGCATCTACTCGGTCATCCTTTAAAAGTTCAGCCAGAGCACCCTTATACTGCTCTTTCAACGCCATTCCGGTTAAGTCAACTGGATTGTATACGCTGCCGAAAGGTGGCATATACTTCCTTAACCTCTCTGCTAAATCTCCCGGTATATCCACCAGCTTAACACCGTAGGCCTCAGCCGCATCGGTGGCCATCACTCCTGCCCCACCCCCGTTCGTCAGGATCACCACATTCTCGCCTTTAGGTTGCGGCGCCTTAGCTAAGGCCACGGCCCAGTCGAATAGCTCAATGAAAGTCGGAGCTCTTATCACGCCGCATTGGGCTAGTGCCGAGTCAACCACAGCGTCGGAGCCGGCCAGCGAGCCTGTGTGGGATTTAATCGCTCCCAGCGCCCGCTCGCTCCGGCCCACTTTGAGAACAAGCAACGGTTTCTTCAGCGAGACCTTTGAAGCCACTTCCATGAAGGCTCTACCACTCTCTATGCCCTCCAAGTACGCTGTGATAACCTTGGTATGCGGATCGTTGCCGAAGTACTCGATAAAGTCAACCTCGTTTAAATCGGCTTTGTTGCCGAGGCTGACCAGGTCGGATAGCCCGACTCCCTTGAGTATGGTCCAACCCACAAGCGCTATGCCGAGCGCACCGCTTTGGGAAATAAAGGCGATCTCGCCTTTGAGAGGTAAACCCTGGCAGAAACTCGCATTCATGCTACTTACGGTGTCGCAAACCCCCACGATGTTGGGGCCAAGAATTCTGAAGCTATACTTCCTGGCTGTTTCAACGAGCCTCCTTTCGGCGTCGACTTGACCGACTTCCTTGAAGCCCGAAGAAATAATGGCTACAGATTTCACCCCCTTCTTTCCACACTCCTCTAGAACCTGCAGCACGAGAGGGGCCGGTACGACGATAACAGCTAAGTCTACGGGAACCGGTACCTCCAGTATGCTGGGATAGCAGTGTAAACCTAAGATTTCGTTGGCATTAGGATTGACCGGGAAAATGCGTTCGCGTGGAAAACCCCCCTCGATTAAGTTCCTAACCACCTGGTAGCCTACCTTCTTGGGATCGCGAGAGGCGCCTATCACAGCTACAGCTTTAGGCCTCAGCAACCTCTCGATAACTTCGACAGTAGCAGCATCCATTCCCATCGAAGTGCTGCACGCTAGACCGTTTTTAAACCTTGAGTACTTACTGAGGAAGCTAAAAAATAAATTAAGTCAGCTAACCTTACACAGGATATGAAAGTAGCCATCGTAGGCTACGGAACCGCTGGTATGACCGCAGCGAGCTACGCTAAGCTAACACGCAGGGAAAGCGAGGTTGAAGTTTTCGAGAAAAGACCTTACGCTGTATACCACCCATGCTCTTTGCCTGACGCTATAGCTGGCTTAATACCGCTTGATTCCGTTGTGGAGGCTGCAGCCGCAGTACCCGGCGTTAATGTTCGAACTTCAACTATAGTCGAAGAGATTGACGTCGATAATAGAAAGCTTAAAGCTCGGGATTTAAGGAGGGGGGAGGTTTTCTACAGGGACTACGATGTCCTGATCCTGGCAACCGGTTCAAGACCGTTTATTCCCAGATCAGTGAATATACTGGACAGCAGCTGCGTTTACACACTCCGGTTAGTGGAAGATGCTAAATTTATCATAGAGGCTGCCGCGAAGTACAACTCAGCAGTGGTAGTTGGTGGAAGTGCTCTCGGGATCGAAACCGCCTACGCGCTAAGGGCAAGGGGCTTAAATGTAACACTTGTAGAATACTTCCAGCAACTAATGCCCGGTAAGCTGGATTTCGAGATAGCTAAGATAGTCGCCGAGAGGCTGAGCTCTAAGGGAATCAACCTTGTGCTCGGCGAAGCAGCAGCCGAGGTAAGCGGTGCACCGGGGGCAAAGAAAATAGTTACCTCTACAGGTAGGGAGCTGGAGGCTGGGTTCGTCGTATTTGCAACCGGCGTTAAACCGAACACCGATCTCGCCAAGCAGATCGGCGCCGAAGTAGGGCCGACGGGCGGTATCAAAGTCGACGATCACATGCGAACAAGTATTGAAGGTGTCTATGCGGCAGGCGACGCGGCTGAGGTTAAGGATCTAATTACCGGTAAACCCACTCTCAGCCTGTTTGCAAGCACGGCATTGATCATGGGACGGGTAGCTGGGATAAATGCCGTCGGCGGCGACTCGCACATAAAGGGGGTGCTGCAAAACTGGGTGGTCAACCTGGAAGGCTTTAAGTTTGGAGGCGTGGGTTTAACCGAAGAGGCTGCCAAGAAAGCTGGAATAGATACCCTCTCCGTATCCGTGACTGCCACGGATAAACCCCAGTTTTACCCCGACTCCGAAAGCGTCACCGTTAAGCTAGTGGCAGATGGCGAGGGGAGGCTAATTGGCGCGCAGGTCGCCGGAGGAGGTAATGTCGTCGAAAAGCTGAATCTTTTATCGGTTTCGATTTACAAAGGTGTAACAGTCTCCGATCTACCTTATCTGGAGTTCGCTTACGCACCTTCGCTCAACGAAGTTGTCCACCCGGTATACACAGCCGCTGACGCATTACTCAGGAGGCTTCAGAGGAAAACCAGAATAACGTAGCAGTCGCAGGTCCAGCGTTCATCACGCCTCAGGCCTCACTTGCTAGCTCATCCCCGCCTACAGGCAGCCGACATTTTTAAATTTTTACCACCTTTTCCCACTACAGCTCTAGGCTATCCAGCTCCGTAATGTAGAAGCCCTTATCCAGGTTTAGAAGCAGCCATGCCCTAAACTCCTCTCCTTCTTCGGACCTGAACTTCACGATAACCCTATCGCCCCTTCCCTCAACCAGTAAAGGGCTTAAAGCCCCTATTACCTTTTTCACCGCTTTCTCGTAAAAATTGCGGTGCATGTTGAAGATCAGGAAACCCCTCTCCCTTAACACCAGTATTTCCTCCTCCATAAGCGGAAACTCGGAAAACCCTTGCATAGCACCTACAGATCTACCAACCCGGAAAAACTATAACGCTTAGAATCAAACTTTCGCTGACCATTGAGCCGCACCTAAGGGCTTTTGACACCCGTGCAGGAGCGTGCTGGTCAGCCCATAATTCCAACGTAGTTTCCCTTTGTAAGCCTAGCCACGCTGATGAGAAGCTTTGTGCCGCTTATCAATGGTTCAACCTCCTCGGCCGACACTCTATGTCTAGTGTTTATTATGACTGTTTCAATTTTCTTCCTGGCAATCAGCGAAGCGACATCTAGCACTGAGCGCACTGCCGGATCCAGCGAGAGCTGGCTCGAGCCACCCCTTCTCCTCTCAAGAGGCACATTCGCGTTACCATCGCTGATGATTACAAGAACTGGCTCGTAACCCTTCCGCCTCTCCCTTAGAGCCATATTGTAGCCCAGGTACATTCCGGCGGCTAGGGGTGTGAAATCATCCAACCCAACGCGTGCTATTTTGCCCAGCATCAGATTGAAGTTTGTGGTGGGGTGCTGAATAATAGCTGCACTAGAACCCTTACATACGATCAATGCCACGCGGTCCCTGTACCTGCGAGCCTCCCTCTCTATAGCTTTAAGCGCGGTCATTATCCCCCTTATGGAGTACGCCATCGAGGCGCTGGAGTCTAGAACTACCACAAGCGAGACCCTGGCCCTGCCGCTAAGCAGCTTAGCCATGAGCGACTCCCAGCTTATAGTGGGGAACTCCCTTCGGGAAGCACTCTTCCTAAGAGTCGCGGGAAAGTGTACCTTGAAGTACCGCTTCCTCGGCAAGGTAAAATCAATCGTAAAGGAAGCCCCTCTCATCCTTCTCTTACCTCTATACCTTGCGCTTTTACGCGAGACGTTAATCGCCAACTCCGTCAGCTGGCTTGGCTCAACCCATCCCCTAAGGATCTTTAAACCCCTAGAGAGAGATAAGAAGTTCCTCTTGAAGTCTATGGAGGAGGAAAAGGCCACGTAAACAGCCTTGCGAGTCTTAAGCAGAGCCTTTTTACCCGAGTATATCGCATCCTTGTTGAGGAGCGCGTTCAGGATGAACCATACTATGGCCGCAAGTGCGGCCAGAGTTAGGTCTATGAAAGCCAGGGCTATTAAAAGCGCCCCCATGATGAGCGTTAGCAGTATGTCGGCCTTCCTCGATAACCTGACGTTAGAAACTCCACCTGGGAAAAAACCTTACCTGCTCTTTCTTCTCCTCTCCGGTTTTTTCCACCTTCTGTACGGGAAGTTTTTTACCTGAAACCTCGCTAAAAGCAGCTCGAACCTCCTCTCTAGTGGGCGGCGGCTTTAATCCCTCCGCCCTCGTTCGGTGCCCTAATGCTAACCGCAGCCCCTCTATCGCGTCCTCTTCGGTAACCTCGCACCTCCCGTTCAGCGCCGCTATAGCTCTAGCAACTTTTACAGCTACAATATCCGGCCTGTAACCGTCAACTTCCAATCTTGCGCAGACCCTCGAAATTAACTCTATTGCCGGATCGTCAACCTTTACCTTGGGGAGAAGATGTTTTGCGGCGGCTATTCTGGCTTTCAGCTCTTCCTCTACAGGCGCCCATTTACTGGTGAACGATTGTGAATCAGTTTCCAGCTCTAAATTCCTCTTCACTATCTCCATCCTTAACTTGGGGTCGTATAGGGTATCCAGTTTCACGCTTATGGCAAACCTGTCCAAGAGCTGAGGCCTAAGCTCGCCCTCCTCTGGATTCATCGTTCCCACCAGTATGAATTTCGCGGGATGCCTGAGAGATACCCCCTCCCTTTCCACAACATTCCAACCAAAGGCGGCTGCATCGAGGATCGCGTCTACCACGTGATCCGGAAGTAGGTTAACTTCATCGATGTAAAGTAT
Source organism: uncultured Thermofilaceae archaeon (assembly GCA_938036345.1). Classification (GTDB taxonomy): domain Archaea; phylum Thermoproteota; class Thermoprotei; order Thermofilales; family Thermofilaceae; genus CALHPJ01. Next base: position 25,188 of record CALHPJ010000001.1, on the reverse strand, counting down.
CTGCCTATTGGCTCTGCCAAGCAGACCCGGCTCGAAGACCAACTTACCCTCCTTAAGTGTTCTTTCTATGTTTATCGTACCTAAAACCATATCCTCCGTAACACCTATTGGTAACTCGACTATTGACATCGGTACTCTATCAATAGGTAGCTTCTCCCCGCGCTCCCACTTTGACCTGCACACGTCGCACATATTCTCAGGCGATTCAGGATCGCAATTGAATGGACAGCCTTTTACTACTTTTACGAGCGGTAGAAGCTTGGCGAAGCTTCTTACTATACTGGACTTGCCGGTGCCCTTGGGACCCATTATCAGTAAGCCCCCGATCGATGGGTCAACGGCTAAGACGAGGAGCGCTGTCTTTAGGTCTTCCATTCCGACGTATGCTGGGAAAGGCAGCAATCGCATTCCACTACACCACCATTAAAGACCGCGGAATCAGCTTATAAGTGCTGCGCCTGGAGCCACAGCCCCTCTTGTCAGTGTAGGTGAAAAATAATTTTCTCGTAACCAGTCACCCTTTCGCCTTCATCCACACGCATAACTACTATCCTGTCACCAATTATCTCGGAAACTCCAGAGCACTCGACCCCGCTGACCTTCGAGTTGGGCGGAAATATCCAGTACACTTCATAGGGGTATTCAGAAACCTCAGCTTCGTATACGTTTTCGTAGTAATTAACGCCTCTCCGGGGCTTGCCTCTAAAGTATATGAAGAATACTAGGTAGGGTTCTTCCGGATTACCTTTAAACCCTAAGCTCGCCCCGATCACTAGCGGCCTTACGCGTTCACCGTTAACTACAACTTCTTCCCCATCCAGGTACGCTTGCATGTTATAGGCCAGCTCTGAAAGCTCTTTGTTCAGGCGCTCTATGTTCTTGCTTACTCCCGCGTAATACCTGTCGTAATCCAGGTATTCGAAAACCACAATTTGGTTGAACTCCAGGTTTTCGCTTACGGTGAAAAAACCGTATGCGTGGATTGGCTCTACAGACCCCCTGCTCAATTCATCCCCCTAGAGAGCCAAGTTCCACTCCGTTAGCCTTCAAGACATATGATACAAAGTGCGCGTCGGGGGCTGCCCCCTCAAATTGAACCCTATCCTCCCCATTAACCTCGATAACCACCTTCGGTACAGCGTAGACTCCGTACTTACCTGCCAAGTCGGAGAATTCTAGAGCCTCAATCATGTCGCCGTAAATCATTCGGTTCACCATTGCGAACCGATGGGCGGCTCTAACCGCTAGCGGGCAGTAGGGGCACGAGGGGGTTACGAACACTTTTATCCTAGTTTTCATTGTAACATATTTTCTTAGTGCCTCGCTAAGCCTGGGAGAGAGGTTGCGCGGCTCGCCTCTAGAAGCATCCTGAATATCCTCAATTAACGCCGCAAACTCGTATCCTGCAGGGGTTCCGAAGAAGCGGATATTGTACTCTTCGGCCCCGTGTACAATTAAAGCCGGGTACATAGGAACCTCCAGTCGGAGGGCTTCTTTAGATTCGTTGGTGTACTCTTCAACTTTAACCTTGTCAGAGACCTTTGATAAGAGGTTTAGGATCTCCCTTATATCGTCGCAGTGCTCACACTCCTCCTGGGGGTTAGTAAAGAAAAGCAGTTTTACAGGGTTGACTAAGGTTCTGAGCGCTTCACGTAGCTCCCTCACTAAATCATCGCTATACTCTATTGGCATGGAATCACCGATCTTACCATACGTTTAAATTTAAACGTATCTGGGGTCTTAGAACAGCCTTGAAACGCAGCTACTCTAGCGAGGGTGGGCTATCTTGACCGCACAAATTGCACTGGGTTTGCTTTTGACTGCGGTAACCGCTTTTCTCGCCAAGAAGTACAAGGCACTGAGTAGCAGCGGAATCGCAGCGGCGGTGCTGTTAGCCTTGGTGCTTATAGCCACAAGCTGGGAGGGCTTTGTCCTAATGTTTCTGTTCTTCTCCTCATCATCGGCTTTTACTCGAATCGGCTATAGGAAGAAAAAAGAGCGTGGAGCATCTGAGAGGGAGGGGGGAAGGAGCCTTAGCCAAGTGCTGTGCAGCGGCGGTGTACCGGCCGTGGTTTCCGGCTTATGCTACACTGTTAACGGACTGCGGGAAGCCGCCGCGTTGGCTGTAGCTTCAACCATAGCTTTCTCGAACGCGGATACATGGGCCTCCGAACTTGGGTCCCTAAGCTCAGTGGAACCTCGCCTTATAACAAACCTTCGCAGGAAAGTCCCACACGGCGTGTCGGGGGGTGTCACGCTTTTAGGCGAGCTAGGAGCAGTGATGGGCTCTGCTTTCATAGCTGTCCCGGCTAGTCTGCTGTTAGCTCTTGCTAGAAATTACGGGTGGAGCTGGGCTTCGGTTAGAATCGACCCGTTTAGCTTCGGTGCCCTAGTTCTCCTTTTAGGGTGGGGCGGGGAGATCCTAGACAGCGTGCTCGGTGCAGTAGCGCAGATAAAGTACCTATGTCCTAAGTGCGGTGCATTTTCGGATAAATCAATTCACGTCTGCGGCTCTAAGACTAGAGCGGTGTTGGGGTTACCCTTTATAAAAAATGAGACAGTTAACCTGATGAGCGAAGCAGCTTTAGCTCTTTTGGCTACAGTTATTTCACTACATCTGTGAAGTCGAAGCCTACTGGTCCTAGCTCTTGCACATCGAGTTCTAACTCTATCTTGTGTTCGCCGGGGGCGAGCGCTTTACCAAGCTCGAAGAAAATATCGATTTCATCCCCGACAGCAACGTACATCGATCTCCCTGCTGCCTCAGATGCTCTCATTCTCTCTCCCTTAAACTCGATTAGTATCTTCTCAGGAGGTACTTCTTCACCGTCGATTATGGCCCGCAACCTACCCCGTACGGTTCCACCACCCAAAGTATTCCTGAGCTTTATCTTAGCGCCATCAAGCACCCCATCGCCGTTGATATCCACGTTCTCTAAGCTGCCTTTGACGTATAGCTGCCTGAGGAGGTATCTGGGAATGAACATGCTCTCTCGTTAGTGGACGATTTTCACGTTAAAATATTTTACGACCTTTTTAATTTATAAATCCTTCTTACTTCCTCTGAAACCTCGCACGCCTTGCATAAATCCCCCGAAGAAGGCATGCCGCAAAGCTTGCATAACTTGAATTCGCCCGCTTCCTTGTATACCCCGGCCAAGAGCTCTTTAGAAGCGAGTACCCTGTACTTAACCAGGGGGTCCTCAAGCTCGACGTAGTTAAGCCATCTGCGCACCACATTGCGCATGGAGTAGACTATGTAGGGACACTCAACGTAGGGGCTTTCAATCGAATTGAGAAGAGCGTACGCCATCACTTCTTTTTCGGGTGCAAAGTAGAGCGGTTTAACTCGCGGTACCAGAAGCTCGTGAGCCTTCGTATCGGCAATCCCCTCTCTTGAGAAAGCGGTCAGATTGGCCTGGATGGCGTTCATTAGAAAAGCTTGGGCCTCGTCGTCTAGGTTGTGGGCAGTGGCCAGTTTATCGGCCCCGACTTCAAGCGCTGTGCGATTGAGCAAGTACCGCCTAAGAACACCGCAGACCGAGCAGGGCTTTACCGATAGCCCCTCCATCATCAGCGCAAAAACCGCCTCGTCTAGCGTAAAACCGAATCTCTCCTTGAAAGATGCAATGCGTAGCTCAACCCCCCATGCGCGCGCGTACTTTTCGGCGGTGAACCGCTTGTACTCCCGGTACCCGCTTATGCCTTCGTCCACGAGGACGGCTACCAACTCAACTCCTAACTGGTCCCTGTACTTGGAAAGCAGGTAAAGCAGCGTCAGGCTATCCTTACCCCCTGATACGGCGACCGCAACCCTATCGCCGGGTTTGAAAAGCTTGAACCTCTCCACCGTCTTGAGAAACCTGCGCTCGAAGTACTGGGAAAAGTGGTAGTCGCAGAGGTGCAGCCCTAGGTAGGCCGATTTAACCGCTGCCTCCTTGGAGCAAATGTCGCACTTAACCAGATGGCCCCCCTGTTTCCATAGCAGACGTTAAAAACGTAGTTGTAGATACTTGCCTGATGGTAAACCCGGAGGAGATTGTCACAGTAAGGATTGGAAAGAAAGGCATTACCGACGCCCTACTTAAAGAAATTGATAACGTGCTCCGAGTCCGTAGCCTTGTAAAGGTACAGCTTTTGAAGAACTTCCGAGATGCGCACGGGGTTAACCGCGAAAATAAGGCCGCAATTGCTGCCGAGCTTGCTCAAGCCCTTAGGGCCCAGGTGGTCCAAGTGAGGGGTTACACAATACTCTTGCAAAGGGTGAAAAAGCATGGCTGATTACTACGTTCACCCAACAGCCATCGTGGAGGAAGGGGCTGACGTGGGCGTCGGCACTAGAATCTGGCATTTTGTGCACGTGAGAAAGGGAGCTAAGCTAGGCTCTAATTGCAATGTGGGTAAGTGCGTTTACATAGACAGCGGAGCCTCAGTGGGGGAGGGCGTTAAAATACAGAATTTCGTTTCAGTGTACAGGGGTGTCACTGTGAAGGAAAAGGCTTTCCTAGGGCCCAGCGCCACTCTTACAAATGACCGGTACCCGCGAGCCTTCAACGAATCGTGGGAGTTGGTTCCCACTCTAATTGAAGAAGGGGCGTCCATAGGTGCTAACGCCACGATAGTGTGCGGAGTTAGAGTCGGTAAATACGCAATGGTGGGGGCCGGTTCAGTAGTGACAAAGGACGTTCCGCCGCACGGTCTAGTTTTAGGAAATCCCGCCAGGCTGCGGGGTTTTGTTTGCTACTGCGGTAGGACACTCCGGAAACTGGTGGCAATAAGGGGGCAACACGTGGTATTCAAGTGCAAGCACTGCGGGAAGGAAGTCGAGATCCCCATGGCCGATTATCTTAGATTGATCGTTGAAAAATCAATCAGTTGAGCTGGTGGCCCTCTGGATCAAGCGCCTCAGTAAACCTACAGTGCCAAAGTCGTATACGCCGGCGCTCAAATCCACAGCGTAGACCCTCATGGAGTCCACATCAACACGCTTTAGGAACGGGGACAGGAACCGTGTCCTAGGGACATTTACCTCGGTGCCGGGCATCAAAGGCGAGGAAGCTGGAAGGACTAGCATCTCAGATTTTTCAATACTACCCTTGAGGAAACACTTCAGCTTTACGGTGACTCCCAACTCATCTCTCAGGATTATGGCTGGGTGCTCGTGCGCGATTATCGTGTACTTGATATCCCGACTCCAAGCATCAAGCGGTAGCTCTTTATGCCCATGGGTAAAGAGGTGCCCCTCCTCTATGTAGTAGGGGTCATGAAGTGGGATCTCCAGACGTTTAAGGATCGGTATAAGGAAGTTGTCGTGGTTCCCCCTTACCACACGCACTTTCAAGTTCCTGGACTTCAGCTCGGAAAAAAGGTCCAGGGTCTCGCTCCACTCTTGCCTAAGTGCGCTACCGAACTCGTGTTTTACATCTCCCAGAACGATCAACTCCTCAGCTCCTGTTTCCTGGAGAGCCTCTAAAATGAAGCTCTTGATGAGCCTGTACTGGACAGCCGGTATAAAAACTCCTGCATCTTCCAAGGCCTGCTCGTACCCTAGGTGCAGGTCTGCGACTACGAGAGCGCCAATATCCCCTAGGAATAGGGCGTGGCCGACAATTGATATCCTGTGGTCTATCACCATTTCGGGTACTTGCTTTACTTTTTCCAACTCGTGCATGCTCCTAAACCGACCCCCTATCCCGGATGATAAACCGAGGGTTGCTTATACGTTCGCTCTTGCATTTTGGACACCTGGAGGGTCTTCTCGGACTGTCTAGGTCTTTAAAGACGTACCCGCAACTTAAGCATGAAGGGGGTTCCATCAGCAGCACGCTACTGGTGCCACGTAAGCTGCGCGCGATATGAGCGAGGTCTTCGTAAATGGTTTTAGCCTCGCTCGGTTTAATGCCCAGCGCTTTGGCTATCTCTTTGACATCAAGCGGCTTATCCACCGAGGAAATTAGCTCAATAATTCGCTCTCGCCTACTCAAGTCAACCTCCCTTGGTAAGCTGCTGAATCACGTCCTCTTGACTCAGTTCAACTCCACAGAAGGAGCAAAACATTCTGAGGGGTCTCAGAGACCTCACTATGAACCTAGGTTTCACAGGCTCCCTCGGCTGGTTCGTTATACAGTTTGGGTTAGCGCACTTTAAAAGCCCCTCTATTACGGGTGGAACCCGGACCTTAACCTTCTCCGCGACTTCGTAATCTTTGATGATGTTGATCGTGGCAGAGGGAGCTATCAAAGCTATCTTGCTAACCTGGTCTTGCCGAAGCTCAACACCCTCGATCTTAACTATATCTTTCCTGCCTAACTTGCTGCTGGGCACGTTCATAACCACGGCTATCGTTAAACCCTCACTGCCGTTTAACCCAAGTATATTGAGGACGTGAAGCGCCCTGCCAGCGTCTATGTGGTCTATCACTGTTCCATTCCTAATCTTACTTACCTTGAGCTCCTTCTCCATACATCTAAGCAACCTATCGAAGGTTAAAAATCTCCCCCTTTCTCAGCCCTTTAATATGAGTTTAAGCAGGGCCATTCTCACCGGGACACCGAAGTAGGCCTGCTTAAAGTACCATGCGTGACTTGTCTGGTCCAAGCTATACGCTAGTTCGTCAACCCTAGGGAGAGGGTGAAGCACGGCTAAATTCTCCTTCGCGCTCTTGAGAAGAAGCTCATTCACTACGTAGCTACCCCTAACTTTCTCGTACTCCACCGGGTCAGGGAAACGCTCCCTCTGAATTCTAGTCACGTACAATACATCCAACTCGGGTAAAACCTTCGTAACAGTAGAAGCTTCCTCGTAGCAAATCCCCTTTTCCTCGAGAAAATGAAGGACTTCAGGTCTACATGAAAGCTGTGGAGGCGAAATCAGGTAGATCTTCTTGGGCTTAAATATGCTTAAACCCAGTATGAAGGATCTAGCCGCGCGCCCATACTTAAGATCCCCCAGAACTCCCACCGTCAAGCCATCTATGCTACCGTGAGCCCGTTTAATCGTGTAAAGGTCTATCATCGTTTGTGTGGGATGATCCCGCGTTCCATCCCCCCCGTTTATAACCGGGTGCTCGGCAATCTCAGCTGCAAACTTCGCCGCCCCCTCTAAGCGATGCCTTATCACTATGACGTCTGCATAGGAGTCGAGCATCCTTATGGTATCTGCTAAACTTTCCCCCTTCGCCCTGGAGGATATTTCCTCGGGCGGCAGGTCCACGCAAGCTCCCCCGAGCCTCAGCATAGCCGTTTGGAAGCTCATCTTTGTCCTTGTACTCGGCTCGAAGAACGCCGTTGCCATTATGTAACCGTTGAGTGCATCCAATTTTTTCCCACTTGTTAGCGCGTTCAGAATCACATCGGTTTCTTCAAATAACCTCTCTAGCGCCTCTCTCGAGAAATCCGTTATCGTTAATACGTCTTTGTCGGCGAACACTGTAACCCCCCTTTCTAACTCTGCAGGTAATTTAAGCTTGTGTAGAGGCATTCAGGAGCTCTTTGAGCTTAAGTAGCGAGTGCAGGGTAACTCCGCTACCTTTTAGGGTAGATTCCGCTCCCTCTTCCCTATCTATAACGACCAGCGCGTCCCTAACCTCGAGTCCAGCCTCTCTCAGCACCGCTACGGCTCTAAGTATCGAAAGGCCGGTTGTTGCCACATCATCGATCACTACCGCTATTGCTCCTTTGCCCTCTACATGGCCCTCAATCATTTTCTGGGTACCGTGCTCCTTAGGTTTTTTCCTAACGTAAATCAAGGGCTTGCCGAGGATGTAGGAGCATAGGGTGGCTAAGGGTATTCCACCGCTCTCCACGCCAGCTATGTAACCGCAGCCGAGCTGCCTAACGATCTCAACAAGATCCGCAACTACTACTTTAAGCTCTGCTGGGTGGGAGTACAATCTTCTCACGTCAACGTACACATCACTGATTTTTCCAGAGCTCAGCTTGAAAGTGCCGCGAAGTAGGCACCCTGCCTTAGTCAAGGCTTCTATAACCTCGGTCTTACCCATTCGGACACCCAAGCTACCTCAAGAGCTGTTTTTTAATTATGGCGTTTATCGCGTCGCGTGCGGCCTTGCATGCGCTACCTGGATCTTCGCTCAGCGTCACGGATCTACCGATTATCTCAAAGTCTGCTCCAGCTCCTATAGCTGAGCCTGGCTGCGGCCCTTGAGCTCCAATCCCGGGTGCTAGCAGCGTTAGCCCAGGTGCAAGCCTGCGGGCCCTCCTAATAATGTCGGGTTTAGTTGCCGGCACTACACAACCCTCGGCTCCGGCGTCAACAACCGCCTTGAGCAAGTCTTCGAAGTGGGCATCGATTAGCGTGGATTGGGGATGGCTCATGGCTATTAACCCGAAGAGGTCCGGCCTACCAGGCAGTTTAGAGAACTCCTGTATTCCGCCTTGAAAAACGTGCGCTATTGCACCGTCGAAACCCAGTTCCTTAATCAGAATAAGCGCCTCGGACACCACGTAGGGTATATCAGCCAATTTCATATCGCACAACATGTAAAGACTCTCGCCGTACTTTCTGCATAAGTTTCTGATTGCCTCGGACCCCCATCGAAGTAGGAAGGGAAGCCCTATTTTAAGGCCAACCGCGTACTCCTCGATGGACTCGGCGATTAAATCTGGTTCAGCCGATATCGTGTCAAATGCTACGATAACCCTGCTCCCCTTTTCGTAGGCTAACTTCCACAGCTTGCTGGTCATCAACGCAACCTCTATAGCATCGAAAAAAACGTTCCGAAACCACTGAAAATAAGCGTGAGCGCGGGAACCCTTATAACTCTTCTAAGCAATTCCCAACTGGTGGAGGCAAGCGTCTCTGTCCAGCCAATCGAGAGGATATACAAGCTTATCCTCCCCAAATCTGTAGCTGGCTCTGTCATAGAGCACATAAGAAGAGAGTACCCTATCGAGGCTTGCGGAGCCCTGTTTGGCTACGTAACAGGTGGCTTGTGCTCTATCACTAAGACGGTTCCCCTGAGAAACATACTGGCCTCGAGCACCTCCTTCTGGTTTGACGTCCGTGAGTGGATGCAGGTAATAATTGATGCCGGTAAAGCGGGGATGGAGTACATCGGACTTTACCACAGCCATGCGCGTGACGAACCGCTTCCATCGCTAAGTGATAGGCACAGGATGATGGAATGTCCGGGCGAATGCTGGTTAATCGTGGCTTACAAGCCCGGTTATCCCACGAAGTTCGCGGCTTATAGAGTGGATGACTACGGCTCCTCGATTACATCGATACCTATCGTGAGCGATTTTTAAACGTTAAAAGGATATGTCCGCCCGATACGGGATATTGTGTCTGAGGTTTTGCTGGAAAACAAAAGGGAATTCTCACTGGAGAGGCTCGAAGCGCTTACGCGGAAAGCTAACGAGCTAAGGGCTAATCTTAACGCTTTGCTAAGGGCCATAGAGTCCAAGTACTCATCGGATTCGCGTTTCGGTAGCCTTGTTAAGAACCTGCTAAGGACTGTGCACATCCCAGAACCCGTAAACGAGAGCTTAATTGAAGCCTCTAGCAGTCTCGAAGGATATGTCGCGGAACTTGAACGAAGGGTGAAAACTTTAGCAGAATACGCGGTAGCCTTGGATAGGGTTTACAGCGAGATTGAAAAGTTGGAGAGGGAGGTAGAAGAACTAAAGAAGTGGGAGGAGTTGTTGAGAGAACTTGCACCGCACCTATCAGCAGAAGCCGCTAGGCTGCTTTTCAGCGCTCATAGGCTTATCCAGCAACCACCCTTTGACGACATCGAAAGATTCCTGGACGAGATCTTGCTACTCTCCAGGGAGATTGGGAACCAGAATAGGGTTTGTAAATCGGTATACCTTAATCGCGTAAACGAACTTTTAAGTTCGGCCTCGCAGCTGTATAAAGCAGTTAAAAGAATAGTTAAGGCTCAGCCATTTCTAGGAGCGGGTGAAATCAGATCCTATGAGGAAAGCCTTAGGAAGCTTGTTGAAAAACTCGAAGCAGTTAACCGGAAGCCGTTAGAAGAAAAACTAAGTATAGTCTCCGTTAAAAGAGAAATCGAGCAAATTGAGAAGGAAATTTCGAAGCTCGCTGAGGGCTCGCTTAGCAATGAGGAAAACTCCCTTATTAAAGAGCTGGAGAAACTCGCTAGGTCGCTGGATAGTAGGCCCGTTAACTATTTTACGCTACTCGAACTCCTTTCGAGGAGAACAGGCATACCAGTGGATCGAACAGCGTACATGTTGTACGTATTGGAAAAACGTGGGCTGATAACTCTCCAGGTCCGGTTAAGCCCCTAGATTCTCAAAGTGAAGGTGACCTCGGGGTACTCCGGAACCTCCTCTTTGCCTTTGCCGTGCTCTCTTATTTCAACTTCCCGTACTCTTAGCGTACCGGCTATGTCCTCGACGCAGGCTTTCAGGCAATCGGCTAGATCCGGGGGCGCGTATATGATCGCCTGGGAAATTTGCATGTTAAGGGAAATGCCCATCTTGCTCTTAATTCGCCTAATCGCCGCAATCGTCCTAATAACTACTTCACCCTTCCGGGTAGCGGCCTCATCGTAGGGTTCGGGCTCTGGCCACGGTGAAGTAGCTATGCTTTCCCACCCCGTATACTTCGCATATATGTTCTCGTGAAGCTCTTCGGCTATATGGGGTGTAAAGACGGAGAGCATTTGCAGAACCCTAAGGAGGACGTCGTACATGGTTTTTAGGGCAGCCTCCCTACCCGGCCCACCTGCTACCCTGTACTTAACCGCTTCAAGGTAGTGGTCGCAAAACACGTGCCAAGTGAACTCAACTAACTCGCTAGCTGCGCCTATGTAATTGTACTCCTCAAGTCTCTCTGTTACGGTTCTTATCAGCATCTGCAATTTCCCATATATCCATTTATCTAGAAGCCTGAAATCAATGTCAGCGGTTGGAGAAGTCGGGCTGAAGCCCTCCAAAGACATTTTAACAAACCTCGCCGCATTCCAAAGCTTTGTGAGGAACCTTTTAGCGAATTCGACTCCCTCCCAAGTGAACCTGACATCCGACCCCGTAGCGGCAGCTAAGGCAGCCCACAGCCTAAAAGCGTCAGCCCCGTACTTATTGATCACCTCGGCTAGACTGACATAGTTCCCATAGCTTTTATGCATCATCCTACCGTCTGTACCCCTTACCATTCCATTGATCAACGCAGTCTTGAATTGGGGTTCACCAAAAAGCGCGATTCCCCGGACTATGAGGTAGTAGTCCCAGGTCCTTATAATGTCGTAGCCGTTTGGTTGTAAATCTGCAGGGAAAAGCCGCCTGTCCGTGGCATCCGGCCATCCGGCGTGTACGGCTGCTGTTATACTGGAGTCCATCCATGTGTCCATAACGTCGCTTTCCCCTGTAAACTCCCGTGAACCGCAGCGCGGGCACTTTTCGATTCTTGGGGCTTCCCTTCTGGGGTCGATGGGTAGCCAATCGGGCTCGGCCACTATAACCTCTTTACAATTCCTGCAGTACCATGCGGGAATTGGGGTGGCAAACACCCTTTGCCTTGAGATAACCCAATCCCAGTCAAGGGAGTTAACCCAGTCCTCCAGTCTCTTGTAAGCGTGAGGCGGGATCCATGTAATCGATTTAGCTTTCTCTAGGACGAGGGGCGCCAGCTCCTTCGTTTTGACAAACCATTGTGTCTTGGGTATGATCTCGACTGGCGTGTGGCACCTCCAGCAAGTGCCTACACTGCTCTCCACGCTTTCCGACTTAACGTACAGGCCGTGCTGCTTCAGAAGTTCGACCATTTTGCTCCTAGCCTCTTTCACGTTCAATCCCTTCAGCGGGCCAGCTTCCTCGGTCATTTCACCTCTCTCGTTAACAACTATCCTGACGGGCAGTGAGTGCTTCTTCTGCCACTTTACATCCTCCTTATCCCCGTAGGTGCATACCATGACAACTCCTGTCCCAAATGTGGGATCTATCTCCTCCTCCGCTACGATTGGTACTTCTTTGCCGTAAATCGGCGTCAGAGCGGCATCTCCGATCAACGCTTTATAGCGCTCGTCGTCCGGATGCACAGCCAGAGCCACGCAAGCTGCGACAAGCTCGGGACGCGTTGATGCAACGACTACCTCGCCCCCCCTCTTTAGCGGGAACTTGAAGTAGTGGAGTTCTCTACTAGTTTCCACGTACTCAACCTCGGCTTCGGCTATAGCCGTTTCGCAACGAGGGCACCATATAACCGGATGCTCCTCCCTGTACACCAGACCTTTCTTGTACATCAGAATAAAGCTCAGCTGCGTTCTCCTCCAGTAGTCTGGATCCATCGTCACGTATTCGGTGGTCCAATCTATACTGCAGCCCATAGCCTTGAGCGAGGCGCGCATGGGCTCAATCCACTTTAGTGTGTATTCCCGGCATAACTTGAGGAACTCTTCAATGGGTAACTCTCTCTTGGTTTTACCCAAAGTTCTCTCAACGCGAACCTCGGTGGGGAGACCGTGGCAGTCCCAGCCTATAGGGAAGAAGACATTGTAGCCCCTCATACGCTTAAATCTCGCAGCGAAATCTATGTAAGCGAAATTCAATGCGTTGCCGACATGGAGCTCTCCGCTAGGATATGGGGGAGGGGTATCTATGCTGTAAACCGGCTTGCTGCAATCGCTGCGATCGAATTTGTATATGTGCCGATCTTCCCAGAACCTCTGCCATTTAGCTTCAACCCCCTCGAAATCATACCTTTTCGGCAGATGCCCCATAGTCGACCCTAGTTGCTGGCCTAGTAAAAACTTGCCCTTATGTTGGGAGTTTATACTCCCTGAGGCATTTCACCCCCGTACTACGGGAATAGTTTTCTTTTTATCTTTTACCTTGCGCGCTGACCCGTGGGATACGCTATTGACCACGCAAGTGTAGGGAGGCTGGCCTCGCTCTTCAGGTATCCAGACGTGCAACAGCTGGTCGACGTTGCTGAGGAAGTCGACCCGCAGGCCAGAGCGGTGGAAAGCATACTGGAGAGATACCGTTCTTTTAAGAAAGCTGCGCTCTACGTAACTGGTATTGCCGCGATTAGTTATATGCTTTCGGTTAAAGGTGAGGAGCACTGGACGTTAGCTGCTCAGCAGGCTTCCTCCGATCCCGCAACAGACCTCTTGAAATTTGTCAGCTCTTCGCCTAGCGTTAACTTTGGTAGGGAGGCCAGACTTAAGCGCGTAAAAAAGCTTCTCGAGTACGAACGTTTCTTTTACAGCAGGATCGACCAGTACTCTGCGGACTTAAGCGTGCTGAGAAACGACCTCGCTGGCATTTTAAAGGCAGACAGAGATGCTAAAACTGTAGTCTTTGCTGTGAAAATGTTCTACTACTCTGCGAAAAAGGCCGGAATCAATGTTAAAGTTCCTCTTGAAATACCTATACCAGTGGATAGAAGAGTGTGCTTAATCAGTCTTCTAAGTGGCGTGGTTAGGGGAGGCGAGCCAACTTTGCAGAGTGCTAGATTGCTGCTGTCAAAAGCCCCTGGCCTGGTGAGGCAGGCGTGGGACATTGTGGGAAGGGAAAGCGGGATGCCGCCACTAAGGATAGATGCTTTGCTCTGGTTATTGGGTGGGTGCTACGAGGAGCGGAGAGAAGCCGGGCGAGCTTTGGAGGCGGCATCCCGCATGCTTTCGCCCAAGTCCCCACGAGCCCTTTTAGCGCTTCAACTGCTGTTGGGATTCGAGTAGCGTTACGGCACATCCAACTAACCCAGACGCTCAAGATAGGCAAGGCTTATCTCTCTGGAGGCAATGTTCAGCCTGGTGCTCCGGTGATCGTAGCGCTTAAAATCAACGACTTAAAGCTCCGCGCTTACTTAACACCATACTTCTCCCCTAAGACTTTCTCCGAGTTGGTGGGGCGATTGCCCTTGAGCCTGCGCGCTCACGTTGACGAGGACGTGTTAATAGCGGTTACGGGAATCGAGGTTGCGGTTGAATCCCACAGGACTTTGCTTTGCGAGGGGGAACTTGCCTACTGGCCGCCGGCGGCTGCACTGGTTATCGCCCTGAGAGGTTCCACCAGCCTCGGCAGCCCTGTAAACCCCCTAGGACACCTTGTCAACATGGCTGACGAGCTTCGATATCTGAAGTCCGGAGAAACACTTAGGATAACGCTAGGTTTTAACGGTTAACTCGCAATATTTTTGGAGCATAAGGGGGAGGGAGCCTCGTGGAAAGGAGGGTGTACTTTGTCACAACTAATGAGGGTAAACTACGCGAGGCTCGCATAGTGCTCGGAAAGTACGGGTTCCGTGTAGAGGCGGTAAATGCTAGGAAGCTTGAGCTTCAGTCGGAGAGCCTGGAGGAAGTAGTGAGCTTTGCAGCGGCGCAGTTGGTCGGCAAAGTGGCTGAGCCATTTGTAGTTGAGGACGCAGGGTTGTTTATCCAAAGCCTTGGCGGCTTCCCCGGACCCTACTCCTCCTACGTGTACAGAACACTGGGGGTTAAAGGAGTACTTAAGTTGCTCGAGGGTGTAGAGGACAGGAGAGCAAAGTTTGTAAGCGTGAGCGCTCTCTGCTTTCAAGGAGAGACCCGCACTTTTAAAGGCGAGATTGAAGGAACGATATCTTTCGAGGCCAGGGGTTCTGCAGGGTTCGGTTTCGACCCTATATTCATACCGGATGGTTACGATTTAACCTTTGCCGAAATGGCTTTGCAGCTGAAATGCGAGATCTCCCACAGGGCGAGGTCGTTATCAGCGTTAGCCAATCATTTACTGAGAGTAAGGGATTTTTCGAGCAACTTTAAACCGGGTTACGTGTAGGCCGAAAATTACTTAGATGCCCTTAGGAAGTGCTGATTTCTAAACTTTAGAGGTAAAAATATCGGCAAAAACTATATAACCCTCAATGGAAGTGAACGCAGGGGCGAAACCGCTGGCAGCGTGGGGCAGTGCCACCCGCACAGAGGGCGTAAAGCGCCTCACTTGCTTAAGGCCAGCGGCGCTTGACCCTATTTATAAGTTCCGGAGGAGTAGAGTATTTTAAGTTCGTAAATCGGCACGCCTACCGAAAAGCATGTTTGGGAGTTCCGTCTACCGAGCGCTTTCGATTTGCAACGCGCTGATCGCGGGGAAACCCCTAGCCCTATGCGACATCGGCGATTTAGACGGCTTAGTTTGCGCTGCACTCTTTAAAATGAAGTACAGGAGAGGCGTCGTGGTTTTAGCGTCACCCTCCGACGTGAGAAGTAGCAGAGTACTACGGGCCGTGGAGTGGACATTCGTGGCTGACTTACCGTGCCCCGGGAAAGCTATGCTGCGGGCAGATCACCACGCCAGTAATACACCGTGCGCTAAGGAGGAATTTTACGACCCCAAAGCGCCAGCGGCGGCGGTTCTAGCCCTCAAGGCTCTCGGTTTGGAGGGTTTTAGGCAAGCGGAAAGGCTGGTTGAGTTAGCCGTTGAGACCGATACGGCAAAAATCGAATCCGGCGAAGCCCTAGCGTTGAACGACGCAGTGAAGGGTGCAGGATACCGGGGTAAGCTCAAGCTGGCTGAAATGCTTTCAACCATGGAGCTAGAAAGAGTGTTATCTAGCAGGGAAGTAAAAAAGTGGATAGAGAGGTACAGTAAGATAAGGCTCGCAACTGAGAAGCTCGCTTCTGAGTTGCCAGTTGTAGAATATTTCGTCGCGGTTTTCGAAAAGGATATGCGAATCTCCTACAGGCATCTCTCGATACTCATGGAGAGAAAAGGCGCAAAGTTTACTGCGATTATAGTGCCCAAGGGCTTCTTCCTAACCAGAGTATACCTCGGATCTTCAGATCAAGTTCACGATGTGTCGAAGCTAGCGGAAAAGCTGGGAGGGGGAGGGCATCCATTCGCAGCCGGTGCCTCTATCAGAGGGTACCCCGTACGTGAAATTGTTAAGAGAGTATTGAGGGAAGTAGCCGTGTTCACGGGACAGAGGGAGCTTAAAGTATACGTAGTCGGAAAACACGGGTTTAAGTTAACCCTTTTCAACCCTTAACCGCATTTCTGAAGAAAGCGCTGCCTGGATCTCGCTACACAATCCCACGTAAACTCTGTCGAGCCAGTAGCGTGTCGACCGCAAAACCTCCTCAAGGTAAGCCCTTCGAGCCCCTGGATCCATCCTCGCTAGAAAGCTTGCTAGCGGTGCTAAGTTAAGCGCAGGTAGCTCGTAACCCTTATACGCTAACCACCTCTTCTCAACAGCTGACAAAGCTTCTACTGTAGCGCTTCCTTCTAGCACGCGCTTAACCGCTTCCAGGTCGTCAACTATCAGCAACTGAGGTACTAGCACCGTTGCTAGAGGCTTAGGCCTAGATATCTGGCCAGAAACCACTCCTATCAGTCTTCTCCGGAGTTCTCTATACAATTTCTCGCTGGGTTCCAGCGTATTCAGCACTTCGAGTAATTGCTGTGGGGGCTCAGAAAATGCAGAAGCTCGCTTTAGTAGTTCTAGAAGCTCTGCGCGCAGCGACTCGTATTTAAAGAACCTCAGCTTTTTATCTGCTAGCGACTTTACAATCTTCGACGCGCACTCCCTAGCCAGCTTACCGGCGTCCCACTCGATACTGCGAATCGTATCCTTATCCGAGTGGTAGTACTCGATGTACTTCCACATGGAGTGGATGGTGAGCGCTGGAACACCAACTCTACTGAAAGAGAAGCTATCGAAATAGGCCGAGTCAAGTTCGTATAATTTATCGGGACCCAGCAGCTCTCTCACTGCGTCGCGATACTCAGGACCACTCGCGCTGATGGTTAAAGGCTTACGCACCGGTAAATCCAGGTTGACTACTGCCATAATGCCGTCAAGCTCGCCCCGCCTCTCCGCGAACTCCACGTACTTACGGGATCCCCAGGACCAATACCACGCACTGTAGCCCGGCGCACCATATTCCTCGGCGCCAAAAGCCACGAAGCCCACGTCACGCCGGTCAAGCATTTCGCCGGCCAGCAGGAGGAGCAGCGCAACACCGACCGCGTCGTCTGCAACACCGCTGAGCCAGCGATCGTAATGGGCAGTAAGAAGCATGCTCGGTTCGCCGTTTAAAGCTATCACGTTGCTCGATTCGGCGTCCCCTAGGTACTCGGTCTTCACGCTCAGCTGAGCATGGTGGTTATCGTTCCCGAGCAGCTGTAAAGCCGATTCACGTTTAATGGCTACCGCCGGTATGGGAGCGGGGGCATAAGGGCCCTCCGAATGGCTCGGCCAGTAGCCTATCACGATTCTACGGAACACATCTGTAGCGAAGTCGTAGAAAACGACGCCCAGAGCCCCTGCCTCCACCAGCGCTGTGTACTGGGATGCCACAAAGTCGGGATCCTCAGGAACCATGCCGGCGAGCGCTATCTTGCCTTCTACCTTTGAAAGATTCAGGCTGGAACCTACGCCAGCGTGTACAAGCTCTCCTTCAACATAACCGCTTGGCGAGTTTGGCATCGCAATGGCCTGCACGCGCTTTCCATCGATTAGCAGCTCTACTCCTTTCTCTAGCCAGCTAGCGCAGGTAAATTTTTGCACTTCAACGCTTAGGCCTAGGTTCTCAAACTCTTCGGCTAACCAAGCCGATAAAAACTGCTCAGGGCGCGTCCCCGGCGGGGCTTCGCCGTGTGCTGTTATCTCTGCGATTTTCTGCTTTAAAAAGCCGAAATCAAGCACGGGGCTGCGCTCCAAGCACAAGTTAAATTTTTCCCCTGATACCATTTACCTGCGTATGCAATCCCCTAAGGAAAGCAATAGTAGAAAAATCCTAGAGGAGGCAGTAGACCATATTGATTCTGCGATACACTTGCTCCGCACTTTCGCCAAGTTGCAGCCTCGCAAGCTGGAGGAAGTTGAAGATGTAATTGCTTTACTAGAAGACGCTGGAGAAGCCCTTGATAATTTGTCTAGAGCTTTGCGCGGAGAGGGCTCCGATTAAGACGGAAGCGTGCAGCTTAATGCCCCGCTCAGCTACCCCAGGAAACGCTCACCGCTCAGTCGGCATAACTTTCATCACAGGGGCACGTTAGCAACCGGATGTAAGCTTTAATTTTTAACTTTTCATCGGAAGGTTAGGCGCGAGATGCCCCTTAAATGGAGACGGAAAGGATTTGACGCGGAGCGCAGACTTGTTAAGCTGCTATCTATGCGCGCTTCTGCGTACGTATTTAGGATACCGGTTAGCGGCGGGAGGGCGTCACCTGGCTCGCGAGTCGCATTACCGGATGTTTTCATGGTGGATAACACGAGAGGGGAGATTGTAGCGTTCGAAGTTAAAGCCACGAGCAAGACGAAGGTGGTAGTGGGTACTGAGCAAATATCGAAGCTCTTTAGGTTCCTGGACGCGTTCAAAAAATACGAAAAACGCACCGCTGTTATCGCCGTTTGGTTTTCGAGAGAGGGAAAGTGGCTCTTTAAGCGTGTTGAGGACTCCCTTCAATACTCCGATTTGGTAATTACGTGCAACGATGAATCCGACTGGGATCTTTGAAGACAAGGTTTTAAATTGGACAGCGGGAAAAGGAGGGCCAGGTGGTATCCTTGTCAGTTCGACGTTTTGAGCGCATAGGTGCTCACTCCCACATTAAGGGGTTGGGAGTCAGGAATGGGAAACCCCAGCCGGTTGCGGATGGCTTTGTGGGTCAGGTGGAGGCCAGGCGCGCGGCCTACATCGTTGTTCAAATGATTAAGGCTGGAAAAATGGCTGGACGGGGCGTACTTTTAGCCGGCCCCCCTGGTACCGGGAAAACAGCTTTAGCTGTAGCAATTGCACGCGAGCTGGGTGAGGATACCCCATTTGTGGCGATCTCCGGCTCAGAAATATACAGCGCTGAGGTTAAAAAGACGGAGGTGCTGATGAGAGCTCTTAGGAGTGCTCTAGGCGTCAGGGTAAAGGAGTACAGGCGGGTTTACGAGGGTATGGTTAAAAGGTTGGAGATTAGGTTTGACAAGCACCCGTACAACCCTTGGACGCAGGTGCCTGTCGAGGGCTTAGTTACGCTGAAGACCAGCAGCGAAGAACGTACATTTACGGTGGATGGGAGCGTGATTTCCGAAATGCTTTCTAAGGGCATTTCAGAGGGTGATGTCGTCTGGATCGACGCCGAAACGGGGAGAGTTTACAAGCTGGGGCGGGCCAGCTCAGCTGAGCGGAAATACGATTTAAGCTCCTCTAGACTTGTCGAGGTCCCTGGCGGCCCAATACTTAAGGAGAAGGAATTCATACACACTGTTACACTGCACGAATTGGATCTGATGAACTCGCGCAGCGGGAGTTTATTCTCGATGCTATTCGGAGGAGGGGAGGAAAGGGAGATATCGCCGGAGGTGCGAAGAGCAGTTGACGAAAACGTAAAGAGGTGGATCGATGAGGGTAGAGCAGAGCTGCTGCCGGGCGTCTTGTTCATAGACGACGTTCACATGCTGGACATAGAGGCCTTCAGCTTTTTATCGCGAGCAATGGAAAGCGAGCTTGCGCCAATACTAATTTTAGCCAGCAATAGAGGCTTTGCGAAGATAAGGGGTACGGATTACGAGTCGCCGCACGGCATCCCCCTCGACCTCTTAGATAGGCTCCTCATAATAGAGACTAAACCCTACACCAAGGATGAGATCAGGGAAGTGCTACGCATTAGGGCTAAGGAGGAGGGAGTGGAGCTTGATGAAGAGGCGCTCGAGCAGCTCACCGAGATAGGAGCTGAGCGCAGCCTCCGCTATGCGGCACAGCTACTGACGCCTAGCAAGATAGTTGCTGAGGAGAGGGGGAGCAAGGTGGTAACAGCTGAAATTGTAAGGTACGCCGCTTCACTGTTTGTCAGCGTTAAGGAGTCCTCCGCTTATTTGAGAGAGTACGAGGAGAAGTTCTTAAAATAGAGTAGTACTGAATGGCGGAAAGTAGAAGGAGCAGCTGCGCCACGTCCAGCCTGTAGAAACTCCCTTCATTCGCTTCAACCAGGTTGAGTAACGGTAAAACCTTCACCCTTAAGCCATTTTGCACTTCTATCGAGACCATTGCATAATAAGCAGCAGCAACGGCTACAGCGCTTGTCAGCATAACCCAGTTGGCAAGGGGTCGCTTGCCGGACGAGAGGAGAGAGGCTGCAATCCACAGGATAACCATTACGGTGCCCACGCGCCAAGGTGCGTACCATGGGTAAAAAACGGTGAACCTGTACTTACTCAAATAGTTTTCGAGAGGAATTAAAACAGCTAGGCCGGCGATAGCTGCTGTCACTGCGATAGCAACCAGGACGTGCCTTAACTCTCTGGTGCGCTTCACTCGTAAACCACCCTCGTACCCACTCCCGCTAGTTCTTGCGATTCAAAAGCTTTAGCGATCTTTTCCCGTGCCTCGATAGAGGTAGAGTGAAGCGGAATCACGTCGGCTTTTCGAGACCTGGCAAACTTCACTAGCAATCTCAAACCGCAAACGTCGAAAGAGCTTAAGTTGAATCCTCCTACAATGCTTACTAGCTTGCCGTTCAGCTTCTGTAAAGCCCTATCGATGGCCTGCAACGCGACATCCACTCCGTAGACCGAGCAAGCGATAAACGCTACGTAGCCTCTGGGGCTCCCAATTAAAGCAGCCCTCTCGTTGTAGACCGGCGACTGGAAAGGCACTAAAACCACCGGAATTCCGGTTAACTTTTCCAATGTATCGCACCTAGTTTTCGGCAATGGAGGAAGGTAAACCGATCCGATCTTCTTGTCCCGCGTTAAATGAAGAAGAGCGTATATATGGTGCGAACTCCAAAGCATTGCGATTGCTGCGTCAACATTATCCAGGTCCACGTGCAGAGCTTCAGCATTATGTACCAGTACATCTGGACGCGGGCCTCCGTCGAGCAGTAACCTAATCCTACTCCCCTCCTCCAGATGGAGTTCAACTAGCGCACCGATGCCGTGCGCCGGGAATGCGCCAGCTTCGACACCGCTCTCGGATAGGAGGTCATCTACGATAACTGTTAAGCTAAGCCTCAGCGCCGCGCTCAATGCCTTCACCGGTTTCCGGTTCCAAATCCCCCGCGCACCGTTTAATTAAATCCTCAATCTCCTTCAGTTTCTCTCTCTGCGATGATAAAAGCTCCGCTCCCTTTTCGGTCAGCACATAGTAATCTCTGTAAAGTTCAGTGTAAAGCGGGCCGACGATGTAAAGCGGTTTAACGAATCCCTCCTTTACCAGCTCTTTAAGTCGACTCTCGACCAATGGGGAAAAGGGCTGAGATCCCCCGAAGAAGGCTAGCTTTTCTCTTAAATTTAAATTATTGGATGTTAAACGATATAGCCATTTGTGCAGAAGCCTCCTTTCCACAGGCTTATTTTTATATTTGAGTGCGAGCAGTATCAGGTAGTCAATGTCTTGGGGGGAACTGCTAACCATACCGCAAGTCAGCCAAACGATTAAGGTGTTAAAAAACTTATGTGAGATTTGTCGTGAAAGAGAAGCAACTCGAGCCTGCGAAGTATGCGGCAGGAGAGTATGCGGCAATCACTGGAGAAATGGAATGTGCGAAATATGTGAAGCAACTATATGCGAAAGCTGCGGCGAGAGGCTGTCCTTAGGCTACTGCACCACATGCGGGAAGCTCGTATGCGGTTCCTGTTCAAAGGAGGTCGGTGCAGCTTTAGTTTGCCTACAGTGCCTGTCCAAGTTGGCCGAACCAGGCTAAACCAGGGAAACTTCGTAACGGGGGGAAAAACGCGCGGGTTTTTTTATCACTCGGATACCCGCGTAGTCGGCTAGCCATAGTTTTAAGCTGTATCTTTCAAGCCTATAGCCGGATGCTTTTAATTCCCTTTTTAACAGCCGCAAAAGGTATTCGACGCATGCTTTAATCCTAACACCCAGCTTCTCCAACTCGTCTGCTTTTTCGACGTAAATCGCCAGCATTTTGTAGTTCGCATAGACCCTGAAGTAGTAAGCGACGTAAACAAGCACGAGCGAAGTAGCTATAACGGATAGCGCGGCTGCATACATAGTGGCGCTATTGTACCTGAGGGCGAGTATGTAAACTGCGATCGCGCTGATAAGCAGTACCACGTTAATAAAGCTCAGCTTTTTCGAAATGCTATCCATTTTAGAAATCCTTCCATAATCTTCGGAGGTTGTTGGAAGCTTGATGATGGCCTCCATATCGCTTCTCAAGTCATCCCACGAGTAAGGAAGCCTTATGCTTAGTTCCCGGAGTAGCCGTTCAACTTTGCCAGGGTCTGTAACACGCCCAACCCTAAAGCCATCTAGCATCTCCACAAGCGCTCTTAGCTTTTTGGCTTTTTCAACCGAGCTATCCATATAGCCACCTTTCAAGCCCCCTCCCCTTCCCACTCAGTTCACCGAGGAGGCGAAAATCCTCCTCTACTAAACCCCTCAAGCGTGGGTTGTACAGTGCCGCAGCAGGGTGCAGAGTCGGCAGCAGCAGATATTCGCTTCCATTGAAAGCCACTCTTCTCACTTCACCCCTTACTTGCATAATAGAGGAAAAATCTAAACCAGCTAACCGGAAAAACAGGCGAGTACTGTGCCTTCCCAGGCTTACAATTATTTTAGGCTCGATAGCTTTAAGCTGGGCTATCAAGTAGGGCTCGCAGGCGGCGATTTCGGAATCCTCAGGGTCCCTGTTACCGGGAGGTCTGCATTTCACAACATTCGTTATGAACACTTCTTGCCTGCTTAGCCCAGCCACTTTGAGCAGCTCATTTAGCAGGTTACCCGCAGCTCCGACAAATGGTTTCCCCTGTAGATCCTCGTTAAAGCCGGGCGCTTCTCCAACTAACACGACATTGGTACACGGGTTCCCCTCTCCCGGTACCGCGCGAGTTCTATATGCTTGGAGGGGGCAGCGAGTGCACCTGCGCACCTCCTCTGCTATTCGCTCAAGAATCGCCTTCCTTACTTCGCACATCTAGGGACACCTCCAGTAAACCTTCCTTCCCCTTAACAGTTATCTTTGCTGTTCTCCCCTGTAGCAACTTTTTTAGTTTTAACGGGTTTGGAGAAGGCCTATCCATCAAGGGAATCCCTCCGAGCATGCAGCCAATGATTATTATCGGCTCGCTTTGCAGATTAACTATTCCCGCCGGCGCTTTACCTCTCTTAGCGAGCCTGAGCAGTGTGTATGACCCCACCGTGCTTCCTTTGCCATAGGGGAATACGAGCAATCGCCCAGCTACGCTCTCACCGTGGAGTTCATGCCCTCTTTCAACTATCTTGCCTGAATCGGGATCGACTCCGCCGTAGAAAGAAATTGGCTCTTCGCTGATTAACAGGGAGGCTATTGCTTTACCTTCAACTAAACCCCTGCCGTGCACCTTGATCAGCTGCTCCACCTGAACTCGCCTAAGCTGTCCTAGTAACGGTGCTTCTTTAATGTTAGTTTGCACCCGTAGTGATGGGCGTCGAGCTAGGAGAGAAGATTACTCATTAAAACCTCTCGAGGAGCCAAGGAAACGGCATAGCCCTGACTACTCAGGTAGTACGCAGCCTTAGCAGAATCTGTTGAGCACGAAAGAATGCCCATTCTTCTCAAGTCGCATACCACCATGCACGTATCAGTGTACACCTCTACTCCAGATTCCCGAAGCTTCCGAAGCACCCAAGGCACTTTGGATACACAGGACCTCGAAGTGAAGAGGATTACCCGGCGCTTGACCCGTCTGCCCTTTACACGTGCGCACACTTCAGCCAATTCGCTAGGGGATAAATGGGGGCACCCCAAGACGATAGCATCGGTTTCCTCTGCGTTCCACCTATCCACAGCTTCTCGAAGGTCTTCCACCCCCAGGCGTATAACCTCTACCCCCCTTGGCTGCTTAAACTCAGGCGACACTCCCTCAATCAACAGTAAACCCACAGAGCTCGAGGCTCCAACTGCCGAAAGGAACAACCTCTGCAGTTTCGGCTCACGCAGTCCGGCCGGGGGGTTAAGCACAACTGGAACTCCGGATCCAACCAAATCTCCTACTACGTACCCCAGAACGGAGTAGTAGCCTTTTCTTTCCACCTCTCGCTTAACTTCGCCCAAGTCGACGGATATCGTTGGCAGCCGCTCCTCTTTGAGGTGAAGACCTGTACAAGGTGCCCGACCCACAACAGCCTCCATAAGTGCCAGCGGCCCTCCCTCGCGGTTCGTTCTAGCTCCCAATACACTATTTGCGTAGAGTACGGCGTTGCTCTCAGCCCAAGCTAGGTGCTCCCCGAATCTTGGAGGCGAGTATAGGTATGGTGTGCACGTAAGCATAGCGCGCGCACCCATACATTCAAAGGCCTTAATGACACGCAGCTGCAGTGTATAAACCTCGTCGCTTACCCCCATGTCCCGGTAGTTGGCTATATCAAAACCGGCAGGGTTAAGCGTTGTTGGAACTGTGAACCTTAATCCGCTTCCGGCCATTTCTTCGATGAAGTCCACTCCTTCTAAACCCAGGTTCTTGTATGATATACCCGAGATGTGCGCGCCTGAAATTTCCACAAGCCTCTCAGCTTCAAGGGCTTCCGCCACCTTAACAATGGTTTGCATGGCTTTAGCTAGCCACTCCCCTCTCTCCCCGTTAAGGATGCGCTCTTCGTCCTTGGTTAGCTCTACCACTGCCGCTTACGCTGAAGACCGGCCATATATGTTTTGCCTGTCAGTTAGATGTTTCACTTTCGCTCCATTAATTGTCCGAAACCTTTAAGTCATTAGAGCGCACGCTAGTTCGGTGTTAATGGGCACTCGCGAGAGACCATCTGTGGAGGATGAAGAAGAGCTCGAAAGCATAAGCGAGAGAGATGCCGGCTTAGAAGAGCTTGAACTAGAAGACCTCGAGGGAGTGGGAAAAATTACGGCTCAGAAGTTAAAGCAGGCCGGCTTCTATTCAGTGAAAGACATAGCTTTCGCATCGGCCCATGACCTTGCCGAGATTCTGGGTTCAGAGGAGCGGGCAATGAGCATCATCCGATCAGCCCAGAAACTACTCGGCTACGGGAAAATCTTCGTCACAGCCAGAGAGTTTTACGAGGAAAGGAAGAACATCGCCTATATTTCAACCGGGGTAAAAGCCCTCGACGACTTGCTTGAAGGCGGCATCGAAACAAAGGCTATTACAGAGCTCATAGGGGAGTTTGGGGCTGGTAAGACTCAGCTTTGCCACCAGCTCGCTGTCATGGTTCAGCTTCCGCGTGAGCGGGGTGGTTTGTCGGGTAAGGCCCTCTACATCGACGCTGAGGGGACGTTCAGGCCCGAGCGCGTAATCAGCATCGCCAGGTACCGG